>JAWRIJ010000080.1:0-80289 GCA_040307975.1 Oscillospiraceae bacterium | reverse complement strand
GCGTTTGCGCCGCGGTTTCCATATACATACGAGCAAAACTGTAAGCCGGGTTCTGTATTTGACAGTCATCTATCTCGACGCATCGTTGCCGACGCGCTCCAGCCACCCCGGGAGCAGCCGGGCCGGCCTTGGGGTCCGGCTAGAAACCCCTGCTCCCATACCGGTGTTGCTCCGGATAGAGTTTACAGCGACGGACGCTTCCACGCCGTCGGGTGCGCTCTTACCGCACCTTTCCACCTTTTCCCAGCCGGCACGAATGCCGACCGGGTAGTCTATTTCTGTTGCACTTTTCCTGAGATCGCTCTCGGCGGGCGTTACCCGTTATCCTTGCCCTGTGGAGCCCGGACTTTCCTCACATAGCGGCCTTTCGACCGAAACGCGCGACTGTCTGTCTTACTCGCATGGATTATTGTAACTGCTGACAGACGGGCTGTCAAGGTGGAAAATGAAAGCTGATGGGTCCAGACTTTGCCGGTTTCACCAAATCCAATTAGGGAGACAAGCGCCTTGAAACGGGTATGGAGATATGTTAGAGTACGTTTGAAGCAATCAGGAAAAATCGGTTTTTACGGAGGATAAATATGAAATTGATCATTGCGAGCAACAACAAAGGAAAAATCCGCGAATACAAAGATATTTTTGAACCGTTTGGTTTTTCGGTACGGTCGCAAAGCGAGGAAAACATCCATCTTGAAGTGGAAGAAACCGGAACCACTTTCGAGGAGAATGCCGCCTTAAAGGCGCGTGCGATCTATGATATCGCTCATTGCTGCGTGATTTCCGATGACAGTGGGCTGGAAGTGAAGGCATTGGGCGGAGAGCCGGGGCTCTATTCCGCCCGCTACAAAGGGTTGGAAACGGAGCATAAGCGCAGAATGGCTATTTTGGAAGGGCTCGAAGGGGCAGATGATCGAAGCGCCCGCTTTGTGACCTGTATATGCTTTATTGACGAAACAGGGGAGGAACACCTTTTTACAGGAATTTGGAACGGAGTCATTGCTTATCAGGAAGATGGCGCGAACGGCTTTGGCTATGACCCGATTTTTATTTCCGAGGACGGACACGGAAAAACTACTGCCAGTATGCCGATTTCTTTTAAGGAGACATATTCTCATCGAGCGAAGGCTGTGAAACAATTGATTGCCTACCTCAATAAAAAGGGATAATTTTATCCGCTGCGTTGCTATTTTCCTGTCTTTGCGATATACTATCATAGTTGGAAAATCCTGCGGAAAGGATGCGCTTTTTATGGATATCCGCTCTTATGTCGCGGCATTGCGCGGAAAAACCGTCGCCGTACTCGGCATCGGCGTGAGCAACACGCCGCTCGTCGAGTTGTTGTGCAAAAACGGCGTGGGCGTGGTCGCGTGCGACAAAAAGGAACGCGGCGCGCTCGGCGACGCCGCGGCGAAGCTGGAAGCAATGGGAGCGACGCTGCGCCTCGGCGAGGGGTATTTGCAGAATTTAGACGCCGACGTCATCTTCCGTACGCCGGGGATGCGACCGGATATTCCGGAACTGCTCGCGGCAAAGGCGCGCGGGAGCGTTGTCACCTCGGAGATGCAGGTGTTTTTTGAGGTGTGTCCCTGTCCCATCATCGCAGTCACCGGAAGCGACGGCAAAACGACCACCACGAGCGTCCTCGCAGAGTTTCTGCGAGCGGCGGGGAAGAGGGTCTTCCTCGGCGGCAACATCGGCCATCCGCTGCTGGCTGAGACAGAATGGATCCGTCCTGACGATTACGCCGTGGTGGAGCTTTCGTCGTTTCAACTGCTCGATATGACCCGTTCGCCGCATATCGCTGTGATGACCAACCTCGCGCCGAACCACCTCGACGTACACCGTGACATGGCAGAGTATATCGCCGCAAAAGAGAACATCATCCGTTATCAGGGTGCGGGCGACGTCGCCGTGTTCAACGCGGACAACGACACCACGCGTGCGTTGTCACAGCGGGCAAAAGGCCGCGTGCGGCTGTTCAGCCGCTGTGAAGAGGTCGCAGACGGCGCGTTTGTGCGCGGCGGTTCGATTTGGCTGCGGCACTGCGGCGAAGACCGTGAGGTGCTCCAGACCGCGGACATCCGCATCCCCGGACAGCACAACGTCGAGAACTACTGCGCAGCCATTGCCGCCATCGACGGTCTCGTACCGGACGACGCGATCCGGTTCGTCGCGAGTAACTTCGGCGGCGTGGAGCATCGCATCGAATTCGTGCGTGAGCGTTGCGGCGTCAAATGGTACAACGATTCCATCGCGTCCAGCCCGACGCGCACTATTGCGGGGCTGCGCTCGTTTGATCAAAAAGTGATCCTGATTGCCGGCGGATACGACAAGCACATTCCCTTTACGCCGCTTGCCCCTGAGATCGTGAAGCACGTCAAGCTGCTTGTTCTCTGTGGGACAACGGCAAACGCCATTCGCGCTGCCGTCGAGGGCTGTGAGGCCTATCGAAAGGGCATGCCGGAAATTGTGGACTGCAGCACGCTGCGCGACGCGGTCGCTTTTGCGGCGGAGCGTGCGGAGAAGGGCGATATTGTGATGCTTTCGCCCGCCTGTGCCGCGTTCGACCAGTTCAAGAACTTTATGGAGCGCGGCGATTGCTTCAAGGCGCTTGTGAATGCGCTGGACGAATAGGGAAAAGCCTTTCGCGCATAGTATTCCGTGAGGTGGAGTCATGCGCGGGTATATGCATCGGGCTTTTTCACGAAAGGAGCGGTTCCTTTTCGGCGTCGCTGCCTTTGCGCTGGCGCTTTTGACGCTTGCGCTGGTCGCCGCCTCGCACCTGAAGCCGATTTTGACGAGCCTTGCGACCGTGCGTGTGGCGAACACGGTCACGCGTATCGTCAATGCCGCGGTCAACGAGACGGTTTACGAGGGCGAGGTCGATTACGATAGCCTGATGATGCTTGAAAAGGACAATACCGGCCGCATTGTCGCGGTCAAGAGCAACATGGCGGAGTTCAACCGCTTACAAAGCGCGATCTTGACGAATGTGCTTGAGCGCATGAGCGAGGTGGATACGCGCGATCTGTCCATCCCCGTCGGAACGCTGACCGGCTCGCCGCTGCTCGCGGGGCGCGGGCCGGCGATCAAGGTCAAAATGCAATCGGTCGGCACGCCGAGCGCGCATTTCGAAAACGCATTTACGGACGCCGGCATCAACCAGACACGACACCGTATCATGCTTGTCGTAGATGTTTCAGTCGGCATCCTGCTGCCCGGTTTTTCTACCGGAACGCGCGTGAGCAACAGCTTTGCCGTGGCGGAGACCGTTATCGTCGGCGGCGTTCCGGAAAGCTATACCTATTTTCATTCCGACCATATCAAGGATACCGCCGAAGAATACATTTTGAACGGATAGGAGAACAAAATGCCCGAACAGCCTTATCAAAAGCGCATCCGTGAGCTGCGCGAGATATTGGAGTACAACAGTAAGCTTTACTACGACATGGACGCGCCAACCATGCCCGACTACGAATACGACCGCCTGCTGCGCGAGCTGGAGGATCTGGAGGCGGCGCATCCGGAGGAGATTACGGCGGATTCGCCGACCCAGCACGTCGGCGGCACCGCGTCGAATAGCTTTGCGCCTGTGCGGCACGAGGTTCCGCTTGAGAGCTTGCAGGACGTGTTCAACGCGGATGAGGTCGCGGAGTTTGACGCGCGCGTGCGCGAGCAGCTGGAGGATGTCGAATACAGCGTCGAACCGAAAGTGGACGGGCTCTCCGTCGCCATTGAGTACCGCGAAGGGCGCTTCGTCAGGGGAGCGACACGCGGCGACGGTCGCACTGGCGAGGACGTGACGGAGAACATCCGCACCATTGCCACGCTCCCGATGGTTTTGCCGGACAAGCTGCCGCACCTGATCGTGCGCGGCGAGGTCTATATGGCGAAGTCGGTCTTTGCCGCGCTCAACGCCGAGCGCGAGATCACCGGTGAGCCGCTGTTTGCCAATCCGCGCAACGCCGCCGCGGGCTCGCTGCGCCAGCAGGATCCGAAGATTGCCGCACAACGAAAGCTGGACATTGTCATTTTCAACCTTCAGCTTGCTGAGGGGAAGACCTTTGAAAAGCACACGGATACCATTGACTATATGGCGTCGCAGGGCTTTCCGACGATTCCGTACCTCAAAACGGGCGATCTTACCGCCGTCAATACCGAAATCGTGCGCCTCAACGAAGAGCGCGCGGCGCTTCCGTTCGACATGGACGGCGCGGTGCTCAAGCTCAACGACCTCTCCGATCGCAGCGTCCTCGGCAGCACATCGAAGGTGCCGCGCTGGGCGATTGCGTACAAGTATCCGCCGGAGCAGAAGCCGAGCAAGCTCGTCGACATTGTCGTGCAGGTCGGACGCACGGGCGTTTTGACGCCCAAGGCGGTCGTCGAGCCGGTGCGTCTTGCGGGTACGACGGTGACGAACGCGACCCTTCACAACCAGGACTTCATCACCGAGAAAGACATCCGCATCGGCGACACGGTCATCGTGCAGAAGGCGGGGGAGATCATCCCCGAAATCGTGCGCGTCGACTTCACCAAGCGCCCAGATGGTTTGAAGCCGTATCATCTGCCCGAGTGCTGTCCGGTCTGCGGCGCGAAGGTGGAGCGGGACGAGGACGGCGTCGCCATGCGCTGCACCGGCGCGGAGTGTCCCGCGCAGCTTCTGCGGTATTTGGAGCACTTCACATCCCGGGAGGCCATGGACATTGATGGCGTCGGCCCGGCGGTGCTGCGGCAGATGGTGGACGCAGGACTGGTGCAGACCGCGGCGGATCTCTACAAGCTCACCGTTCAGGACATCGCACAGCTTGACCGCATGGGCCTCAAGTCCGCGCAGAACGCGGTCTACGCTATTGAGCAATCGAAGAAGAACGACTTATCCCGTCTTCTCTGCGGCCTCGGCATCCGGCAGATCGGCGCGAAAGCGGCGCGGACGCTCGCGCAGCACTTCGGCAGCTTCGACGCGCTTGAGAAGGCGAGCGTGGAGGAGCTGACGGCAATCGACGACATTGGCGAGATCACGGCGCGTTTTCTGCGCGAGTGGCTCGAAAGCCCGCAGTCGCAGGATCTCATGCGCCGCTTCCGCGAGGCGGGCGTCAATATGGAGTGCCTCGATAGGCCAACGGACGACCGCTTTTCCGGGATGACCTTTGTGCTCACTGGCTCTCTGACGCGCTTCACTCGCGACGAGGCGACAGAGATGATCCAGTCGCGCGGCGGCAAGGCTAGCGGCTCGGTTTCAAAAAAGACCACCTACGTCGTCGCGGGCGAGGCGGCGGGAAGTAAGCTCGCCAAGGCGCAGGAACTCGGCATTCCCGTGCTCAGCGAGGGCGAGTTTCTCGCGATGCTGGATGGTGAGGAGTCACCGAAGCAGTCGGAAGGCGATGGGCAGCTCAGCCTGCTGTAAGGTGTGTATGAAGAAAATCGAACGTGAAGTACAAGACAGGCTGCTTGGCCTGCAAGACGTGGAGTACGGCGCATTTCAGGCAAAGCTTCTCCCGACGGTAGCGCCGGAAACGATCATCGGCGTCCGCACGCCCGCACTGCGCGTTTTGGCAAAGGAACTGCGCAGCAGGGAGGATATCGGTGTGTTCCTTGAAGCCGTGCCGCATCGGTATTTTGATGAAAACCAGCTCCACGCGTTTCTGCTCTCACTTGGGAAGGACTATGACGCCACACTCGCCGGAGTTGACGCCTTTTTACCCTATGTGGACAACTGGGCGACCTGCGACCAGATGTCGCCGAAGGTTTTTGGCAAGCATCGCGCGGAGCTGTTGACCGCGATCGACCGCTGGATGGCGTCGGAGCATGTCTATACCGTCCGATTCGGCGTCGGGATGCTGATGCAGCACTATCTCGACGAGGCGTTTCGCCCAGAGTATCCAGAGCGCGTCGCGGCGCTGCAAAGCGATGAATACTACGTCAACATGATGATCGCGTGGTACTTTGCCACAGCGCTTGCCAAGCAGTATGACGCGACGGTGCCGTACATTGAACGGCACCGGCTTGAGCCGTGGACGCACAACAAGGCGATCCAAAAGGCGGTCGAGAGCTACCGCGTGCCAGAGGAGACCAAACAGTATCTTCGCACGCTGAAAGTCAAAACGCCGCGCTGAAAAATGCTGAAAAGCAAAAATAAGGCTTGACAGCTTAGGTATCCTATGCTATACTCTCATCTGTTCCGAGCGGTTTGGGGGTTTAGCTCAGCTGGGAGAGCGCTTGACTGGCAGTCAAGAGGTCAGCGGTTCGATCCCGCTAATCTCCACCAAAGACGGACATCCGATTTCGGATGTCCGTCTTTTTCATTTTCAACTTGCGGAGTATTTGGAGTATTTTATGATGGATTACCTATCTGCGGCATTGGGGGACGACGAGATCCGTGCCATCAGCAGCATCGGCCTCGCGCATCTCGGAGACGCGGTATACGAGCTGATGGTGCGCTCGTTTCTCTGCGTTCACGGAAAGGCGACGGGAAAGGGGCTGCATCGCGCGACGGTCGCACTGGTGTGCGCCGCGAAGCAGTCGGAACTGTCCGAGCGCATCCTGCCACTGCTTACGGAGGCAGAACAGGACGTGTTCCGCCGGGGACGCAACGCGAACGTCCACACAGTTCCGAAAAGTGTTGACCGTGCGGCCTATCAGGCGGCAACGGCGGTCGAGGCGCTGTTCGGCTGGCTATATCTGAGAGGGGAAAAGAAGCGGCTCAACGAGCTGTTTGCCGTGATGATGGAGGGAAATCATGTCTCTTGACGCCGTCTGCCTGCGCGCCGTTGTTCACGAGCTGGCACCGTGCCTCATCGGCGCGCGTATTGACAAGGTACAGATGCCCGCGCGCGACCAGATCGTGCTGCTTCTGCACGGCAACCTGCGCTTACTTCTCAGCGTGAACCCAAATCAGCCTCGTATTCAGCTCACGAAGCAGCAGCGCGACAACCCCGCACAGCCGCCGATGTTCTGCATGTTGCTGCGCAAACACCTCGTCGGTGCGCGGATCGAGTCGATTGAACAGCCGGATCTGGAGCGTGTTGTCGTCCTGACGCTGCGCGCGACCAATGAACTCGGCGAGACGGGGAAGAGGCAGCTTGTCCTTGAAGCAATGGGACGGAGGGCAAACCTTGTCCTGCTCGACGCGGAAGGCCGAATCCTCGACTGTGTGCGCCGCATACCGTTTGAACCGAACAGCGACCGCGTACTGCTGCCTGGGCTGTTCTATCATTTGCCGGCGCCGCTCGGCAAGCTGTCCCTGTTGTCCGAGGCAGACGCCGCGCTCACGCTGCTTTCCTCGGGCGGCGGCGCAGAAGAGCTGGTCGACCAATGGCTTATCAGTCACTTTCTCGGGCTATCGCCCTTGGTCGCGCGGGAATTGGTGCGGCGCGCCGTCGGTACAACCGACGCGCATTTCGGCGAACTGGATGAGACTGGGCGCGAGGCGCTTTCTCGCGAGGTCCTGTCGCTCGCAGTTGACATAAAGGAAAACCGCTTTACGCCGACAATTCTCACACGAGGTGACAAGCCTGTTGACTTTACATATCGTGATATAAAACAGTATGGCGTGGAAACAGCGGTTGAAACGCGGGAAACGTTTTCCCTGCTGTTGGATGAGTTCTACGACGTGCGCGAGCGGCAGGAGCTGTCCGCGCGCCGCGGCAAGGAGCTCTCCCACGCGGCAACGGTCGCGCGCGATCGGATGGCGCGCAAGTGCGAAACGCTCAAAAAGGAATACGCCGAGACGCAAAATCGCGACCGGCTCCGGCTCTTCGGCGATCTGATCACTGCGAACCTTTATCGCATGGAACGCGGGGTTACGAGCTTTACGACCGAGAATTACTACGAAGAGGGTCAACCGGAGATTGCAATCCCGCTCGACCCGTTACTAACGCCGCAGCAGAACGCTGCGAAGTACTATAAGCGCTACAACAAGGCAAAGAGCGCGGAGAAGCATCTTCGCGAACAGATCAAAAAGGCGGAGACGGAGCGTGCGTATCTCGACAGTGTTCTGCAGGAGATCGCACAGGCCGAAGCGGAGCAGGAGTTTTCCGAGATCAGACGGGAATTGCAGGAAACTGGCTATCTCCGCCGCGGAAAAGAAAAAAAAGAGCCCGCCCATACTTTTGCGCCGCGGGAATTTTGCACAAGCGCGGGGTTCCGCGTTTTGGTCGGACGAAACAACGCGCAAAACGACCGGCTCACGCTCAAGCAGGCGGATAAGCGGGATATCTGGCTCCATGCCCAAAAGATTCACGGCTCGCACGTCATCCTGTGTACGAACGGACAGGCGCCGGACGCGCAGAGCGTCGCTGAGGCGGCGCAGCTTGCCGCGTACTATTCTCAGGCGCGTGAGAGCGGTAACGTGCCGGTGGACTACACACCGGTCAAATATGTGAAAAAGCCCGCTGGCGCAAGGCCCGGTATGGTGGTGTATGAGACGTACCGGACGCTGTACGTCTCGCCGCAGCGGAAATCCCCATCGTCGTCGGAGGGTGAAAAGTAAAAGAAAAGAGCCGCCGTAATGGCAGCTCTTTTCTTGTGTCCTTTTAGACCGCGCGGGTAACTTTACCCGAACGCAGACAGCGGGTACAAACATACACATGGCGGGGCGTACCGTCGACGATCGCCTTCACGCGCTTGACATTGGGCTTCCAAGCACGATTGGAACGGCGGTGAGAGTGGGACACCTTGATACCAAAGGTCACGCCCTTGTCGCAAAACTCGCACTTTGCCATCCGTTGCACCTCCTTGCTGTTATCAAATCAAACCGCTTCCTCTCATCATTCCGAAGCGAGCAGTTGATATAATAACAGATGGAATCATAAAATGCAAGCGAAATTTTTAAAAAACCTCATTTTTTTTGAAGCGCCGTTTGACTTGTAAAAGAGCAGGAAATTGATTATAATGTATAGCATAGGTCTTTCGAAGAGAAACGGAGGGTATGCCATGCAGACAAACCGCAGCGTCAAGGTCAAAGAAATCGTTGAAAAATTCCAAATGGAGGTCCTTCACAAGGGACCCGGCTATGAAAGCGACGTGCTGACCATCACCGACGTCAACCGCCCGGGCTTGCAGTTTGCAGGCTTTTTTGACTACTTTGATCCCGCGCGCCTCCAGATCATCGGCAAGTCCGAGGTAGAGTATCTGCGCGGTTTTTCTTCCGAGGAGCGCCGCAAGCGCTTCGGCGATCTGTTCAACTATGAAATTCCCGCATTTGTCATTTCCCGGAATCTGCCTGTGTTTCCCGAATGCATGGAAATGGCGGAGTACTGCGGACGCACGCTGCTGCGCACAAAGTATACGGCGGTCGAGTTTACGAGCCTGACCATCGACTACCTCAACCACGAGCTCGCGCCGGTCATCACTCGTCACGGCGTGCTGTTGGACGTCTACGGCGAAGGCGTTTTTATCGTGGGCGATTCCGGCATCGGCAAGAGTGAGACCGCTATTGAGCTTATCAAGCGCGGACACCGCCTTGTCGCGGACGACGCGGTGGAGATTCGCCGTATTGGCAACACGCTCATCGGCAGCGCGCCTGAAATCATTCGCGATTACCTGGAGGTGCGCGGCGTCGGTGTGATCGACATTCAGAAAATCTTCGGCATGGGCGCCGTGCAGGAGAGCACGCAGATCGACCTTGTCATCAAGTTTGAGGAGTGGACGGACGGTTATGTGTACGACCGTCTCGGCCTGGATGACGATTACATGCAGATCCTCGATATCTCCGTGCCCTGTGTGACGATCCCCGTGCGCGCGGGCAGAAACCTCGCCGGCATCGCAGAGATTGCGGCGATGAACAACCGTCAGAAAAAGTATGGCTTCAATTCGGCGCAGCAGTTTGTCGAGCAGGTCGACAGGCATGTGGACGCCAATTCCAAATAATCTGTCAGGAGCGTTGCGATGTCTTGGGAAACGGTGATCGACAAAAAAGTGGCGGACTATCTGCCGGAGCTTGCGTGGCTTTCCGACGAGCCGCTCAAAAAGCACACGTCGTTCCGCATCGGCGGACCGGCAAAGCGCATGGCGTTCCCGAAAACCGCGGAGGAGCTTGTGCTCCTTGACGGCATTTTACGGGAGTGCGGTGTTCGCACGGTCGTGCTTGGCAACGGAACCAACGTGCTTTTTCCCGACGAGGGGCTGGACGCGGTCGTGATCGCGACCGGCGAGATGAAGGGGCTTCTGGTGGAAAACGGTACGGAACTCGTCGCGAACGCGGGTATCTCGCTGGCGCGTCTTGCCACGGAGGCATGGCAGCATGGCCTGACGGGGCTGGAGTTCGCTCACGGCATCCCCGGCAGCGTGGGCGGCGGAGTCGTGATGAACGCGGGCGCATACGACGGCGTGCTTTCCGACGTGCTTGTTTCTGTGGAGGCGCTTTTTTCAGACGGTGTGCGGACGCTTTCAACCGAGGCGTTGCAGCTTTCCTACCGCCACAGCATTTTCACAGAGCAGCCGGATGCGGTCGCTCTGCGGACTCGGTTTCGCCTGCAAACGGGCGACAAGGCGGCGATCCGCGCACGCATGGACGAGCTGATGGAACGGCGCAAGGCGTCTCAGCCGCTGGATCTGCCAAGCGCGGGCAGTACCTTCAAGCGTCCGCAGGGGCATTTCGCCGGACGGCTCATCGAGGATTGCGGGCTCAAGGGCACGCGTGTGGGCGGCGCGGAGGTCTCGGTCAAGCACGCCGGCTTTATCGTCAATACTGGCGGCGCGACCTGCGCCGACGTGCTCGCTCTTATCGAAACAATACAGAAAACGGTGCTAGACGCTGCGGGCGTTCTGCTGGAGCCGGAGGTTAAGATTATCCGGTAAAGGGGAGAGGGAAATGAGGTTTCTGCTGATCACAGGGCTGTCCGGCGCGGGGAAAAGCCGCGCCGCGAAGTATTTTGAAGACATGGGCTACTACACGGTGGACAACGTGCCCGCCGAAATGACATTGCGTTTTGCCGAGTTCTGTGCCGAGAGCGGCGGACGCTTTGACCGTGTCGCCCTCGTGAGCGACATCCGCGGTGGGAGCGACGGTTTTCCGTCCCTGCTGCAAACGATGCGCCAACTGCGCGAAAAAGGCGTTGATTGCCAGCTCCTGTTTTTAGCGGCGGACACGGAGACGATCATCCGCCGCTATAAGGAGACACGTCGAACGCATCCTCTGATGCGAAAGGGCGACACGATCGAGGTCGCGGCTCGGCGCGAGGAGGAACTCTTGCGCACGCTGCGCGAGCAGGCAGATTTCGTCATCGACACGACGGAAATGCCCGCCTCCAAGCTTCGCAGCGAGCTCTACAGCCTTTTTGGCGACCATTCCCAGCCGAGCAGGCTGACCGTCAGCGTGACTTCGTTCGGCTATAAGCACGGTATCCCGCCGGAATCAGATCTCGTGTTCGACGTGAGGTTTATGCCAAACCCTTTCTACATTCCGGAGCTGCGTGGGCAGACCGGCCTGGACGCGCCCGTGCGGGACTATGTGTTTTCCTTTGAGCAGTCGCGGGTATTTTTGGACAAGCTGGACGAGCTTTTGAGGTTCCTGCTCCCGCGCTACAGCGAGGAAGGCAAGACGATGCTCGTCGTATCCGTCGGCTGCACCGGCGGGCGGCACCGAAGCGTCGCGATCGCCCGCGCGCTCTGCGAGCGCCTGGAGGCAATGGGGTATCCGACCACGGAGAACCACCGCGACATCACCAGAAGAGATACCACGCATGGTTAGAACTGTAAAAGAGGTGGGCGCTTGTCTTATTCAGGGGAAGTAAAAAAAGAACTCTGCAAAGCGCCCATCCAGCGTAAGTGCTGCGCGCTTGCCGAAAGCTGCGGCGTACTGCTCTACGCAGGCGGCTTTTCCTCCAGCGAAGCACGCGTCGTCACGGAGAGCGAAGATTTTGCGCAGCGGCTGCCGAAGCTTTTTCAAAAGGCGTTTTCCGTTCAATTTGACGTTTTTCCGGACGAGAACAACGTTGGAAAGTACATCTTTCGCATCGAATCGCCAGAAAAGCTTTCGGTGATCTGGCAGGCGCTCGGCTATGATCTGACGCAGCATTTCGCGCTGCATGTCAACTTTGCGCTCCTTGAGGAGGATCACTGCCGCGGCGCATTCCTGCGCGGCGCTTTTTTGGCGGGAGGCAGCGTGACCGATCCGCATAAGCGGTACCACTTTGAGCTTGCGACCGCGCATTTGCAGGTCGGGCGCGAGACGGAAGCACTTCTGCGCGACATGGGCTTTGAGCCGAAAAGCGTACTGCGCGGCGGCAACGCTGTTTCCTACTTTAAACACAGCGAAAACATTGCCGACCTGCTGACGCTGCTCGGCGCGCCGTCGGCGGCGATGGAGCTGATGTCGGCAAAGGTCGAAAAGTCAATGCGCAACACGGTAAACCGCCGTGTGAACTGCGACGCGGCAAACCTCGACAAGTCTGTGGCCGCGTCGCGC
Organism: Oscillospiraceae bacterium; assembly: GCA_040307975.1. Taxonomy (GTDB): domain Bacteria; phylum Bacillota; class Clostridia; order Oscillospirales; family Oscillospiraceae; genus Hominicoprocola. The sequence continues at coordinate 67,883 of JAWRIJ010000080.1, read as the reverse complement.
GCGCAGGTTGACGCGCTGACGGCTCTGGCGGATTCCGGCGTGCTCAAAACCCTCTCCGCCGAGCTGCAGGAGGTCGCCGTGGCGCGGCTGTTGCAGCCGGAACTGTCCCTTGCCGAGTTGGCGGAGACGTTTGACCCGCCATTGACAAAATCCTGCCTCAACCACCGCATGAGGAAGCTCATGCAGCTTGCAAAGGAGAAATGACGCGATGAATGATCGTATGGAGATTGCAAACGCTTACCACGAAAAGGGCTATAACTGCGCTCAGAGCGTACTTGCCGCGTTTAGCGACAAGTACGACATATCCGAGGAAACCGCGCTGCGCCTTGCCGCAGGCTTCGGCGGCGGCGCCGGCACGGGCGAGCTCTGCGGCGCCGTTGTCGGCGGCATCATGGCGCTGGACCTGATTTTGGGCGGCGACGTGACAAGCGACCCCGCGCTCGGCAAGCGCCGCGCCGCCATGCGCGCCAAGGAACTGCAACAGCGCTTTCACGACCAGTTTGCCGCGCTGCGCTGCCATGAGCTGCTGCAAAATAAGAAGGAAGAGCCGAGCGACGCCGTCAAGGCGCTTGGCATTGCCAGTCACTGCGGCGTGATAATCGCATCCGCTGTTGAAGCGGTCGAAACCATTTTAAGCGAGGAAGATGCGTAAGATGTCGTTTGCCCATCTGCATGTGCACACGGAATACAGCCTGCTCGACGGCGCCTGCCGCATCCGCGACCTGCCAAAGCTCATTAGGTCGATGGGGCAGGATGCCTGCGCAATCACCGATCATGGCGTAATGTACGGTGTGATCGACTTTTATCGCGCCTGTAAGGCGGAGGGCGTCAAGCCGATCATCGGCTGCGAGGTCTACGTCGCGCCGCGCACGCGTTTTCAGAAGCAGCACGAATTTGACGCCGAGGCGCGCCATTTGGTGCTGCTGTGCGAAAACGAGACGGGCTATCGTAACCTCTCCTACATGGTCTCTATGGCGCACATTGAGGGATTTTACATCAAGCCGCGCATCGATTTGGAGCTGTTGCGAGAGCATCATGAGGGGCTGATCGCGCTTTCCGCCTGCCTCGCGGGCGAGATTCCGCGCCGGCTGAGGGCGGGGGACTACGACGGCGCGAAGGAATATGCCCTGACGCTCTCTGAAATATTCGGCCCCGAACATTTTTATTTGGAGCTGCAAGATCACGGCATCCGCGATCAGGCAATCGTCAACAAAGGCATCCTGAAGCTCCACGAGGAGACGGGGCTCCCGCTCGTCGTGACCAACGACGCGCACTATCTGCGTCGCGAGGACGCCGCCGCACACGACGTGCTGCTGTGCATCCAAACGGGCAAGACCGTGGACGACGAGAACCGTATGCGCTACGAGCCGCAGAATTTCTATCTCCGCTCGACGGAGGAAATGGCGGCGCTTTTTCCCGAATACCCCGAGGCGGTCGAAAACACGGGGAAAATCGCCGAGCGGTGCAATGTGGAGTTCACCTTTGGCAAATACCACCTGCCGGAGTTCAAGCTGCCCGCGGGCTACGACAGCGTTACCTATCTCAAAAAGCTCTGCGACGAGGGCTACGCCGAGCGTTACGGAGAGGGGAGCCCCGAATATCGCAAGCAGCTCGAATATGAGCTGAATATGATTGAGAAAATGGGCTTTACGGACTATTTTCTTATCGTTTCCGATTTTGTACGCTATGCAAAGAACGTCGGCATCCCCGTCGGTCCGGGACGCGGCAGCGCGGCCGGAAGCATGGTGTCGTACTGCCTGCGCATCACGGATATCGATCCCATGCAATACGCGCTCTATTTTGAACGTTTTTTGAACCCTGAGCGCGTTTCCATGCCTGATATTGACATGGATTTCGGCGATACGCGGCGCGGCGAGGTCGTGGAGTACGTCCGGCGCAAGTACGGGGAGGACCACGTCGCGCAGATTGTGACATTCGGCACAATGGCGGCGCGCGGCGTCGTCCGCGACGTCGGCCGCGCGCTCAACATGAGCTACGCCGACTGCGACGTGATCGCAAAGCTCATTCCCAGCGCGCTGCACATCACGCTTGACGATGCGCTCCGGCTCTCGCGAGAGTTGCGCGAAAAGTACGAAAACGACGAGCAGGTAAAGCGCCTCATCGATACGGCGAAAGCGCTGGAGGGCATGCCTCGCCACGCATCGACCCACGCGGCAGGCGTCGTCATCACCAAGGAGCCCGTCGTCAACTATGTCCCGCTTGCGCGCAACGACGAGACGATCGTCTGCCAGTATACGATGGTCACGTTGGAGGAGCTCGGACTCCTCAAGATGGATTTTCTTGGGCTTCGCAACCTCACGATACTCGACGATGCCGTAAAGATGATTCAGGCAAAGGAGAAATCCTTTACGCTTGCGAGCATCCCCAAAAACGATCCCGCGACCTACGAAATGCTTCAGCAGGGGAAGACTTCGGGCGTGTTCCAACTTGAATCGGCGGGCATGACAGGCGTGTGCGTGGGCTTAAAACCTGAAAATGTCGAGGATCTGACCGCTATCATTGCGCTTTACCGTCCCGGCCCGATGGACTCTATCCCGCGCTTTATCGCGAGCAAGCACGACCCAAAGCTCGTGCGCTATATGCACCCGTCGCTGGAGCCGATTTTGCGCGTGACCTACGGCTGCATCGTCTATCAGGAGCAGGTCATCGAGATCTTCCGCCGCCTCGCGGGCTACTCGCTTGGGCAGGCGGACATGATTCGCCGCGCCATGAGCAAGAAGAAAGCGAAGGACGTCGAAAAAGAGCGGCATACTTTCGTCTACGGAGATTCGGAGCGCGGGATATCCGGCTGCGTTGCGAACGGCATTTCCGTTGAGACCGCCGAGGCGATCTATCAGGATATCTACGACTTCGCCAACTATGCCTTCAACAAAGCGCACGCGGTGTCCTACGCGGTCGTCGCGTATCAGACGGCGTACTGTAAGCGCCACTATACCAAGGAGTACATGGCGGCGCTGCTTTCCAGTGTGCTCGACTCGTCCGAGAAGGTCAACGAGTACTTTGCCGAGTGCAAGGACTGCGGCATCGCACTCCTGCCGCCGGACGTCAACCACTCGCAGGGTGGCTTCTCGGTGGAGGAGGACGGTATCCGCTTCGGCCTTGTTGCCATCAAGAATATTGGGCGCGGGCTCATTGCCCGGCTGACGGCGGATCGGAACAAAAACGGCCCGTTTGCCGATTTTCAGGACTTCTGCCGCCGCATGGACGGCGCGGACATGAACAAACGTGCGGTTGAGAACCTCATCCGTGCGGGTGCGTTCGACTCCATGGGCTATAAGCGCTCACAGCTTATACGCGTCTACGAAAAGGTCATGGACGGCATTGCAAGCAGCAGCCGCGCCAATTTGGATGGACAGATCGACTTTTTCGGCATGGGTGGGGACGCGCCGCGCCAAGCGGAGCTGTCGCTGCCGGACATTCCGGAATTCTCCGATGCGGAGAAAATGGCGATGGAAAAGGAAACGACGGGGCTTTATCTCTCCGGACACCCGATGGACGCTTATCGCGCCGCGGCGCGTGCGGCGGGCGCCGTACCGATTGGCAAAATACGCGACGACTTTGCGCAAGAGGGCGGGCCGACCGTTTTTTCCGACGAACAGCGCATTCTGCTTGCCGGCGTCGTGACCGCCAGCAAAACCAAGACGACCAAAAAGAACACGCTTATGGCGTACGTTACGCTCGAAGACGACACGGGCGCAATGGAGATGCTCTGCTTCACACGCTGTCTTGAATCCTGCGGCAGCTATTTAAAGGAGGGGCAGGTCATCTGCGCGCGCGGCAAACTGTCTGTGCGCGACGAAAAAGCGCCGCAGTTGATGTGCGACTCCGCCTATCCGCTCGCTGAGGGCGTGCCGCCCGAAGCCGCCGTGAGCGGCGAAGCGGGTGCAAAGCAGGGAAAGACGCTCTATTTGAAGATACCTTCCATGGATTCGCCGGAGATGGCGCATTTCCGGCGCGTGATCTATATGTTTGAGGGGAAGGGAAACCCTGTCAAAATCCGCCTTGCGGACACGGGTAAGCTGATCGGCACGACCTGCGACCTGCACGATTCGCTCGTGCGCGAGATGCGGGAAAAGCTGGGCGAGGAAAACGTAGTCGTCAAATGAAGTCAAAAAATGAGGATGGGAACCCCCATCCTCATTTTTCATCAGGAAATAAAAGCTTGATAAGCTCGGAGTAAAGCTGCTCCGGACTATTTTGGAAGCGTTTGTCCAGCGATTTCGCCCGCTTTTCGTCCGGAACGGCGAGTTCCATTGCCCAAAGCGGCCGCCCCGTGTCGTCGTTAAAGGAAAGATGCACGTCGTACAACCCGTTTTTCCGCTGCGTGATGGAGGACTGCACCTGCTTTTGGCGCTTGATGCGCTGATTTGCCTTTTCCGTGAGCCCGTCAGCCTTGAGCCGTACGGAGTAGGGAATCTCGTCCGCGCAGGCGCGCCCGTTTTGGACGCCTTTTTCCGTGATAGCATACAGGTCGTCCTTTGAGCACGTCATGTGCTCCGTGTCAACGAGGTAGCTCAGGCACTCCGAAAAGTCAAAGAACTCGACGGCGGGGTCGCACATTGTCAATTCCTGCATGACCTCGAAGGGCACCGGAGCGATCAAACGCTCGGCAATATATAAAATGAGATATTTGATCTCCGCTTTGCTCCGAATGAATCCAACCTGCGGCATATCGCGTCCCTTTCAAAAAACCATATTTGTATATAGTATAGCGCAGCTTTCTATTTTTGTACAGTCTCATTTCCGCACCAATTCCCGCGCCCGTCATACACTGAACTGAAAGGCTTCTCTTTCGAAGTACTTAATTCAGGAGGTTTTTGGAATGGCTGAAAAAGTGACCGCCGGGCCGATCAGCGGCGCGAACGGCGTCCGCGAGGCTGTCTGCATCCATACGAAGAAGATCTTCTCGTCCTGCAGGGACAAGGACTGCATCGAGGACCTGCGCTTCTATCCCACTCAGTCGGCGCAGGAGGTGCTCGCCGCGGCACAAGGCATCCGCGGAGGCAGCGCGACGCTGCTTTACACGTTCGTCGACGTCGAGCCCGTCAACTTCAACCGCGGCTACTATACGGTCGATATGCGTTTCTATTACAAGATCACGCTCCAGGCGCTCAGCGGCAGCACCCGCTATACCGAGGTCGAGGGTCTTGCCACCTTCGGAAAGCGCGTGATCCTCTGCGGCGGTGAGAGCGGCCCGAAGATTTTTTCGTCTGAGCCGATCGCCGACGAGCTGGACGTCCAGCTTGACCTAACCGCCGATCTGCCCACGGCTTATGTCGAGGTCATTGACCCGTTGCTGCTTAGCGCAAGCTTTGTCGACAACTGCCACTATGTCCCGGGCGTTCTCACCGGCGTGCCCGAAGGTATCCTTGCCGCCTTCGACGAGCCGCTCATTCTCGATGAGTCGCAGAGCCGCCGTGTTTGCGTCTCCCTCGGGCAGTTCTCCATCGTGCGCCTTGAGCGCGACACACAGCTGCTCATTCCTGTGTTCGACTACTGCGTTCCGACAGAGGAGTGCACCGTTGCTGGCATTGGCAGCGCAGAGGACCCTTGCTCGATCTTCGCTGACGTCGATTTCCCCGTGGATTCGTTCTTCCCGTCAAACGCCGTCTGCGACGCCGACGTCGGCGGCAGTTCCGGCGGATGCGGCTGCGGAAAGTAAAGGATTTTTGTCCGAGCGGGCGGTCGGTATGGTCCGGCCGCCCGCTTTTGCAATTCTTTCTTGCCTTTTTCCGGCGGCGGAGATATAATAATATAAGAGATAATATTGAAATCAGTATGTTTGGAGTTTACCATCATGAAAGAGCTCAGCCGTAAGAACGCGCTTTTTACCGATTCCGTGATCCGCCGCATGACGCGCATTGCCATCGCTCACAACGCAATTAACCTGTCACAGGGCTTTCCGGATTTTGACCCGCCCAAAGCGATCACCGACCGGCTCGCCGAGATCGCTTCGATCGGGCCGCACCAGTATCCCATCACCATGGGCGCGCCGAATTTTCGCCAGGCGCTTGCGCGCAAGTGTGGGCGCTTCATGGGCAGAAAGCTTGACCCCGAGACGGAGGAGGTCGTCACCATTGGCTCGACCGAAGCCATGGTAGACACGATTTTTGCGCTGACGAATCCCGGCGACAAGGTGGCGCTGTTCAGCCCGTATTTTGAAAACTATCACGCTCAGCTTATCCTCGCGGACTGCGAGCCGATCTACATCCCGCTGACGCCGCCCGCGTTCAACTTTGACCCCAACGTGCTGGAGGATGCGTTTAAGCGGGGAATCAAGGCGATCCTGATTTGCAACCCATCCAATCCCAGCGGTAAGGTATTTACTTACGACGAGCTCAAGCTCATTGCGGATTTGTGCGTTAAGTACGACGTTTATGCCATTATGGACGAGCCTTATGAGCACATCGTCTACGACGGCAATCAGCATATCTATATGAATTCCCTGCCCGGTATGTGGGAGCGGACGGTCAGCTGCTCAAGCCTCAGCAAGACCTATTCGATCACCGGCTGGCGCCTCGGCTATGCCATTGCTCCCAAAGAGCTCATGGATCGCGTCAAGCAATACCACGACTTCAACACCGTTGGCGCGCCCGCGCCGCTGATGGAAGCGGCAATCGCCGGTCTTGATATGCCGGATAGCTATTATACGGAGTTTCAGGCGCATTACGCGCATATGAAGAAGCTCTTTACGGATGGCCTGAAAAACCTCGGCATCCCGTTTACCGACCCGCAGGGAACCTACTTCACGCTCGTGAATATCGGCCCGTATATGAAAAAGGGGCAGACCGACGTCGAGTTCTGTGAGGAGATGGCGGTCAAGGTAGGCGTCGCCTGCGTTCCGGGCACGTCGTTCTTCAAGGAGGATGTACAGAATATCGTCCGCGTCCACTTTGCCAAGAAGGACGAGACGCTTTTAGAGGCGCTTGACCGTCTCAGTACGTTAAAAGAAAAGATGACGTAAGCCGCCCGCTGCGGCAAGAGGGAAAGGGGGTGCGTCAAGATGGCCGGCGCGATCGGATACGGCGGAGTAACCGCCATGTGGCAGCAACCGCAATACATGATGAGTCCGGCTGCGCGCGCCGTGTCCGCGTCCGCTCCCATGACGCGGCAGGATAAACAGCCTGTGGCGATCGGCGCGGCGGCAGCGGCGGGAACCGCAGCCGTGGCGGCAAACGCACCGCTCGCACCCTCTGAGATGCCCTATGTTCCGGAGGGCTTCGGCCCGGAAGAGCTTGCCACGCGTATGCGCCTGCGATTTCCCGGACTTGGCGTTCCGCCGGAGGAGGTCGACGCGGCAAACGGCCGGCTCCCATGGGAAACCACCACGGAGAACGGGGTATCCGGCGTGAAGGACACAAAATCCGCCGCCGAAGTCATGGACGACGCTAAATGCGAGACCTGCGCCAAACGCAAGTATCAGGACGGCTCGGACGACCCTGGCGTTTCATTCAAGACGGCGACACACGTTGACCCGAAAGCGGCGCAGGCCGCCGTGCGCGGACACGAGATGGAGCACGTCGTCCGCGAGCGGGCAAAGGCAGAGCGCGAGGATCGCAAGGTTGTCAGCCAGTCCGTGACCTATCACACGGGCATTTGTCCTGAGTGCGGCAAGTTCTACATCTCCGGCGGCACGACACGCACCGTCACCGCGGCGGACAATAAGGAGGATATCCTCCGCAAGCGCTTCGGTGGCAAAAACAGCGGCGAAGCGCTTGAAATCACAGCGTAATAATTGCAAAAGCGGGTGGAAATCATTGATTCCACCCGCTTTTTCTTGATTCTTTACTTGTCGAAGCTCGGGTTAATATAGTATACGTTCTTTTCGTCCATTTTCTCACGAGCGAGGCGCAAACCCTCGCCGAAGCGCTGGAAGTGGACGATCTCGCGGGCGCGCAGGAACTTGATGACGTCGTTTACGTCGGGGTCGTCGGAAAGACGCAGGATGTTGTCGTAGGTCACGCGCGCTTTCTGTTCCGCGGCAAGGTCCTCGGTCAGGTCGGCAATCAGGTCGCCCTTGACCGCCATGCTTGCGGCGCTCCACGGGAAGCCGGACGCGGCGGTGGGGTAGACGCCCGCCGTGCGGTCGACGAAGTAGGTATCGAAGCCTGCGGTCTTTGCCTGCTCGTCGGTTAAGTTTCGGGTGAGCTGGTGGATAATTGTGCCGACCATCTCAAGGTGTCCAAGCTCCTCCGTGCCGATGTCGGTCAGAAGGCCCTTGAGTTCGGGGTAGGGCATCGAAAAGCGCTGGCTCAGGTAGCGCATCGAAGCGCCGAGCTCGCCGTCCGGCCCGCCGTACTGCGAGATGATGACCGCAGCCAGCTTGGGATTCGGCGTTGCGATCTTGACGGGGTATTGCAGCTTTTTCTCATACACAAACATTATTTGTTCCCTCCCATATCCCAAGGCCACGGGTCACTCAGCCATTTGAAGCTTCCGGGTGTAATGTCGGTTTGAAGCAGCGGGCCGTATGCTGCCTCATATTTTTCGCGGCCCTGCTGTCCCAAACGGATATAGGACCAGTAAAGCTCAAGTACTTCACTATCGTTCGGATGGGTCGTCAGATAGAGCCCAAGCTCGTCGATTGCAAAATCAAGCGCCATCAGCTCGCTCAGCGCCGTGTTCTCGGCGGGGAAACGGGAGCGGATATCCTTGTGGAACGGAAGGTTCAGCCCAGGAAACAGCGTACCTGCGCGCATCGCGTCGTTTTGGGAATAGCGCTGGGGGTCGTTCTCCTGCATCGGTATATACGGAAACACCATCGGTGCGCAGACGCCGGGCAGCGTGCCCGCGCTCGTGCTGCAGCCGCTCATGTTCATTTCGGGGTTCACCGCGCCGGTCGTCGCCATTGCGGACGAGTTCATGCCTGTCGTCGGCTTTCCGGCCGATCTATTGGCAGCTTCCACGGAATTATTCCTCCTTACAGAATCGGTTGAGCGTTCGCTCATTCCATCCTATGCGCCAGGAGGAAAATGGAAACGGGGCTTTTCTTTTCCCGTAACGGCTGTTATAATCGGAATAACGGACAAAATCCCGCGCATAGCCTCGTATTCGGGGGGTGGGATCGTGTTTATCGCCGTAAAACGGAAAGACCTGATCTTGTACGGACTGATCGTACTTTTTTTCCTGTGCTCTCTTCTGTGTATCGCCTGTCCGCCGGAGCTGCCCGTCTTTTCGCCGTTGGAAACGTCGGGCGTCGTTTATGTGATCGACGCCGGACATGGCGGGGAAGACGGCGGCGCGCTTTCCGCCGACGGCGTAAAGGAAAGCGGCATCAACCTTGCAGTCGCGCGGAAAGTCGAGCTTCTCCTGCGGTTTTTGGGCGCAGGAACGCGGATGACGCGCACGGACGACGTCTCCATCTACTCCGATGGCGCGGAAACGCTCAGACAGAAGAAGGCATCCGACCTCAAAAACCGCGTCGCTCTCGTCAACGAAACGCCGAACGCGATACTTGTGAGCATTCATCAGAACAGCCTGCCTTCAGCTTCGAGTGTTCACGGCGCGCAAGCGTTCTACGGCGCAGTCGGAGAAAGCGGCGTCTTGGCGTCTTCAGTGCAGGAGATGCTGAACCAAAGTGTGAATATCGGTAACGAAAAGTGCGAAAAAAAGATCGATCCTTCAATCTATCTAATGAAAAACGCAGCGTGTCCTGCCATTTTGGTGGAATGCGGCTTTTTGTCGAACGCCGCGGAAACGCGGCTGCTACAGGAACCGTCGCATCAGACTAAGCTGGCGGTCGCGATCGCGGCGGGGCTGCTCGACGCGGATACGCGCGAAACGGAAAGGGAAACGCCATGAAATCGAAAACGACTGTTTTTTATTGTACCGAATGTGGGAACGAGACCTCCAAGTGGGCAGGCCGCTGCCCGTCCTGCGGCGCGTGGAACACGATCGTGGAACAGACGGCGCCGAAAAAAGACGCGCCCGCCGCAAAGGGGAGAGGTGGTATGGCGCCCCGCGCCAAGGCGCATCCCATTGACGACCTGAGCGCAGAGGAGGAGCTTCGCTTTCCGACCGGCATGGGTGAACTGGATCGCGTGCTCGGCGGCGGCGCCGTCAAAGGCTCGCTGGTATTAGTTGGCGGTGCGCCCGGTATCGGAAAATCCACGCTTATGCTCCAAATCTGTTCGCAGCTTTGCACGGCAAACAAGGTGTTGTATGTATCGGGCGAAGAGTCGCCGCACCAGCTCAAGATGCGCGCGGCGCGTCTGAGCGTCAAGAGCGAGCGGCTTTTCGTCCTGTCGGAAACCTGCCTCGGGGATGTGCTGGAGTCGGTGGATGAAGAGCGTCCGGACGTGTTGATCATTGACTCCATCCAGACGCTCTACAATGAAAGCCTTGACTCTCCGGCAGGGAGCGTCGGGCAGGTTAAGGACTGCACCATGGCGCTGATGCAGCTTGCCAAGGGGCAGGGTATCACCGTGTTCGTCATCGGACACGTCAATAAGGAAGGCTCTATCGCGGGGCCGAAGGTGCTCGAGCACATGGTCGACTGCGTGCTCTACTTCGAGGGCGATCAGCACACGACCTACCGCATCCTGCGCGCGGCAAAAAACCGCTTCGGCGCAACGAATGAAATCGGCGTGTTTGAAATGCGCAGCGAAGGGCTCGCCGAGGTGCCAAACCCTTCGGAGTTGCTGCTTTCCGGTCGTCCCACGGACGCGCCGGGCACCTGCGTCACCTGCGTGATGGAGGGCGCGCGTCCAGTACTTGCCGAGGTTCAGGCGCTGCTCGCGCCTGCGGCGCAGAACGTACCGCGGCGCACCAGCAACGGCTTTGATTACAATCGCGCCGCCATGCTTATGGCAGTGCTGGAAAAGCGGGGCGCGTTGAAGGTTTCCGCCTGTGACGCGTATCTCAACGTCATCGGTGGTCTGACGCTCGACGAGCCCGCCGCCGACCTCGCCGCGATCCTTGCGCTGGCGTCGAGCTATTTGGACAAGCCCATCGGCGCCCGTGTCGCTGCGATCGGAGAGGTTGGCTTGACTGGGGAGGTGCGCAGCGTAAGCCAGCTTTCACAGCGACTGAGCGAAGTGGCGCGCCTCGGCTTTGAGGTCTGCATCATTCCCAAAAGCCATTCCGGCCGTTTGGAGCAGATCAAAGGTCTGAAGCTGATCTCGGTATCGAATATCGCTGATGCGCTCCGTGAAATTGCGCGCTCTTGAGCACGCTGTTGCGCGGTACATAATGAAGGCATCCGTTATCGTTGTCGTGTACGCCGACTGATGAAACCGCACTTGCATAGTTCAAACCGCATAGTCCGTCATTTTGAAAACGGCAATCCATGCTGCAAGGAATATAACTCATATCATTCGCTCCTTTCCGTCAAAAATAGTATGCGCGCTGTAAAGCCAAATTATTGATGGTTTTGATTTGCGCCCGGCAAGCTTATCTAGGGAAGTAGGTTTTCCAAAATATATGCAATTGAACAAAATGAAAGCTTTGTTCAATTTAGGGGGGGCGTTCTGCAAATCCTGTCCATTTTATCAACGCCAGCTTGCAACGCTGCATTTGCTTTTTCGGCGATTCTGCGCTATGATTAAAATACTTTGATCGATTCACACAGTTTCTACTTGATCAGGAGCGGAATTTATGATTGATTATCGTACCGAAGCGCCGCCGATCCTCCGTGACTTTCTTTCGTATCACGAAACCATCAAGGCGCACTCCAAACGTACCGTTGACGAATACTTTCTTGATCTGCGCAATTTCTTCCGGTATTTGAAGATGACTCGCGATCCGTCGCTGCGCGGAAGCGAACTCAGTGAAATATCCATCATGGATATCAACTTAGAGTTTGTCCGCTCCGTTACGCTCACCGATATATATGAGTATATGTCCTATCTAAGTCGCGACCGTATCCAGCACCAAAACAGCGGCAAGTCGGATTATGGCTTAAATGCCGCGTCCAGAGCACGTAAAATTTCGACAATCCGCTCTTTTTACAACTATCTGACCAATAAAGCGCACCTGATCGAAAACAGTCCCGTCAAGGACTTGGATTCGCCAAAGCTTAAGAAAACGCTGCCAAAATACCTGACTTTAGACGAAAGCATGCGACTTTTGTCGTCGGTCGACGGGCCGAACCGCGAACGGGACTATGCCATCCTGACGATTTTTCTGAACTGCGGACTGCGAATTTCAGAGCTCTGCGGATTAAATCTGCAGGACATTCAGGAGGAAGCGCTGCATGTGCTCGGCAAGGGCAACAAAGTCCGCATTGTCTATCTCAATGATGCGTGTCTTGACGCGCTGAGCGCATATTTAGCCCTCCGCAGGCCGATCACGGGACGTGACCAAAACGCGCTGTTTTTGTCCTCACGCAACGAACGCATCAGCAAATCGACCGTCCACGCGCTGGTAAAAAAGCATATCTCCGCCGCCGGCCTTGACGCGACGCAGTATTCTTCGCACAAGTTGCGGCACACCGCCGCAACGCTGATGCTGCAAAACGGCGTCGACGTGCGCGCCGTTCAGGAGGTTCTCGGGCACGAGCATCTGAACACAACGGAGATATATACCCACATTGACAATGAGGCGCTGCGCGTCGCCGCCAAGGCCAATCCCCTCTCCCGCGTAAAAGCGCCGAAAGAAAGCAAGTAATTGAACAAAAGAATTCTTTTTTACAATAGCAGACCTCCGGTAGTGCTTCCGCCTCCGGAGGTCTGCTTCTTTATACCATTTCCGATGTCGCCAGCCTGTGCTTTTAAGCGATGGATTACAGGATAATGCAAATCAAGCCACCGCTGCCCTCGTTAATAATGCGCTCCAGCGTTTCCTGAAGCTTTTTGCGGGCGTCCTCCGGCATACGTTTGAGCTTCGCCTGAAGGTCTTCGTTGACGATTTCGTGGAAGCTGCGCCCGAAGATGTTCGACTGCCAAATCTTAGCGGTATCCCCCTCGAATTCCTGTAAAAGATAGTTGACCATATCCTCGGACTGCTTTTCGTTGCCGACAATAGGCGAAACGGTCGTCTCGATATCCGCGCGAATCATGTGGATGCTCGGTGCGCTTGCCTTGAGCCTGACGCCGTAGCGCCCTCCTTGCTTCATGATCTCCGGCTCGGCCAGGTCAAGCTCGTCTACGCCCGGCACCACGATGCCGTAGCCCGTCTCTCTTGCGTCCTTGACCGCCTGCGCTACCTTGTCATACTCGCTCTTGACGGACGAGAGCTGTGTGAGAAGAGACAGCAGATCGCCGTCGTTGGCGATGGGAAAGCCGGACTGCTCGCTGAGCGTCTGATAGAACAATTCGCGCGGCAGCTGAAGCTCCGCTTCGGCGACGCCGCTGCCGAGTTGGATGGCGTTGATCTTTGCCTCGCTGATACCCTCGAATCCGCCCATGGCGTCGACAGCGGCGGCAACCTCTCGAATGTGGCGCAGATTTCGCGCGCTGTCCCGTATCGTGCGGTAAAGCCCGCACTTGATGGGGTGCCCGACATCGAGCGCCTCGACCCAGGAGGGGATGCGGACATCAAGCTCTGTGAGCGGAAACTCATAGAGGATTGCCTTGAGGATCTCTTCCACCGCCGCGTCGTCCAGCGTCAGGCAGTTGACGGGAAGGCAGCTCACGCCGTAGGTCTGCGCGATATCCTCCGCCATGGCGCTTGCGCGCTCAGACGACGGGTCGGCGGAATTGAGCAGAACCAAAAACGGTTTTCCGATGGCCTGCAGCTCGCGGATCACGCGTCCCTCCGCCTCGACGTAGGCTTCGCGCGGGATCTCGGTAATGCTGCCGTCCGTGGTCACGACGATACCGATGGTCGAGTGCTCGCGAATTACGCGCGTTGTGCCGAGTTCCGCGGCTTCCGACATTGGAACCTCGTGTTCCAGCCACGGCGTTGAGACCATGCGCGGCGCGGCGCCGTCCGTATCGCCGGCGGCGCCGGGCACCATGTAACCCACACAGTCAATCAGCCGCACTGAGCAGCTCGCGCCGTCGCCGAGCGCGATATCGACCGCCTCCTCCGGCACGAACTTCGGCTCCGCGGTCATCACCAAACGTCCCGAACCGCTCTGCGGCAGTTCGTCCTTTGCCCGCTCGCGGCGATAGACGTTGTCAATGTTAGGAATGACCTGCGTTTCCATGAAGCGCTTGATAAAAGTGGATTTGCCCGCGCGCACGGGTCCGACGACGCCGATGTAGATATCGCCCGAGGTCCGCGTGGAGATATCCTGATAGATTTGCGTATTCTGATTCATAGCCTTTTCCTCCTGTACCGCTTCAGCGCTTGCGCGGGATCAGCAGCATCTGCCCGATCTCTGCGGCGGCGCTGTCAGAAAGTTCGTTTGCCGAGAGGATATCCCCAATTGTCGTTCGATACCGCTTGGCAACGTCCCACAGGGTCTCCCCGTCCTTCAGCGCCCGCAGCACAAGCGACGGCGCGGCGGCAGACGCCTCCGGCGCCTCTTCGGCGCTCAATTCCGTGAGGCACATGCAGGTCTCGGCTTCGGTGGAAACGACCGTAAAATCGACAGGAAAACGCAATTCTATCCCGTTTGCATTGATGCTTGCCGCGATATCTCCGGTGCAGACCTCCTCAACTTGCGCGTCGCCGTTCCGCGCAGATTCCGCCGCAATCTCCACGCGGCGCGACACGGCGTGGGGCGCGTCCGAATCGTCCAAATACAGCGCGGAAACCGTCGCCGTGGTGCGAAGCAGCGCCTTATCTCCGTCCTGACGGATGGAAACGCTCCCAAAACAAACGTCCGCGCTGAGGACACACTTGACCTCCGTGCCGGTATCAAGCTGCTCACGCACGCTTTGTGTGACCGTCAGCGTCTCCGGTTCGCTTAAAAGCTCGATTCGTTCCGTTTGCGCGTTTAGCTCATACGCGGTGCTGTAAAGATCCGTGATGCAGTGGATCGTCTTTGTGTCACGCAGGACGACAAAGGCGTTCAAAAAAAGCTTGACGCTCACCGTGCGTCCCGTACCGCCTTCTCCTCCGGTATGTATTTCGCTGCCCGTCAGGTTCAGCGTCGTCGACGCGGTGGCTTCGCCGCCCTCGTCGGCCGCCACGCCGTCTAGAATTTGGGAAAATGGCAGCTCCTCCGAGTAGCTGCAAAGCGAACCGTCTTCGGCGGCATACAGGAGCGACACGCAGGCAACGCCCTTGACGATCGCCTTGCTGCCGATGATCTTCGTTTCCGTGACACGGGGCTTTACACAAGTGCAGAGCAGTTCCCGCACCGCTTCATGTCCGCCCAAAAGCGTCATCTCATCGGCAAAGATGAAATCCTTCTCCCCGATGGCGCGTATCAGCGAGGTCTCCCGCTTCTCGCAGAGGATCTCAATGGCATACTTCTCCTGTTCCGGTATCTCGGAGCAAATGGACAGCATTTCACGGCAATAGGGCACGACACGCCATTCCACATCCAGGCGCGTGAACAGCTTGCGCGGATTGAGCAGCCGCACCTCTACGTTGCAAGCCCTTCCCTCTGCGGACGCTTTGTCACATCCGTCGGGCAGGCGCTCGCTCTGCTCAAATGGGATACTGTATTCCAACGAGCGCAGGCCCTGCGGCTCTTCCGTCAGAAACAGCAGCGTCAGCCGGATCGTCCCCTCCATGCTCAGCCTTCCCTCCGAGACCGTCTGGCTGCGCAGCAGCAGGCAAGCGCTGACATCAATGATGCGCGCGACATCTGGAATATAGTCCGGTACGATAGTTTCCGCGCTCTCCTCGCGGGTGGAGAGCAGCGGCGCGCCGGGCCGGTAGCACTCAAATCGCTCCTTTTTCAGTTCCAATTCCATGGTACTCGTCTCCTTTGGCATCGTGTTGCTCCACTCTATGCCAAGGCGGACAAATATATGCTAGGTTTCCTCGCGGATCCCGAACAGGCGGCGCAGGATCCCGCCGAGCGCTTTCGGAGACTTCCAAACGACGATCTTCACTCAATCACCTCCTTCACCGCTTTTTCAAAAGGCCGATACCGCAGAATATGAGGAGCGCCGCAATCAGCAGCATCAAAAAGCCGACCGGAAAGATGGCGACAATCACGATCGCTGCGCCAAGCGCCAGCGCGCATAGCCCGATCAACTTCCATTTTTCACAGCACATACCGCTCCCCCTCTCCTGCCGCTATTGGTCATTCCATTATACTGTCCGCCGCGCCCGGTGGTGAAAAAGAAGAAGGCGAAGCGTACGGCTTCGCCTTCTTTCAGATATTCCATTCCTTTAAGTCTTTTAATTCTTTATGGAGCCGAAGATAGCTCTCATGCCGGCCTCTGACGATTTTCCCGCCGCGCACCGCCTCAAGCACCGCGCAGCCCTTTTCCTTCGTGTGACTGCATCCAACGAAGCGGCAGCCATTCAAATACGGCGCGAAGTCGGGAAACGCCTCCGGCAGGCGCTGCTTGAGCTCAAGGCTCAAGCTGTCTGCGTCAAAAGAGGAAAAGCCCGGTGTGTCGATGATCTCAGAACCGTCCGCAAGGCGGTAGAGTTCCACATGCCGCGTCGTATGCTTGCCGCGTCCGAGAGCATGGCTCACCTCGCCGACTTTAAGTTGATAACTCGGGTCGAGCGCGTTGAGGATGCTGGACTTTCCTACGCCGGAATTGCCTGTAAAGGCAGATAGCTTTCCGGCTGTTTTCTTATGCAGCTCGTCGATCCCTTCGCCCGTCTCCGCGCTGACACAGACCACCGGATAGCCGGCGCGAACGTAGTAATCGAACAGATCCTCGCCCGGAGCAAGGTCGCATTTGTTGACGCAGATCAGCACATCGCAGTTTTTGAGCGCCGCGATAGCGGTCATGCGGTCAATCAGGTACGGCTCGGTACGTGGGATCGCCTCAGAGACGACGATCACGAGCTGGTCGATATTCGCGACCGCGGGACGGTCAAAGACGTTGCGTCGGGGCGCGATGGACTCGATCACGCCCTCGCCGCCGCTGAGCGCGGCACAGTCCACCCAGTCTCCAACCAGCGGGGAAAGCCCCTTCTTACGGAATTTTCCCCGCGCGCGACAGGTCAAAAGCTCCTCCGGCGTATCGACATAGTAGAATCCGCTGAGCGATTTTCGTATGCGCCCCGTCACACGCCGCCCTCCGTTCCGCCCTCTGGCGCTTCATCAGTCTGCCCGGCTCTCTCGCCGGACGATGGTTCTCCGGATGTCTGCTCGCCGCCGGCCTGCTGGTCCGGTTGAACGGGGCCGAGACTGACGACCAGTTTAATGGAGCTTCCCTGCTCGACCTTGGTGCTTGCCGGTATACTTTGGCTGATCACGGTATCGACCGGCACAGTGTCGTCGTTGGCGTATTCGATCAGACAGACGAGGCCAAGATCGCTGACGGCCTGCTGCGCCTGCGGGAGCGTCATATTGGTCAACGTGATCACGGTTGCCGTCGGCGTTTCCGGTCCCTTGCTGATGACCAGCATAACAACATCGCCCTCCTGAAGCGTCTCGCCCTCGGCGGGATTGCTGCGGATGACGTATCCTGCGGAAACGTTGTCGTTGTACTCCTCGGCGGCCTCGTCGATCACCAGATCCAAATCGAGTGCGCGAAGCTGTACCGCTGCGGCGCGGTGTTCCTTGTTCACCACATCCGGCATGGGCGCGGACTTGACGCCGGTGCTGACAAACACCGTGATCTCGCGGTTTTCACGCACCGTTTTGCCGGAAACGGGAGACTGCTCGATAATTTGACCCTCCGCATATTCCTTGCTCGGGCGCTGACCGATCTGCGTTACTGTGAACACGCCCTTCACACGCTCGTCCGCGTTTGCCTCTTCGATCGTTTTGCCGAGCAGATCCGGCACCTCAAAGTCCGTCTGTACCGGCTCCACATTGTTAAAGCTGCCGAGAACAAGCTGCCAAAGTCCGAAGATCGCCGCCGCGAAGACAGCCATAATGGCGACAATGATGATCGCTTTCGGCAGCACGGGCTGCGCTGCTTCCTCATACTCCGCATCAATGACGTCAGATCGCTTGAGTTCTTCACGCTCTTCTCGCTTTTTGGCAAGCTGGGCGGCGACGTCTTTCACCTTGGGAATCGGCATGGTCGGATCGCCGGACGGCTTTTCGCGCAACTCCTCGATGGTGAAATTGAGCGACGTGTCAGGGTTTTTGCGGAACTCTTCCAAATCGGCGATCATTGCGTCCGCCGTCGGGTAGCGTTTGGTGATGTCAGACGCCATCGCCTTCATGCAGATCTTCTCCAGCGCCTGCGGTACCGTTGGGTCGATCTCACAGGGCGAAAGCGGCACGGAGCTCAGGTGCTGCAACGCCACGGAAACAGCGCTGTCGCCCTCAAAGGGCAGACGGCTCGTGAGCATTTCATAGAGCACGACGCCCGCGGAATAAATGTCGGAACGCGCGTCGGTGCGGTCGCCCTTCGCCTGCTCGGGCGAAATGTAATGCACCGAGCCAAGCGCCTGCTGCGTCATCGTCTGCTGCGCAGCGCTTTCAAGACGCGCAATACCAAAGTCAGCGATTTTGACGCTGCCATCACGCAGGATCATGACGTTCTGGGGCTTGATGTCGCGGTGGATGATGCCGCGGGAATGCGCATGGCTGAGACCCCGCATGATCTGCGTGATAAAGTGCAGCGATTCGCGCCAGTTGAGCTTTCCGCGCCGCTCCATATACTGCTTGAGCGTAATACCGTCGATCAACTCCATGACGATATACTCCGTCTCGCCGCGGGAAACGTCATAGACTGAGACGATATTCGGATGTGAGAGCATCGCGACCGCCTGCGACTCATCGCGGAAGCGGCGGCGGAACTCCGCGTCCTCCGCCAGCTCGCTTTTCAGGATTTTGACGGCGACGGAGCGGTTCAGGCGGCGATCCTGCCCCTTGTAGACCATTGCCATGCCGCCTGTTCCAATCACTTCGAGCAGCTCGTAGCGATTGTCCAGCAGCTTGCCGATCATATTATCCATCCTGTCGCTCCACCTCCTTCTCGTTGCGAATCAGGACAACGGTCACGTTGTCCGGCGCGCCGCGGCTCTTCGACAGTTCCAAAAGGCGCGCAAGCGCTTGCCCGCCGTCCGATTCCGCGTGCAAAATGTCCAATATCTCCTGATCTTCCGCGGTGACGATCAGGCCATCCGAGCAGAGAAGGATGCCCTCCCCTTCCGCAAACGGCAGCGTAAAGCAATCACATTCGATGCTCTGCTCCGGACCGAGCGCGCGCGTGATAAGATTGCGATTGGGATGCGTGCGCGCCTGCTCCGGCGTGATATCACCTGCTTCGATCAGGGATTCGACCACGGAGTGGTCGCGCGTGATGCGTTTGATGCCAGCCGCACCGATGTGATAGGCGCGGCTGTCGCCCACATTGCACACAACGGCGGTATCGGGCGACACGACGGCGGAAACGAGAGTGGTCCCCATACCGTGATAGGCTTTCTCTTCCAGTGCGCGCGTATAGACGGCGCGATTGGCTTCGAGCACGCAAGCGGACTCCATCTCGCACACCTGCTCCGTTGTCATGTTTACGTGCGCGCGCGCATGGAGCTCCTTAAGAAACGTCTTGACAGCCAGCTCGCTCGCGACCTGTCCGCCGCTGACGCCGCCCATGCCGTCGCAGACAAGCGCCGCGACCGTATCCGGCGCGCCGAACGCTTCAAAGGCGTATGTATCCTGATTCTCGCGTCGCCGGAGCCCGACGTCCGTGATTCCCCAAGCCCTCATGGTTCTTTTCTCCCTTCCATTGCCTTCCTGCGCAGCTGTCCGCAGGACGCGTCAATGTCGCCGCCGAGGCTGCGCCGCACTGTCGCCGTGATTCCGTGCGACTCCAGACGCTTTTGGAACGTCGCGACGCGCTTGCTCGGCTTGAGCTCGCTCTCCACGACATCGTTGAGCGGGATCAGGTTCACATGCCCCGGCATCCCGCGAATTTTCTTCGCCAAAAGATCCGCCTGTGCGTCGCTGTCGTTCACGCCGTCGATCATGGCGTATTCGAACGAGACACGGCGTCCGGTCTTGCGAAAATACCGGTGGCAGGCGTCGAACAGCTCCTCCACGTCATAGGCGTTGTTGACCGGCATGATGCGCGAGCGCGTCTCGCTGTCCGGCGCGTGCAGGGAAACAGACAGCGTCAGCTGCAGACTCAGCTCCGCAAGCCGGTCGATGCCCGGCACGACGCCGCAGGTGGACAGTGAAATGTGCCGCATTCCGATGTTCAGCCCGTCGGGGTCGTTGATGAGCTCCAAAAACCGCAGCACCGCGTCAAGATTGTCCATCGGCTCGCCGATACCCATGAGGACAATGTTTGAGATCTCCATGCCGCTGTCGATCTGGGTAAAGAGGACCTGATCCAGCATCTCGGACGGTCGAAGGTCGCGCATCCGCCCGGCGATCGTCGAAGCGCAGAACTTGCAGCCCATGCGGCAGCCAACCTGCGAAGAGATGCAGACCGTATTCCCGTGGTGATAGGACATGAGCACAGTCTCGATGCAGTTTCCGTCGCCGAGCTCCCATAGATACTTGATCGTCCCGTCGAGCTTCGAGACCTGCTTGCGCGCAACCCTTGGAACTGTGATAAAGTACAGCTCCGCGAGGCGCGCGCGCAGATCCTTGGAAAGATTGCTCATCTCATCGAAGCTTGTCACGCCGCGATGCAGCCAGGCAAAAACCTGCTTCCCGCGGAATGACGGCTCGCCCAGTTCACGCAGCGCGTCCGTGATCTCGGAGAGAGTCATGCACTTAATGTCTTTCAACATGCCGTTTTTCTCAACTTTGCGATAAAAAATCCGTCTGTTTCGTGTTTTTGCGGCCAAAGCGTGATATATCCCGCAACGCTCCCGATGGGAAGCTCAAAGCTTTCGTAGGAAAACTCTCCGTTTTCAGCGAGAAACGCATCTGTGACCAGCTCGTTCTCCTCCGGAAGCACTGTGCAGGTCGAATAGACCAGCACGCCGCCAGGGCGCACATAGCGTGCGCTGTTTGCAAGGATCGCGCGCTGAATCGGTGGAAGCCCCGTGAGCCCGTCAGGCGCTTTATAACGGACATCCGGTTTTTTGCGAATGATGCCGAGACCCGAGCACGGCACGTCGCAGAGCACCGCGTCAAAGGCGCTTTCCCATTCGGGGCGGAACACGCGCGCGTCGGCGGAGCACGTCTGGATGCAGCCAACCCCAAGGCGCTCCGCACCGTCCATGATCCGTTTGAGCTTATTCTCGTGCAGGTCGCAGGAGATAAGCTCACCTCTATCCTGCATGGCAAACGCCGCGGAAAACGATTTCCCTCCCGGTGCGGCGCAGACGTCAAGCACGCGCATGCCCGGGCGGACATCCGCGACAAGCGAAACGAGACGCGCCGCCGCATCCTGTACGATAAATTCGCCGCGATAGAACGCGGGCAGCGTTGTCAGATCGCCCGCGCCCGAAAGCTCGATGCAATCCGGCGCCCATACATGTGGCTTCGCCTTTGAGCCCGCGTTTACAAGCTCCTTGAGCAGAGCGTCGCGTGTGGTTTTGAGCGGATTGATCTGCGCCGTAACCGGTGCGATCTCGTTGTTCTTTTTAAGAAAAGCCTCCGCGCTTTCTCTGCCAAGCAACGCGCACATGCGCTCCGTCAGCCATCTTGGATGGCTGGTCTCAACGCACATGCGCTCCAAATCGTCCTCAGGCAGTGACGGAAGATGCGCCTTATTTTGCGACAGCTTCCGCAGCACCGCGTTGACAAGGCCCGCCGCCGCGCCGCGCTTCGACGCCTTGGCAAGCTCCACGCACTCGCTGACCGCAGCGCGATCCGGCACTTTATCCAAAAACAGGATCTGATAAGCGCCGATGCGCAGGATATCAGGCAGCGGCTGCTGTAAATGGTCGAGCCGCTGCGTGCAATATGCGTCCAAATAATAGTCGAGCAGCATGCGCCGCTGCATCACGCCGTAGACGATACGGCTTGCGAGCGCCGCGTCCGCCGCGTCCGGCGTCTCCCGCTTCAGCTCCGCGGTAAGCGCCGCATCCGCCCATGCGCCGTTCACGCAGCAGGCGGTCAGCACACGCAGCGCGCTTTCCCTTGCGTTCATGCGAGGACTTCTCCCACGGCGACGCGCTTACCGTTGAGCCATGCGCTTGCCGCCATGCGCTTGCCGCCCTCGCATTGCACCTCGGTCACGAGCACGCCGTTCCCATCGCCGCAAGCGGCTTCGATACCGCGCTTCGACGCGCGCAGCGTTCCGACGGCGTCCTTTGTCGCACCGCTCACTTCCGCGCGCCAAACCTTCGCCGTCTTGCCCTCCAGCACCATCGACGCGCAGGGCCACGGAACAAGCGCCCTCACCTGATTGACGACCGATTTGGCGCTTTGATTCCAGTCGATGGGCGACAGCTCGCGCGAGAGCATGGGCGCATAGGTCGCCTCGTCGTCGTTTTGCGGCGTACGCACGGCCGTCCCGTCCGCGATCGTTGGGATCGTCTCTGACAGGAGCTCCGCGCCGAGCTCCGCGAGACGCGCGAAAAGCGCCTCCGCGTCCTCGTCCGGTGCGATGGGCGTCCTTCGGATGCTGACGACGTCCCCCGCGTCCAGTTTTTTTGCCATATACATGATGGTCACGCCAGTCTCGGTCTCGCCGTTTAAAATCGCGCGGTTGATCGGCGCCGCGCCGCGATACTTCGGCAAAATTGAAGCATGGACGTTGATGCTGCCGAGCTTCGGCACATCCAAAACCTCCTGCGGCAGGATCTGCCCGTAGGCGGCAACCACCGTCAGTTCCGGCGCGAGCGAACGCAGCAGCGCAAGCGGCTCTTCACCGCGCATCCGCTCCGGCTGATAGACCGCAATTCCGTTCGCCAAGGCAAACTCCTTGACAGGCGGTGCGGTCAGCTTCTTTCGGTTGCCCGGCTTGTCCGGCTGCGTAAAAACGCCGACAATTTCATGCCCATCTTTCAGCAGGCGGCGAAGCGAGGCGACGGCAAATTCGGGCGTACCCATGAACACGATCTTCATTCTTCTTCCTCGAACTGCTCGGGATGATCCTTGATGTACTGCTCGACCTCCTCGTCGGAGAGGAGATGGTCGCAGTGCTCTGTATAGAGGTGCCCGTCCAAATGGTCGATCTCATGGCAGAAGCAGCGGGCGGTCAGATCCTCGTCCTCGACCTCAAAAAACGCGCCGTCACGATCCTGCGCACGGACACGTACCTTGTACGGGCGCGTGACGATGCCGTAGCGCCCTGGGATGCTCAAGCAGCCCTCCAGCCCAGTCTGCTCGCCCTCGGCGTCGATGATCTCGGGATTGATAAGCTCAATGATCTCGCCCTCGCTGTCCTCCACGATGCAAATACGGCGCAGGATACCGACCTGCGGCGCAGCAAGGCCAACGCCGCCCGCCTCCTCCAGCGTTTCCGCCATATCGTCGAGCAGCGTATGCAGCCGCGCGTCGAAGCTCGTCACCGGACGGCAGGTTTTTTCCAAAACAGGGTCGCCCCGCTCCACGATTTTTCTAATTGCCATATACCCTCCTTGAGCGCTTATTGCGTCACAGGCGCGAAACGCCGCTGTGACGCCAGCTTCTGATCTTTTGCGGTGAAGCCGCGTATTACAATGACCGCGGTGCGGTCATTGCGTCACAGGCGCGAAGCGCCGCTGTGACGCCAGCTTCTGATCTTTTGCGGTGAAGCCGCGTATTAAATGACCGCGGTGCGGTCATTGTAATGCATTGCAGTCGGCAAAAATGTCGAGACTGCGGTTTTCTCTATGCCGATGGAACGCAAGCAGAAATTCGGAAACAAGCCGGCGAATTTCCGGAGCGTTCTTTGCGGCGATGTATACGCGATATCGGTACCGATTGTTGACCTTGGCGACCGGCGCGCTCGCAGGGCCTAAAATTTCCGGTTCGAACACACGGAGGGCCTCCCTGCGCTCACACTCAAGCCGCAGCGCATCACGCAGGGCGAGCGCGGCGCGCTGCACCTGCCCCTCGTCCACGCCGCTCACCGTCAGCGTGAACAGGTCGGCAAACGGCGGGTAGCGCCGCAGTCTGCGCATGCGGATTTCACTTTGATAGAACGCCTCGTAATCCTGCGCTGCGGCAGCGCGGATGACATCGTTGTCCGGCGTAAAGGTCTGGATGACGGCGCGCCCCTGCTTTGCGCCGCGTCCCGCGCGCCCGACCACCTGCGCCAGCAGGCTGAATGTCCTCTCCGCGGCATGATAGTTGTCCACATAGAGTGAAAGATCCGCCGCCAACACGCCAACGAGCGTCACGTTTTCAAAATCCAGCCCCTTGGCTACCATTTGCGTACCGAGCAAAATGGGAACACTTTCTTCTTCAAATCGCTTGAGCAGCTTTTCATGTCCGTGCGACGCGCCGACCGTGTCCGTGTCCATGCGCAGGACTTCCGTACCAGGAAACGCCTCGCGCAGCTCCTGCTCGACCTTCTGTGTCCCTGCGCCGACAGGGCGCATTGCTCCGCCGCAGGCGGGACAGCGTTCCGGCGCCGGACGTGAAAAGCCGCAGTAGTGGCACATCAGCCGCCCGTTAGCGGAGTGGTAGGTCAGCGGCACGCTGCACCGCGGGCACTCCGGCGCCGTGCCGCATTCGCCGCACAGCAGCATCCGCGCGCTGCCGCGGCGGTTTAGAAACAGAATGCTCTGCTCGCCGCGCGTAAGATTTTCCGAAAGCTCCGCGCGCAACGGCGCGCTCAAAATACTCTCGTTTCCCGCGCGCAACTCCTCGCGCATATCCGCGATAAGCACCTTTGGAAGACTTTGCTCGTTATAACGCTTGTAAAGCGTAAACACTTTATATCGACCGTTTTTGGCGTAATATGTCGTCTCAACTGTCGGCGTCGCCGAACCGAGCAGCAACAGCGCGCCGTGTTGGGCGCAGCGGAACTGCGCAATGTCGCGTGTATGGTAACGCGGCGGGTTTTCCGAAACGTAGGTCGACTCCTGCTCCTCATCCATGATGACGAGTCCGAGGTCACGCAGCGGCGCGAAGACCGCTGAACGCGTGCCAAGCACGACCTTCACCTCGCCGCGGCGGATGCGTTTCCATTGGTCGTAGCGCTCCGTCAGGCGCAGCGCGCTGTGGAGCATGGCGACGTCGTCGCCGAAATAGGCGGTGAATTTCGCCATCATCTGCGGCGTGAGCGCAATCTCTGGCACCAGCAGCAGCGCGGTTTTTTCACGCGCGAGCGCCTCCTGAATGAGGCGGATATATACCTGCGTCTTGCCGCTCGCGGTCACACCGTGCAACAACGCCGCCTTTGCCTCGCCGGAGCGCGCGAGGGCATCGAGACCGTCGAACGCCGCTTGCTGCTCGCCGCTCAAAACGATGGGCGCGGCGTCGGGACACGGCGCATAACTCGGAACGCGGAGCACCTCCTCGGTCGATATGCTGATCACGCCCGTCTTTTCAAGACTTCGCAACGTCGCCGCCGTCGCGCCGGTATAGTAATAAATATCAGTGGCGGTCAACGTCCCTTCTGCGCAAAGAAGCTCTATGACCGCATGCCGCACGGACGCGGAGTTTTTCTTTTTTTCCGCCTCCGCCATGGCCTCCTCGCGGCTTACGGCAAGGCTCACCACGCGTATCGTTTTGTCGCTCACCGTCTGCGCGGCGGTCTTTTCAACCTCCGCGAGTCCCTTTGCATATAGGGCTTTGAGCACCTTTGCCGTCTCGTCGCCGCCAACCTTGGAAAGCGTCTCCGCCTCCGCGGACTTCAGCGCGTACAGCTCGCGCAGGATAAGCGCCTCCACGCTGTCCGAAGAGACGGCGGCAAGCGCCGTTTCCGCGTCCAGCCCGTCTGCCGGACGCCACAGCTCGCGGTAGCGGAACCAAACGCCGGACGGCAGGATCGTCTTGATTGCGTCGTAATATGTGCAAAAGTATCGCGCCTTCATCCAGCGGATTAGGCGCAGCCCCTCGTCGCCAAGCAACGGTTCATCGTCAAGCGCGGCGAAAATCGGCTTATAGCCGCTCAACGCCTCGCCCCTTGCGGTCTCGAGCACAAACGCCTCGCTGCGACGGTTGCCGCGTCCAAACGGAACGATGACACGTATCCCCGCCCGAATGCTGCCGGAGAGTTCCTGCGGCACAAGGTAGGTATACGCCCGGTCCGCGGCGTAAGGAACTCCTGAGAGCGCTAAGCTCGCAAGCTCGGCTGTCAACGCTTGATGGAGATATCCACGTCGCCGGTCGCGATCTTGCCTTCCGCAACCTCGTTGATGGCGGAGGTCACCGGCTTTTCAGTCAGATGCGCGCCCGTTTCATCCGCTTCTTCGGCAATCTGGCGCGCACGGCGCGCGACGACATTCACCAGCAGATAGCGGTTGGGAATGTTCTTGTTGAGCGTGGTCATGGCAGGATAGAGCATCATAATGGGATTCCTTCTTTCTTGAAAATCATTTTTTGCTTTATTCGCTCAGGATCTTCATCCGCTCGGCGGGCTTGCAGTGCTCGGCGAGCATGATGGCGTTTATCTCGCGAACGGCCTGTTCGACCGAATCGTTGATAACGAAGTAATCGTAAACGTCGGCGGTCTGAAGTTCCGCCTTGGCGCGCACGAGACGCTTTTGGATCTTCTCGTCGCTGTCCGTGCCACGGCTCTTGAGTCGGCGCTCCAGTTCCTCCCAGGACGGCGGCGCGATGAAGATACGAACCGTCTCCGGACGCTTGGTGCTCACCTGAAGCGCGCCCTGCACCTCAATGTCAAGGATGACGTCCTTCCCCGCGTCCATTGCCTTGTCCACGAACTTCTTCGGCGTGCCGTAGAAGTTGCCAACATACTCGGCGTACTCCAAAAACGCGTCCGCCTCGATCAGCTCCTGAAAGCGCTCGACGGAAATGAAGTGGTAATGAACTCCGTCCTGCTCACCTTCGCGCGGCTCGCGCGTTGTGGCGGAGATAGAAAAATACAGGTCGTCGCGCCCATCAAAGAGGCTCTTGAGCACTGTGCTCTTTCCGACGCCAGAGGGGCCGGATATAATGAAAGTTTTTCCTTTTGCCATACGTTTAGTCCTCCTTGAACTCGTCCAAACCGCCGAGCACCTCGACGCCCATACGTTCCACGATCTTTCCGGCGGGGACAGCCGAAAGGACGACGTGGTCGCTGTCCATGATAAACACCGCCGCCGTCTTGCGGCCATAGGTCGCGTCAATGAGCATCCCGCGCTCACGCGATTCAGAAATGAGGCGTTTGATCGGCGCGGAATCCGGTGAAACGACGGCAAGCATCCGCTCTGCGGACACCATGCTGCCGAAACCGATGTTGATGAGCTTCATCGCATTTCTCTCCCGATCACTCGATATTCTGCACCTGCTCGCGGATCTTCTCGACCTCCGCCTTAAGCTCGACCACCACGCGCGCGATCTCCACATCGTTGCACTTGGAGCCGACCGTGTTGCTCTCACGGTTGACCTCTTGAATGAGGAAGTCCATCTTGCGGCCCATCGGCTCGTCGGACGCGATCATGGTGCGCAGCTGGGAAACGTGGCTGCGCAGTCTCACGGTTTCCTCATCCACGGCGACCTTGTCCGCATAAATTGCCGCCTCGGCCAGGATGCGCGATTCGTCAATCGTCGTGCTTTGGAGCACCTCCTGCATTCGCGCCGTCAGCTTCTCGCGGTATTCCTTCACCGTCTCGGGCGAACGCGCCTCAACCTTCCCCGTCAGCGTCTCAATGGCGTCAAGGCGGGAGCCGATGTCGGCGGCAAGCTTCTCACCCTCCGTCGCGCGCATCGCGTTATAAGCCTTGATCGCCTCCTCCGTCACCGCGCAGATGTCGGCGCCCACGCTTTCGAGGTCCTCTTCCGGCTTGGTAACGGTCACCACATCCGGCAAACGCGCGATATCCACCGCGGAATAGGTTCCCTTGAGCGTACCCACACCGATCACGTTGATTTTGCGCAGCACCTCCAAATACGCCTTAGCAAGCGATTCGTTGACAGTGACCGTCGCCTCGTCGGCTCCTGTGGAGTCGATGGTGACGAACACATCCACCTTACCGCGCGAAACCGCCTTCTGCACGCGTTGTTTGATCGCGTCCTCCGCAAAAATGTACGCCCGCGGCAGCTTTACCGTCGTATCCAGATAGCGGTTGTTGACGCTGCGAAGCTCCACCGTGATGTCGCGCCCGTTCAGCGTTTGCCGCGCGCGCCCGTAACCTGTCATGCTCTTGATCATCTCTTATGACATCTCCTTATCTCATCAGCAAATGCAGCACCTTCCGCCGCTCAATACGCAGCACGACCACGCGGCGCAAAGCCGCATGCAATCGCTGTCTCCATAGGTCATCGTTCCGAAGCCGCGATAGCCGTCCGGATGGTAGTCCCTGCCGCCGAGCGCGCCGAGCGCGTCGCGGTACTCCTCATTATAGGGATCCATGCGGCAGGCCTTTTCCAAATATTGCTTGGCGTCGTCCATCCAGCCGCGACGCGAGCAGACGACGCCCATGAGAAAGTTCCACTCCGCGCCGCGCTCCGCGCAGGCGCCAAGCAGCCGCTCCGCCAATGAAATATCGCCGCTGTTGATCGCACGGCGTATCCGCTGCATCTCGCTGTTCCCGCCCGCGCCGGAGGCTCCGCCGTCGCTGTAGCGGCGGGAACGGTTGTGATCCCCGCCTTGCCGCGGCGCCGCCGCGGCGCCGTTTTTGCGCTGGCGCTGGATCTGATCGTACGCCTCGTTGATCTCCTTCATCTTCTCCTGCGCGAGATCGGCAAGCGGATTGTCGTGATAGTTGTCAGGGTGGTATTTGCGCGCGAGCTCCCGATAGGCGTGCTTAACCTCGTCGTCGGTCGCAGTGGGCGCAATATTCAGGACTTTGTAGGGATCGCTCATATCGTGTCCTCACTCAAGGTCTGTTTTTCCACCGTCGCGGCGGTTTGCGGTAAACGCCGTCCAGCACGGCTTTTCCAATGCCATAGAGGCTGTCGTAAAACACGCTGTCGAGGATGCTTGTCCACACGCCCTCATCCAGCAGCGCATAGGCGGCTGCCATTTGGCGGATCGACGCGTCCAGCGTCTCGCCGAGCGCAAGCTTTGACTCCTCGGACAACTCATTCCCCTCGACGCCGTATCGGTAGCGGAGCGGGTTATAGTTCCCGCTTCGCGCGTCGCTCTTGAAGTCATCCGCCGCGTCGATCAGATAGATCCAGCGGCCCAAATGGTAGAAAATCTGGCGCAGAACGCGCCGCCGCGTCTTGTCGCCTTCGGCCTCCGCGATACTTGCCAGCAGCGCGGCAAATGGCTCTGCCGCCGCGTCGAGCGACGCGCAGCGCTCGCGCTCACGCTCGTTCAGCTCGCGGAGACGCCGCCGCACCGACTCGTCGAACGTGGGCAGCACCGCGCGCGCTTTCCGATAGGCTCCGCTGAGGAAAAGTGCCGCAAGACGGTACTTGAGTCCTGCGAAAAGCCCGTGATCCACGATGTGATCCTGTATCTGCCACCACGCAAGGATCACGCTGTGATTCGCCGCCGTGTCGAGCGCCGCCGCGTGAGCCGCCGCACAGCCCTTGCAGGGATGCGCGGCGCAGCGCCTGCGTTCGCAAGGCGCGTCCTCACCTCGCAGAAGCAGGATGGCAAGAAAAGTAAAGTCAAAATTGAGCAGAAACCTCGCCGCAAAGCCATAACGTCTTCCAAGCGCGTGGCAAAGGCCGCAGTAAACGCCGTGAAACCGCTCCCGCTCCGTGTTGGAAAGGCGCGGCATGGCGGGCCGTACATATCCAAACACGTCCGTCAGAACAGCCGCACAATGGTGAAGCGCATCCCGCCGTCGCGCCTAACGCGGCGGTCGTACAGAACCGCCGGAACGATGCCGAGGAAAAAAGCACAGACCGCCGCCGCGGCGCGCGCGCCGTCGCTCGGAAGCGGAAAGGCAAAGTAAGCGAGGAAAAACAGCGCCACCGGCACCATGTAAACCAGCAGGATCACGCCAAATACCTTGCGCGTTTCGCTTTCCACAACCACCTTGTCCCCCGCCCGCGCGCCGATCGGGTTCTCCGCGACCGCGCGCACCGGCGCAACCGTACCGCCGCAGCCCGCGCATTCATGGCAGTCGTGCGCGCAAGCGGACTGGCGCGCCACGGAAATCTCGGCGCGACTGCCGGATAAGGTTTTCTCAACGGTTGCGATCTGTGTCATGTGTTATTGCTCTCCTGCTCCGGCTGCTCCGGCTGCTCCGGTTGCTGCTCGCCGGGACGTTCTTCCGTTTCCCCGCTCTGTGGCACGGGTTCTGTTGGCTCCGGACGGCTGATGCGCACGGTCAACTGATAGGCCTGCGCGGTTCCAATGTCCAGATCGCCGTTCACACGAATAATGGCTGGGACGGTATAAGTGCCGCTCGCGTTGTTGACGTCCGAAAGATCCGCAACAGCCGTCACATCACCGCTTGAAAGCGTCTCAATCAGTTCTTTCGGACCACGCAGCGTCACGTTCAGAGACGAGGTGACGACCTCCACAACGCGCTCCGACGCGGCAAAATTCTCGTAATTGAACTGCGTCACGGTCATATCCCGCGTCTCGATGTCCCTGTTTCTGATATACAATACCGCCGTGGTAACGCCGCTTAGGTTGGTCAACCCTTCCGGAATCGGTACCCCGTAGGTAAAGGTCTGCTCGCCGGTTATATCGGAAAGGCGGATGCTGCCGAGTTCGATCTCCTTGGTCTGTGCGATCAGGTTCGCGTCGCCGGAAAGCGTGACCGATTCAACATCCAGCGAGTAATCGAAGCTGCTGAGGCGGACGCCGGGCTCCTCGATGAAATTGACCTTCAGAGGAATGTCCGTCGCCGAAATGACCGGCATCGTCACTTGCACGGCATTGCTTGAGCTGTGGATGCTCCGATTCTCAATGAGCTTGTCGTCATGATCGTAAAGCTCATACTCCAAAAGCTCCACGATCGTCGAACGCGCGTTTTCAATGTTCAGCGTGACCTGCGCGTAACTCACCTTCATCAGGTCGCTCTGCTGGCCCCAGATCTCCAGCGTCTCCGGCAAAATCTGCACGGTGCCCGCGACATAGCCGTCCGCCACATTGCCGACCAGCTTGCAGCGTATCTCGACATCGCTTCTGCGGAACAATTCGCCGATTCGCACGGAAACGGTGCGGACGGATGGCGATTTCACGGAAATCTGCCTCGTGTTGGTGTCCGGCGGATAAATGATCGAATAGGTGATTGTCTGCGTTCCGGTCGAATTGACCGAGCTGAGGTCGGCAACGAGCCGCACACGCGAGGTGTCAAAACCGTAGACCATGCTGCGCGGCATATTGAGCACCAGATCCTCGGTGGTATCGCTCCCGCTGTTGAGGACGAAGCCCTTGTTGGCAAGCGCGGATTCCGCGTTGAAGAACTCTACCGGTATCCCGTTGATGACGACGTCGACATCGGCGCTGTTGTTCACATAGAACCACAGGATAAACGACATCACGATCGAGGCGGTGATAAAGAACGCCTTGCGTCCGTTACTCATCTGCACGGCTGCCCGCCCCCTTTTCCTCTTTGGTCTGCCACGGCATGCGGAAACGGAATTTTTCCCGCGTTTCCTCTTCTTCAGCCGACGGCATCAGCTCGTTCGTCAGGAGCTTTTCCAGCGTCTGCGGCGTCAGGTGGCGCTTGAGTACGCCGCGAATAGCAACCGAGATCGCACCGGTCTCCTCGGAGACGATAACGATGACCGCGTCCGAATTCTCGCTCATGCCGATGCCCGCGCGGTGACGCGTGCCAAGGTCGCGGCTGATGTTCACGTTGCGCGACAGCGGCAGAATACAACCCGCCGCGAGCAAACGCCCGTCGCGGATGATGACCGCGCCGTCGTGCATGGCTGCCTTGACGAAGAAAATGTTTTTAAGCAGCTGGCTCGAAACCTGCGCGTCAACGATGGTGCCGGTGCGCGCGATGTCGTCCAGCTTCATGCTCCGCTCGAAGACGATCAGCAAGCCCGTGCGGGATTCCGACATCTCGGCGCAGGCGTTCACCGTCTGCATGATCGTGGTCTCGATCACACTCGTCTGCTGCACGTGGGCAAACGGGTTGAACGTACTGAGCCGGCTGGAGCCGACCTGTTCGAGCAGATGGCGGAGCTCCGGCTGAAAGAGAACGATCAGCGCGATCACGCCGGTGGTCACGATATTGCGCAGGATAAAGTTGATGCTGTTGAGTTGCAGAACATAGGACGCAAGCAGCGCGCCCAAAAAAATCAGAACGCCGCGCCCCAGATTGGCCGCGCGGGAAACGACGACCAGCTTCAACGCGCGGTACAGCAGATACGCCATCAGCGCAATGTCCAGCCAGTCTGTCAGCCGGATCGTGCCAAGATAGCGCACCGCGCCGTCAAACACCGTTGCAATGACTTCCATCCGTACTCTCCCTATCTTATTGTGAACATCATGTCACAGTTAGACTTATTCTAATATAAGCGCCGGAAAAATGCAACGGGGAGAGCTGTGAATTTTCCGTGAAATCTGCGGTGAAAATTGGGCTACTTCGACAGGATGCCCCGCATCACGCGTAAAAATCCGTCGATTTCCTCCGCGCGGTTGAACGCGGAAACGCTCAGGCGCACCGTTCCGTGTTCCAGCGTCCCGCCGCTGCGGTGCGCCAGCGGCGCACAATGATAGCCCGCGCGCACCGCGACGCCGCGCTCCGCCAGGCGCTCTGCGACCTCCTCCGGCTTGCGGTCCCGTACGGTAAAGGAGAGCACACCGAGCTGCTCGCCAAAATCCTCCGCGGTATAGACGGTTATCTCGTCGAATCGGCGAAGCCCTTCCGCGGCACGGTGGATGAGCGCGCGCTCATGGCGCAGGATGCGCTCCGGCGTCGTGTCGCGTACAAAGCGCAGACCCGCCTCCAAGCCTGCAATTCCGGGTACGTTATGCGTCCCCGCCTCCAAGCGGTCAGGCAGAAACACCGGCATCTCCTGTCTCAGCGATTCGCTGCCCGTCCCCCCCTCGATAAGAGGCTTCGGTTCCGTGCCGCAGAGCAGAAGCCCTGTCCCCTGCGGGCCATAAAGCCCCTTGTGTCCCGGCATTGCGACAAACGCCGCGCCGAGTTCCGCCATATTGAGCGGCAGCACACCCGCCGACTGCGAGGCGTCCACGATCAACGGCACGTTTGACTTACGGCAGAGAGATGCAATCTCCCCGATTGGCAAAACGCAGCCAAAAACATTGGAGGCCGTCGTGCAGACCACAGCGTCCGCGCCGCGCCGAAGCACCTTGGCAAACGCCCTAGTACAGCCAATTTGGTCAAACGGCGCCGACTCTGCGACAATGGTTTCCGCCTCCAGCGCGTGCAGCGGGCGTGTCACGGCGTTGTGCTCATAGCCGGAAATGACCGCGCGCCCGCCGCGCGGCACAAGGCTCTTGATTGCAATGTTCAGCCCGTGCGTCGCGCTCGTCGCGAAGATCACGCGCTCCGGCTCTGAAACGCCGAACTGCTCCGCGGCGAGGCTGCGGCAACGGAACAGCAGCTCCTCCGCCGCGCGGGCGCTCGGATAGCCGCCGCGCCCCGGCGAGCTCATCGTCTGCATCGCCCGCATCACGGCGTTTCGGACGGACACAGGCTTCTGAAAGGTAGTCGCCGCACTGTCTAGATAGATCACATCGCCACCTCGTGCATCATGCCGCCGGACATGGAAAAGACCTTGACCGGACGGACTCCTGCGTCGTGCAGCGCCTCGACCGCCTGCGCATAGCGGCGCTGTGGGATTTGAATCATATATCCGCAGCCGCTTTTCGTCAGTTCCCTGCCGATGCGGCGCATTTTTACGGGGACGCCGGCGCGCTCAAGTACCTGCGCCATCCGCTGGGCATGTGTAATGGAGCGCGCGGTAAAGAGATAATGGTCCATAGGGAAACCTCCTTTACCGCATGATATGCCTTTCAACGGAGCGAAGTGCAAAAAGACGGGACGCACGCCGCGTCCCGTCCCCTGCCCCTATCCGTTTTATCCGAGCCTTTCCAGCAGCACGACCGCGTGTGCCGCAATGCCTTCGCCGCGTCCGGTAAAGCCAAGCCCCTCCTCTGTCGTTGCCTTCACGCTCACACATGAAACGTCCATGTCCAGCGCGTGGGCAATGTTCTCCCGCATCCGCTCACGGTAGGGCGCAAGCTTTGGCCGCTGGGCGAGCACCGTCGCGTCGATGTTGACGACGGCGTAGCCCGTCGCCGCGATGCGTCTTGCGACCTCGCCGAGCAGCATGAGGCTCGACGCGCCGCGGTATGCTTCATCCGTGTTTGGGAAAAGCTTTCCGATGTCGCCGAGCGCCGCCGCGCCGAGCAGCGCGTCCATGACCGCATGCAGCAGCACGTCGGCGTCCGAATGTCCGTCCAGCCCCTTTTCAAACGGCACCTTCACGCCGCCTAAAACAAGCTCGCGTCCCTCGGTCAGGCAGTGTACGTCATATCCGTGTCCAATCCGCAGATTTGTCATGCGCTTCTCCTCTCCAAAGAAAAAAGGGAATCCTTACGATTCCCTTCTGTTCAGGATCGCCTCTGCCAAAAAAAGATCCAGCGGCGTCGTGATCTTAATGTTCCGCTCATCGCCTTCCGTCAAGTATATTTCCTTGCCAATGCGCTCCACAGCGGAACAATCATCCGTCAGCCTGACGCCGGCATCCAGCGCAGACTGAAGCGCTGCGCGCAGGAGCTGCGCGTCGAACACCTGTGGCGTCTGCACAGCGAAGAGCATTGAACGATCCGGCGTCTCGCGCACAATGTTGTCGACCGCGACCTTGATCGTATCCTTGACGGGGATTGCGGGGGCGGCGGCAAAATTGACGCGCGCCGCCTCAACGACGCGCTCGACCAGCTCACTTGTGATAAACGGGCGCGCACCGTCCTGCACGGCGATCAGATCCGCGTCCTCGTTCACCTCCGCTGCGGCGCGGAGAACGGATTCCGCGCGCGTTTTGCCGCCAAGGACGATCTTGACAGGCTTCTCAATGCCCCACGCCTTGCACAAATCAGCAAAGCGAACCATATCCTCTTCACGCGCGGCGATGATGATCTCTCGGATGCTCGGGGATCGGTCGATCGCCTGAAGCGTATGCGCGAGCACGGGCTTGCCGCCGAGCGGCAGCAGGAGCTTGTTCTCCCCCTCCATCCGCTGTGAGGAACCCGCCGCCGCGATCACTGCCGAGCAGTACGGATGCGCGGGACGATGGTTGGGGAACAGTTTTTTCCAGAGCTTCATCAGGATGCGCTCTCCTTTTCCAGCATGACGGCATTGACACGCGCCTCCGCGTCCGGGTAATCCACACTCTCCGCCAGCACGATCTCCGAAATCAATATCTGCTTGGCACTGTGGAGCATCTTGCGCTCCCCGTTGGAAAGCCCTCGCTCGCTGTCGCGGTGCATCAGCGCCTTGATGACGCCGGCAACCTCCAGCAGGTCGCCGCTTTTGATCCGCTCCATATTCTCGCGGTAGCGGTGGTTCCAGTTCGCGGTCATGTCAATGCTCAAACTCGGGATCTTTCCGATCACGGACTCGACCGCCTCTTTGGACGATACGGCGCGAATGCCGATCATGTCGCTGTTCGCCGTCGGAATTTTCAGCGTCAGTCCGGAGATGGGCATTTTGAACACGTAAAACGGGATCATCGCGCCGCTGATCTTTTCTTCCACGATACTTTCGATCACGCCGGCACCATGCATCGGGTGTACGATTTTGTCTCCGATCTGGTACATTCAGCCCACCTCCTCTCTGGCAATTCATGGTCTTGTCCCACGTCCGCCAATAATAGGCATAATAACCCATCCATAGTATAATGGTTTTTTTTGGTTTTTTCAAGAGGTTTTTCCTGTCGAAAACGTAAAAAATCAGGCTTCGTATGAAGCCTGATTTTTCTGCCAAGGAACCGATTCACTTGTTGCTTTTGCGCCAAATGCGCATTTTTTCCGCTTCCGCGATCAGCTCCTCGCGGAAGTCGGGATGCGCAATGGAGATCAGCGCCTCCGCCCTCTCCCACGTGGAGAGGCCCTTGAGGTTGACCATGCCGTACTCGGTAACAATGTACTGCGTGCAGGAGCGCGGATCGGTAGCAATGGAGCCGGGCGTGAGCGTAGGCACAATGCGGCTCTTGACCGTGCCGTCCTTGCCCTTGACGGTGGAGGACATGCAGATGAAGCTTTTGCCGCCGTTGGACAGGTAAGCGCCCATGCAGAAGTCAAGCTGCCCGCCGGTGCCGGAAATGTGCTTGATGCCGGCGGATTCGGCGTTCACCTGACCGTAGAGATCGCAGTCGATGGCGTTGTTGATGGAGATAAAGTTGTCGATCTGCGCGATGACGCGCACGTCGTTGGTGTAGTCCACCGGCGCTGCCATGACGTCGGGGTTGCGATCCATGTAGTCGTACATCTTCTGCGTACCCGCGGCAAACGCGTAGACCTGGCGGCCCTTGTCGATCGCCTTGTTTTTGCCCGTGATCTTGCCCGCAAGCGCGAGGTCGACGAAGCCGTCGACGTACATCTCGGTGTGGGCGGAGAGATCCTTGAGATCCGAGGTCGCGAGCACCGAACCGATGGTGTTTGGCATACCGCCGATGCCGAGCTGAAGGCACGCGCCGTTCGGTATCTCCGGCACGACGAGGTTTGCCACCGCAACGTCAACGGGAGTCGGCTCCGCCGCGGGCGGCAGTGCGCCGACCGGCGGATTTTCGCCCTCGACAACGTAATCGACATCCTTGACGTTGATTTCCGTGCCGGTGAGGCCAAAGACCCAAGGCTGATTCTTGTTGACCTCGACGATGATTTTCTTCGCGTTCGCGAGCATGTCCGCAAGGTGCGACGCGCCGAGCGCAAAGCTGAAGTTTCCGTGGTTGTCCATCGGCGTGACCTGAATCATGGCGACGTCGACCTTGGCGTTGCCATCGCGGTAGAAGCGCGGCAGCTCGCTGTAACGCATGGGTGAAAAGAAGCCCTTGCCTGCCGTGATGATCTTGCGGTCAACGCCCGTGCAGTGCCAGGAATGCCAAACAAAGTGCCCCTCACCGTCTTCAGCCTCGGCCACCGCGGGCATCCAAAGCGTCACGCCGCCGCGGAACTTGACGTCCTTGAGCTCATCTTTCCGCTTGGCAAGCGCCTTGTCGAGCGTATACGGATGGTTGGTGCACCAACCGTAATCGACCCAATCGCCGGATTTGACGACCTTGACGGCCTCTTCGGCGGTTGTCAGCTTCTGTTTGTAAAGCGCGGCATAATCCATGATACCTTTCCTCCATTACATTTCAAAAAGGGACAGGCACCGCCTGTCCCTTTTCAGTTTTTGCTTACTCCTCTTCGGAAGCTCCTTCGCCATCGTTCGCCTCGGGAACGAGCAGTGCGCGGATGCTCAGGGATATCTTCTGCTTTTCCTCGTCGACCGCGGTGATCTTCGCGTCTACCATTTGGCCCTCGGAAAGCACGTCGCCGGGCTTCTCGATGCGGCGATCCGCAATCTGAGAAATATGGATCAGACCGTCGACGCCGGGCACGACCTCGGCAAACGCGCCGAAAGTCATCAGCTTCACGACGCGGACGTTCACCACATCGCCGACCTTATAGGTCTTCATAAAGACATCCCAAGGGTTCTGCGTACGATCCTTGACGCCGAGGGAAATCTTACGCTTCTCCGCGTCGAAGGAAATCACATACACGTCGAGCTGATCGCCAACCTTGACGACCTCAGAGGGGTGCTTAATGCGGCTCCAAGAAAGCTCAGAGATGTGAACCATACCGTCCACGCCGCCAATGTCGACGAACACGCCGTAGCTGGTCATGGACTTAACGACGCCGCTGTAGTGCTTGCCGACCTCAATATTCTCCCAAACTTCCTTCTGCGCGGCCTCGCGGATCTCGCTCTGGACGCTGCGGATGGAGCCGACGACGCGGCGGCGGGCACGGTTGACCTCCGTGATACGCAGCTTGACGGTCTGCTTGACCATGGAGCTGAGGTCGGCGTCGCGAGGCTGGCCGCTCTGAGACGCGGGCACGAACACACGCACGCCCTTTACGGAAACGACGACGCCGCCCTTGTTGATCTCGGAAACAATACCCTCAAGCACGGTCTTATCCTCGACCGCCTTCTCGATGTCCTCCCAAACCTTGACCGCGTCAAGACGCTTCTTGGAAAGCGTCGCATAACCCTCCACGTCGTTGACGCGGACGATGTAGGTCTCAATCTCGTCGCCGACCTTGACGATATCCTCCGCCTTGGCGTTGGGGTCGGCGCTGAGTTCGGAAAGCGGAATGTAGCCCGCCTGCTTGCAGCCAAGGTCTACCTGGATCTCGGTGGCGCCGATTGCCGTCACGATGCCGGTGACCTTGTCTCCTGTATTGAGAGTCTTAAAAGACTTTTCCAGCATCTCCTCGAAGGACTCGCCCTCGGCCGCCTTGGTTTCGTTCTTGATTTCTTCCGTCATGGTTGCATATACCTCCTTAATGATGCTCGCAGGCGTTGAAGCGCCGGCGGTAAGTCCCGCAGCCATGCAACCAATAAAGACGTCCGGCGAGAGCTCGTCCGCCGCTTCGATTTGAACGACGCGCGGGCAAGCCCCCTTGCAAATCTCTGTCAAATGTCTCGTGTTAGCGCTTTTGCGGTCTCCGACCACCACCATAACGTCCGCCTGCGCGGCGATTTCCGCCGCCTCAGCCTGACGTTTCTGCGTAGCTCCGCATATTGTATCATAAACTTTTAGATTTGTACACTCTTTTTTTAGAAAATTTAAGCATTTTTCCCAAATTGAACGGATGCAGGTCGTCTGCGCGATCACCGTAAGGGGCTTGTCAGACGGAAAACCACCGCCGTTCCACCACGCCTCCACCGCCTCCGGCGAATCGCAGACAGCCGCGCCGCAGCAATAACTCGCGGCCGCGGCAACCTCAGGGTGCTTTGCCTCGCCGATGATAACGACCTGACGTCCCTCCCGCTCCGCCTCGGCAACAAGCTGCTGCGCGCGCCGGACATTGGGACAGGTCGCGTCCGCGATCTCCGCGCCGATCGAGCGCAGTGCCTCCAGCACCTCGCGCCGCTCGCCGTGCGAGCGGATGAGTACCTTTTCCCCGGGTTTTGCCTCCTCCGGTGAAGAGATCTGCCTCATACCCCGCTTGGCAAGCGCCGCAACCACATGCTCATTGTGAATAACGCTGCCGAGCATCGCGCCGCCTTGCCCGCGCGCTATCTCGTCGGCGAGCTCCACCGCGCGTTCCACACCGTAGCAAAAGCCCGCCGTTTTGGCAAGGATCACTTTCATGCCGTTTTTTTCTCCCACTCTCTGCCGAGCGCGTAGGCGCGGCGCACGATCTCGTCGGCATACTGCTGATACTCCTCGGCAGTGCCGTGGCGCATTGCGGTCTTTGGCTCATACGGCTCGCCAAAGACGATGTGCGTCATACGAAACAGCTTGTGCCGCTTTCCGGCATATACCGGCAAAAGCGGCGCACCCGTGCGCATGGCGATCATTACGACGCCGCGATGCGCACGAACCTCGCCTTCGTGTTCCACGCGTGTTCCCTCCGGAAACACCAACAGATGTGCGCCGTCCTTGATGGTCTCGATCGAGTTCTTGATTGCGGAAAGGTCACCGTTGCCCCTGTCAACGGGAAACGCGCCGAGCTTGCGGATCAGCCAGCCGACGAACGGAATACCCATCAGCTCTTTTTTTGCCATGATCCGGACTCTTACCTGGCGCGGGAACGCCATGCAAATCAGAAAAGGATCCATCGCATGGGCATGATTGGCGCACAGCACGACGGGGCGATCCTTTGGAACGTTTTCAAGCCCGTGGACCTTAAACGGAAACAGCAGCCAAAGCAGCGGCGTTACGATGAGGTGAAAAACTCTGTAAAATCGCGTCATAACCCTGCCCTTTCCCGAATCGTTCGAATGATCAGTTCCTTACTCTGCTCGAAATCAAGCGCGGAGGTATCGACTGTAATCGCATCCTCCGCCGCCTTGAGCGGCGCGACGTCGCGGTGGGTGTCGTTATAATCACGTTCCTTCAGTTCCGCAAGCACCTCGTCGTATGGCTTTGGCGTGCCGCGCTGCTCCAGCTCCAAAAAGCGGCGCTTCGCGCGCACCTCGGCGTCCGCGGTGAGAAATATCTTGACCTCCGCATCCGGCAAAACGATCGTACCGATGTCGCGCCCATCCATGATGACGCTTTGTTCGCGGGCAAGCTTCCGCTGCATTTCAAGCAGGAACGCGCGCACGGAGGCGTGCGCCGACACGGCGGAAGCATACATGGAAATCTCCGGCAGGCGAATGGCGCCTGACACGTCTTCCCCGTCCAAGTACATCCGCTGCGTCCCGTCCGCGCCGTGCTTCATGCCGATGTCCAGCTCCGGCAAAAACGCCTTGACCGCCGCTTCGTCGCGCGGCTCGATGCCGCGTCGGTAGGCGC
The DNA here is from genome assembly GCA_040307975.1 of Oscillospiraceae bacterium. Lineage (GTDB taxonomy): Bacteria > Bacillota > Clostridia > Oscillospirales > Oscillospiraceae > Hominicoprocola. The sequence goes on along the minus strand of JAWRIJ010000080.1, from coordinate 27,592 downwards.
TCAGCCCGATAACGCGATAGATCGCGCCGGTATCGACGTACATGATATGCAGTTCTTTCGCCGCCGCCTTGGCAAGCGTACTCTTTCCCGCGCCGGACGGCCCGTCGAGTGCGACCGCATAATGCTTTGTCTCCATCGTTCTTCCTCCTTATGCCCCAGCGGCCGCGATACCCGCGGCTCTGCCGGTTGCCCATGCGATCTGCAGGTTAAATCCGCCCGTATACGCGTCCACATCCAGCACCTCACCCGCAAAATAGAGTCCCGGAAGCAGCTTGGACGCCATCGTATTCGGGTCGACCTCGCCGACCTTGACGCCGCCGGAGGTAATGATCGCCTCCTCGACGCTGCGCGTTCCGGTGACCGAGAGTTCAAATGACTTGAGCGTCCGGAGCAGTCTTCGCCGCTGCTCCTTGGTAATGGAGTTTGCTTTTGAAGCTGCGGGGATGTCTGTCCGGCGGACGATGACCGGAATCATGCTGCGCGGCACAAGCCCTCCGAGCACATTGTCGAAGTCTTGATTGCTCCGCTCCGCAAAATCGCGCAGGAGCCGCTCGTCAAGCCTCTTCTCGTCGAGCGCGGGCTTGAGGTCGATAAACAAGCGATAGGCGTCCTTTTCAAAATCCCGCATGTGCGCGCTCGCGGAGAGCACCAGCGGCCCGCTGACGCCGAAATGCGTGAACAGCAGCTCGCCCTGCTCCTCGTAAACGGCTTTATTCTTACGGTTTTTCACCGTCAGCTTGACGTTGCGCAGCGAAAGCCCCTGCATTGCGGCACAGTCGGGGTCGCCGCACACAAGCGGCACAAGCGATGCGCGCGGCGGCACAATCATATGACCCGCCTGCTTGGCAAAGCGGTAGCCGTCGCCGGTGCTGCCCGTCGCAGGATAGGAAACGCCGCCCGTCGCCACGATGACCGCATCCGCATCAAAGCGTTCCGCCTCGCCCTTAACGCCCGCGACGCGCCCGTCCTTGATAATCAGCGCCTCCGCGCGGACACGCGCCAATCGGACGCCGAGCCGCCGCAACTCCTTCTCCAGCGCTCCGCTGATGTCGAACGAGCGGTCGGACACGGGATAGACCCGCTTGCCGCGCTCGACCTTGAGCGGTACGCCAAGCGACTCAAAAAAAGCCATCGTATCGCGTCCATCCCAACGAGAAAATGCACTGTAAAGGAATTTGCCGTTACGCGGAATATGCGCAATCAATTCGTCGCATGCACTGTCATTTGTCACGTTACAGCGGCCCTTGCCCGTGATGTTGAGTTTTTTGCCAAGACGCTCGTTCGGCTCTAACAGCGTAACAGCGGCGAGCGCGCCGGATGCCGCGATCGCCGCCATCATCCCGGCGGCGCCGCCGCCGACTACTACGACCTTACTCATCCTCGACCTTCCCGAAAATCGAGAACCTCTCCCACACGTGCTCCAGCTCCGAAAAGCTCGCCGACACGTCCGTCCCCTTCTTGCGCGCCGCCGCGAGAATGAGCGCGTTGAGCATGCTCATGGGCGCGGCGAGGGAGTCGACGAAGGAAATCATCTCGTTATGCACCAACAGCGTGCAGTCCGCCGCGCGCGCGATGGGCGACATCTCACTGTCCGTCAGGCCCACGACCGTCGCGCCGCGCTCCTTGGCAAACTGGATGGTCTTGAGCGCAAGCTCCGAATAACGCGGGAAGCAGATCGCAAACACCACGTCGCCTGGCCCCACGCGGAAAATTTGGTCGAAAGTTCCTGCCGCGCCACTCTGCACAAGGGTCACGTTGTCAAAGATCAGGCGAAAATAGAAATTAAGGTAACCCGCGAGGAAGGACGACGAGCGAAACCCGATGAGGTACAGCCGCTTTGCCGCCACGACCGTGTCGACCACGCGCTCAAATTCCGCGGCGTCGGTCTGGTCGATTGCCATACGGATCTTCTCCATGTCGCGGTGCAGCACATTCGTCATCAGGTCAGATCCGGAGAGCATCCCGTCCGACGCCTGGATGCGCTGGATGGACGTGAGCTTGCCGCGTATCATCTCCTGCAGCGCGCGCTGCATGCTCGGATACCCATCGTAGCCGAGCTGCGTGGCAAAGCGTACGACAGTGGACTCGCTCACCTGCGCGGTCTTGCCAAGCTTGCTCGCGGTCATAAACGCCGCCTTGTCATAGTTTTCCAAAATATATCTCGCAATCAGCTTCTGCCCCTTGGAAAAGCTGATCATATTCTTCTCTATCGTATGTAAAATGCTCTTCGCCATACGCCCTCTCCTATTCCTTTTCGAAATCGTGAAGCTCCTCCGCGGTCAGGAAACGCCACTTGCCCTCCGGCAGGTCGCCAAGCCGGAAACGATGCTCCGCTACGCGGCGCAGGCGCTTCACATGCAGCCCCGCGGCGGCGCACATACGCCGGATCTGACGGTTTTTCCCCTCGTGGATCGTGATTTCCAGCTCCGCCGTCTCCTTGCCTTCGCGCAGCAGCTTCACCTGCGCAGGGTGGATCGGCGCCCCGTCCAGCTCACGCATCGCCGCGAGCCGTTCCGCCGCGCCGCCGACCATGCCGGCGACCGTCACATAATAGATCTTGTCCACCTCGAATTTGGGATGCAGCAACCGCTGCATCCACTCTCCGTCGTTGGTCATCAGCAGCAGACCCTCGGAATCAAAGTCCAGCCGCCCTACCGGAACGACCCTTGCGCCGCATCCGCGCACCAGCTCGGCAACCGTCGGCCGTCCCTTTTCGTCAGACATCGTGCAGACATAACCGCGCGGCTTGTGGAGCATCACATAGCATTTCTCTTCCGGAACCGCAAACGGCTTTCCGTCTACCGTGATCTCGTCCGCATCGGGGTCGGCGCTCTGTCCGAGCGTCGCGGCTCTCCCGTTCACTCGGACGCGCCCCGCTTCGATCCACGCCTCCGCCGTTCTGCGGGAGCAAAGTCCCGCGGCGGCGATCAGTTTTTGCAAACGCTGCTTCAAAAGCCACGCTCCTATCGTTTTCCCAGCCACAACGCGCGCAGCCGACTCGACAGCGTCCGCGCGGATACCTCCTCCAACGCCGCGACGTCCTGCAAGGCGACGAGATCGACGCATCCAGTCTCCGCACCATTGAGCAGTATGACCGCCCTGCCGAGCTTCTGTCCCGCCTTCACCGGCGCGGGCACGGCGCTTTCCGCTTCGACGCGGAGCGTCAGCGATTCCTTCTCCGCAACCGGATAGCGGAAGTCCTCCGCCGCGCAAAGCCGTACGCAGGTCGCCTCGCCGCCGCGCACCGCGGCAAGCGCGTATTCCTTTCCGCGCACGACCGCGCGCTCCGCGCGGTAAACGGAAAAGCCGTACTCATAGAGCGCCTTGTGGTCATTCCAATCGCTGCCGTCATGCAGCGTCACGACAACGAGCCGCAGCCCATCGCGCTCCGCGCAGGTCACAAGCGTGCGCCCCGCGCCGTTCGTAAAGCCGGTCTTGCCGCCGATGCAGCCCGCAAACGCGCCGAGCAGCTTGTTGTGGTTGCCCATCGTCCGCGTGCCGACCGTTGCGGTATGCGCAGAGACGATCTGCACAAATGTCGGATCGCGCATCGCGCGCGCCATCAATCGCGCCATGTCAAGCGCGCAGGAGTAGTGCCCCTCCTCGTCCAATCCGCTGGGATTGGCAAACGCCGTGTGCGACATGCCGAGCTCTGCCGCCTCCACGTTCATCTTTCTGACAAACGCCTCGCGCCCCTTGCCGCACCAGTCCGCGATGCACTCCGCCGCGTCGTTGCCAGACGGCAGCATCAGCCCATAGAGCAGCGCCTCCATCGTCAGCGTCTCGCCCTCGGCGAGGTACATCGACGAGCCTTCCTTAAGGTGCTCACGCTTGACCGCAACCTTATCCGTGAGCCGGCTCTCCCTCAGCGCAACGAGCGCGGTCATGATTTTCGTCGTGCTGGCGATCGGCAATTCCGTCGTCTCGCCGCGCGCGAGCAGCACGCGCCCGCTGTCCGCGTCCATCAGCACGTAAGAATACGCGGCGACATCCGGCGCGGCGGCACGGCAGGGCGTCACGCCCAGCAGAAACTGTGCAAGCAAAACCCATGATATGATACGGCGCAAAAAACGCGGCATAAAACCACCTCTTGAACACAAGTGGTCTTATTATGCCCGTTTTCTCCACATCAGAACATGCCTTTTTCTTCTTTTTTCTTTGCAACGAAGCCCTCGACGCGCTCGACAACCTCGGGCATCATGTCAAGGATACGGTCCACCGGCCCGATGGCAGGCAGAGCGACAGGCACCACGCGCGTCACGCCGTCCTTGATGATCAGGAAGGATACCGGGTCGATCTTCACGCCGGCGCCGCCTCCGCCGCCGAATTTATCGACGGTTTTGCCATAATCGCTGCCGCCCGTGCCGAAGCCAAAGGTAACGCGCGAGACGGGAATGACCGTCACGCCGTCCGGCGTCGTGATCGGCTCGCCGATAATGGAGTTGGAGTCGACCATCTCGCGGATCTTGCCCATCGTAGTCTCCATGAGCTCGCTCAGCTGCGACTTCTTCTCAACGTTTTCCATAGTGTCTGTCCTTTCTATGCGATCTTATCTTTCGTATTGTTCTCGCCTTTATGCTCCGGTTCGGTTTCTGGGGCTCTATGCGACGGTTGGTCATTCTTGTGCGCCTTTTTAAAGCGCAGGAACCACTTCGCCATCGGAACGATCAGCGTAAATACGATGGCAAAAAGGTCGCAGACGCGCAGCGACACGCCTACGCGCCCAGTTACGCTCGTCGCTTCCGCGTCGAAGTCCATGCGCAGGTGCAGCGATGGGTCGGGAACGCAGAACCTTTCCTCCATTTTGGGCATCTCCGCGAACATTACGGCGCTCGTGAAGCCGTAGGTCATCGCGACCGCCGCAGGATCGTCTCCGCCGAACACGACCGTCAGCTCCAGCGGGTCGATGCGCGTGCGCTTGCAGGCTCGCCGCACCATTGCGCCGAGTGACGACAAAGCCGTTTCCGCCAGATCGAGCAGCTCTTCGAGCGTCGGCTTCGGGATGGAGCGACTCTTTTTTTGTTTTCCCTCTTTCGGCTTTTCTTCCTTTGGTTTCTCTTCCTTCCCCTTTTTGGCTTTCTTTGCCCGCCCTGGGAAAATCGTCAGGCGAATGAGCCCCACGCGCAGCTTAACGCGCAGCTCGTCCTCAAAGAAAGCGATCGCGCCGACGCGCAGAAATCCGATCAGGAGAAAGACCAGCAGGATGACGCCGAGCGCTTTGAGCGCCGTCAAGCGACCGCCCCCTTTCGTTAAATATCGCGTTTATTCGGTTTCGTCCTGCACATTTCCCTGCGTATCGAACAAGCCCTCGCCGCCGATGCGAAGCTGTCCCTCCGGTTCAAGGCCGGGCATCTCCGGCAGATCGTCGAGCGAGCGCAGATGGAATACCCGCAGGAACTCTTTGGTTGTACGGTACTGGCGCGGCCGTCCCGGCACCTGCAGTCGCCCGCACTCCTCGATGAGCTTTCGCTCCTGCAAAAGTCCCATCGTGTAGGAGCTGTCCACGCCGCGCACCTGGTCGACGTAGGCGCGCGTAGTCGGCTGATAATAGGCGATGATGGTCAGCACCTCCAGCGCAGGCTGGCTGAGCTTCGCACTCTTGCGGATCTCAAACGCCTTGCGGATGACCTCCGCGTAGTCCGGTGCGGAACAGAGCTGGTACGAATCGTCCATCCGCACGAGGCGGATGCCGCGCCGCTCATAGGCGTAGTGATCCTCCAGCTTTTGCAGGATCTGTTCCGCCGTATCCTTGTCGAGCTCCAGCGCGATGCAGATACGGTCAATGCCGATCGGCTCGCCCGAGGCGAAGAGGATGCCCTCGATTGCCGCCTCAAGCTCGTGTAAGTCCATAGCTGCCAATGCGTTCTCTCCTTACAGCGCCAGCATCTCCGGCGCGTCCTTTTCATAGTCCACCGTGCAGTCGATATCCGACCCCGCAAGCCGGATGACCTTCTCACGGCACAGCTCCAGCACCGCGATAAACGTCGCAACGATCTCGCTGCGCGAGCGGCTGCCGCGAAACAGCAGCAAAAACCGCGTGATGCCAAAGTTCTTGAGCCGGCCGATGATCTCATTTGCCTTGTCCTGCACGGAGTACGGCTCACGGCGCACGATCTCGCTGAACGCCGCGCGATCCGGCGGCGCGAGGCGCTCCGCGCGGTCGGAGATCGACTCCATCGCAACGATCAGATCTTCCGGCTCGTGGTCGTACTCATAGATCGCGCCGCGCTCCACCGGCTCTGGGTTGCGCGTCATCGTATTGCGTCCGAACTCGCTCATGGCCGCCATCGTCTCGGTCATAAGCTTAACGCGAAGATAGGTGTCCTTCTGCTGGCGCTCCTGCAAAGCGTGGATCAATTCATCCATTTCGTTTTGCGCTTCCTCGTCCTCCAGCGAGATCAGCATGCGCGACTTGATGAACATCAAATGCGCCGCCATCGTAATAAATTCGCTCGCGATCTCCAGATCGAGGCTCTTGCGCTGCTCCAGATACGCCTGATACTGGTCGAGGATCAGCGCGATGGGGATGTTCTGTATTTCGATTTTGTTTTTCGATAGCAGAAACAGGATCAGGTCAAGCGGCCCTTCAAAGTCCTGAAGCGCCTCTTCGTTCCGCTCCTGTACCACGCTTTCGAGCTTGAAAATGGGGTTGTCCATACGCAGTCCTTAGTAGAAAATCAGATTCACCATCGCGGAAAACACGGCGGAGACGGCTTTTCCAAGAAAACCGTCCAGCGCGCCAAAGAAAATGAGCGCGTAAAGCAGAATAAAGCCGTAGCGCTCATAGTACATGAGCTTTTCGTACGCCGCGTCCGGCAGGAGCGAAAAAAGCACCTTTGAGCCGTCGAGCGGCGAAATTGGGATGAGATTGAAGACGCCTAGACCCACGTTGAGCGAGGCAAGCATCTTTAAAAAGGCAAACACCCAGCCCCACGACGCCGTATCGGGCGAATAGTCCAACACTACCTTGCAGCCGAGCAGCGCGAGGAAAGCAAACAGCAGGTTTGATATCGGCCCCGCGAGCGCGGTAAGCGCCATGCCTCGCTTGGGATGCTTGAAATAGCGCATATCCACCGGCACGGGTTTCGCCCAGCCAAAGCCGAGCGTCAGCATCGCCGCGAGACCAAACCAGTCGATGTGGTGCAGCGGATTGAGGCTCAGCCGATGCTCGCTCTTTGCCGTCGGGTCACCGAGCGCATAGGCGGCAAGCCCGTGGCAGGTCTCATGCACCGTCAGGCACAGCAGCACCGCGACAAGCCGAAGCGCCGCGCTGAAAAGCGCCGTGGTATCAAGTGAGGAAAGGAAGTTCTCAAAGGCGTCCAACGCAGTTTCTCCCATGCGAATATGCAAGAATTGTCGCAAAAGCATACTCTAACTAAGTTAGTATATCATCCATTGTTTCCATTTACAAGCCGATTTTGCATTTTCCCCTGCATTTTTCCTGCAAAACCCATAAAAAAGAGCCGCGGCATTACCGCGGCTCTTTTAAGGGATGATTTACTTCTTAAGTCCGGCGAGCGTCGCGATCTCATCAGCGACATTCTCCTGCTTCTTCTCGATGCCCTCGCCCTTTTCAAAGCGGACGGCGTCAACAAAGGTGACCTTGCCGCCGAGCGCCTTGGCGGATTTCTCCATATACTGCTCGACCGTAACGTCTCCGTCCTTGACGAACGCCTGCTGGAGGAGGCAGTTCTCAGAGTAGAACTTGTTCATCTTGCCCTTGACGATGTTCTCCTTGACCTGCTGGGGCTTGGAGGCCATCTTGGGATCGTTGTCCATTTGGGCAAGCATGATCTTCTTTTCTTCCTCGATCACGGCGTCCGTGACCTGGCTCTTGTCCCAAAAGCGAGGATTCAGCGCCGCGATCTGCATCGCAATATCCTTGCCGATCTCAGTCGCGTCGATGCCGCCCTCGACCTTGAGGTTGACGATGACGCCGATCTTGCCGCCGGCGTGGATATAGGCGACGGAGGTATTCTCCGCGAAGCGCTGGAAACGGCGAACCTTGATGTTCTCGCCGATAACCAGCACCATCTCGTTCTGCTGCTCAAGCACGGTGCGCTCGCCGCCCTGGAACTTGAGCGCAAACAGCGCGTCGAGATCGGCGGGGTTCTCCTTCGCGACGGTCGCCGCGACGCCCTTGACGAAGTCCTGGAACTTCTCGTTCTTACCGACGAAATCGGTCTCGGCATTGACCTCGACCGCAACGCCCACGCCGTCGATCACGGCGGCATATGCCATACCCTCGGCGGCAATGCGGCCGGCCTTCTTGGCAGAGGCGGCCATGCCCTTTTCACGCAGCCACTCGACCGCCTTGTCCATGTTGCCGTCGGTCTCGGTCAGCGCCTTTTTGCAGTCCATCATGCCGACGCCGGTCATCTCGCGCAGCGTCTTAACATCCTGTGCGGTAAAAGCCATTTTTCGTATCCTCCTTACGCCTCAGATTCAGCTTCGCCCTCAGCCTTCTCGGCCACGGCGTCCTCCATAACCTCGCCCTGCTTGCCCTCGATCATGGCGTTCGCCATGACGGAAGCAATCAGCTTGATCGCGCGGATCGCGTCGTCGTTGCCCGGGATCGGGTAATCGATCTCGTCAGGGTCGCAGTTGGTGTCCGCGATGGCGACAACGGGGATACCGAGCTTGTGAGCCTCGGCAATGGCGTTGCGCTCCTTGCGGGTATCGACGATGAAGAGCGCGCCGGGGAGCTTGTTCATCTCCTTGACGCCGCCGAGGTACTTCTCAAGCTTCTCGATCTCGCCGAGGTGCTTCATAACTTCCTTCTTGGGCAGCATATCGAACGTGCCGTCCTCCTGCATGCGCTTGAGCTGCGTGAGGCGGTCGATGCGGGTGCGCATGGTCTTGAAGTTGGTCATCATGCCGCCGAGCCAGCGGGCGTTGACATAGTACATGTTGCAGCGAAGAGCCTCGTCACGGATGGCCTCCTGCGCCTGCTTCTTGGTGCCGACGAAGAGGAGCGTCTTGCCCTCCTCGGAGATGCCGCGCACGAAGTTATAGGCCTCTTCGAGCTTCTTGACGGTCTTCTGCAGGTCGATGATGTAGATGCCGTTGCGCTCCGTATAGATATAGGGAGCCATCTTGGGGTTCCAGCGACGGGTCTGATGACCGAAGTGCACGCCTGCTTCGAGCAGGGCTTTCATGGATACGACGTTTGCCATTTTCTGTTGTTTCTCCTTTTATTTTTGTTTTTACCTCCGGAGCCTTCCACCCCTCCGCCGACCCTTGCGGGCACCGGCGAAAAGTCCGTCTCCGTGCGGAATGCCCTGATAGAATAGCACAGTGTTTTGAAAATTGCAAGTGTTTTTTGCAAGAAGTCGCTGAAAAAGTAAGCGCCGCTCTAAGCGGCGCTTACCATTTTCGTTTTTTCCCTCTCGGCGGCGGTTCCGCCTCGCGGTGCGGGAACTTGTGCTCGATGAGAATGACATCGTCTCCAATGCGGCGGATCGCGCGCCACGGGATATAGTACTCCTCCCCCCTGCCAAAAAGTCCAAAGAACTTAAGCGGCCCAGGCACGATGATCGCCGTGATCTCCCCCTCCGGAACGCGCAGGTCGAGGTCGCCGACATAGCCGAGGCGGCAGCCGTCGCAGATATTGATGACCTCCTTGCACCGCAGCTCGGTAAAGCGCTGGTCCATCTCCCCACCTCTTTCCCTATAGGATATGCGGGAGCGGGGACGTCCGATGCGGGGAAAGGTCCGGCGCTTCTGAGCAATCCTCCTGTTTTCCACAGCAGAATTGCACAAAGGAAATTGGAAAAAGTCCATCGAAAACCCGCGAAAAGTTTATTTTTTCTGGCGTCTCCCTTCCGTATGATTCCCCGCCGCGCGGAAAGAATAAAAAGCGTCATTACGAAACGGCGGGAGGCAGTCAAATGCTTGGCAAGGTGGAAATCTGCGGCGTAAACACGGCAAGGCTTCCGGTGCTCTCGGGCACGGAGATGGACGAACTGTTCCAAAAGGCGGAAAACGGCGACAAGACGGCGCGGGAAACGCTGGTCGAGGGAAATCTTCGGTTGGTGCTCTCGGTCGTGCAGCGCTTCGCGGGACGCGGCGAAAATGCCGACGACCTGTTTCAAATCGGCTGTGTGGGGCTCATCAAAGCCATCGACAACTTCGACGTAAACCAAAACGTACGCTTTTCGACCTACGGCGTTCCGATGATCATTGGCGAAATACGCCGGTATCTGCGCGACAACAGCGCCGTGCGCGTCAGCCGCAGCACACGCGACACGGCGTACCGCGTCCTGCAGGCGCGTGAAAAGCTCCAGCGCGAGCAGCAGCGCGAGCCGACGGTCGAGCAGATCGCAAAGGAGCTTGATATCCCACGCGAGGAGGTCGTCTTCGCGATGGACGCGGTAGTCGATCCCGTATCCCTCTTCGAGCCGATTTATTCAGACGGCGGCGACACGGTGACGGTCATGGATCAGGTGCGTGATTCCAAAAACACCGACGAGGACTGGCTGGAGCACATCGCGCTCAAGGACGCGATGGCGCGCCTGACGACCCGCGAGCGGCGCATCCTCTCCCTGCGGTTTTCCGAAGGCAAGACGCAGATGGAGGTATCCGACGAGATCGGCATCTCGCAGGCGCAGGTCTCTCGCCTCGAAAAGAATGCCATCAAGGCGATCAAAAAGCAATTATAGAAAAAGCGCACGGTTTCCCGTGCGTTTTTTCGCTGTTTACGCTCATAATTCGCGTTTTTGGTACATTGCGATCGCAATACGCCATGAGAGAACATATACCGCAACCATGATTGGGCAGAGTACCAATGCCGGAAGTGCGCCGCTCACGATAGCCGTGACGCCGCCACGCCCCACCAACGACGCTCCCTGCATCAGCACCATCGCCGCGCCGAAAAACGCGGCAATCACAATGAGGTACGCCATGCGTCCCTTCTCCGAGCCGAAGCGGAACAGAAGCGGCAGCAGGACGGACGGCGCGAGCAGCCCGATGGAAAACTGCATGGCGAAGAGCGTCCCGTAATCCTCCGTCCCCGCCGCGAGGTGCAAAAGCGCCAGCACCGCGAGATACACCGCGTAGCAGCACGCGCCGAAGAGATACTTTTCCGTCACGTACTGCGCGCGGGAGACGGGCAGCGCCTGCGCGTACACCGTCCATTTTTCCCGTTCGTCATAGGAAACGAGCGTCTGCGGCAGCAGCGCGATCATCATGACGGGCAGGATGGAGAAAGCGGCAAAGTCCTGTCGAAACACGCCGGCAACGCCATAGATCACCGCAAACAGCATCAGAAATCGCGCATACTTGAGCGTCAGATACCAATCCTTGAGCAGCAAGCCCTTCATCTCACTTCGCCTCCTTCGCCATCAGTACAAACAGCTCTTCGATATCTACACGTCCGAGTTCCATGCCGCGCGGCGCGTTTTCCCGCTTTACCAGCGCCTCGACGCCGTAGGGCGTCTCGCGTTTTCCGGCCACCGCGGACGGTTCGATCGCCGCGAAATCAGCCGCTGAACAGCGCAGAACGCCGTACTCCTCATAAAGCCGGTCCTTCTCCTCACAGAGCATAAGCCTTCCTTTGTGCAGAAATGCGATGTAGTCGCAGAGCTTTTCCAAATCGCTCACAATATGCGAGGAAATGAGCACGGCGTGGCTTTCGTCGCGGGTAAACTCGGAGAAAATGTCCACTACCTCGTCACGCGCAACGGGGTCGAGTCCGCTTGTCGGCTCGTCAAGCACCAAAAGCTTCGCGTGATGCGACAGCGCAACCGCGATGGCAAGCTTCTTTTTCATGCCGAGGGAGAACTCCTTGAACCTCTTTTTCTCCGGCATTCCAAAGCGCTTGAGATACCCCTCGTATGCCGCGCCGTCCCAGTTGCGGTAGACGCCGCGCATGATCTTCCCGACCTCGCGCGCCGTCAGGCACTCGGAGAAGCCCACCTCGTCGAGCACAACGCCGATATCCTCCCTGCCGAGCGGGTAGCTCTCCCGCGCATCGGCGCCGTAGAGCGTCACCGTGCCGCCGTCGCGCGCGATCATGTCGAGGATCAGCTTTATGGTAGTGGTCTTGCCCGCGCCGTTCTCGCCGATAAGGCCGAGGATAGCGCCCGCCGGCAGCGTCAAATCGAGCGGGCCGAGCGTAAAGCCGCCATAGCTCTTTTGTATCTCTTTGAGTTCCAAAGCGTTCATTTTATTCGTCCTCCGTCAGAAGCTTCAACATTCCCACCAGTTCGTTTCGGTCGACGCCGCAGGAAGCCGCGAGCTTCGCCGCCGCCTCCAGATGCGCCTCGATTGCTTTGAGGTTTTCTTCCCGCAGCAGCTCTAGGTTTTTCGGCGCGACAAAGCAGCCCTTCCCCGCCACCGTGTATAAAAAACCCTCGCGCTCCAGTTCGTCATAAGCGCGCTTCGTCGTAATGACGCTCACGCGCAGATCCTTGGCAAGATTGCGGATGGATGGCAGCAGCTCGTCCTCGCGCAGCGATCCGCCGACGATCTGCGCCTTGATCTGTGAGTAAATCTGGTCGTAGATCGGCGTCCCGCTCTTGTTGTCGATCAGTACATTCAAGCAACCGCCCCCCCGTCAGCTTACTGTATATGCACAGTATATACAGTATTTACGATTTGTCAATAGGGATTTTGAAATTTATTGAAAAGTCCGTCAAAAAGCAGAAAAAGCGCGCCCTTTCAGGCGCGCTTTTTCAATTCAATCCAATGCGTCGTTGATTTTGTCCTTGAGCTTCTCGGCGCCTGCCTTCACCTTTTCATCAATGTCGGTCTTATCGAGCGCCTCCTGCACCTTGTCCTTGAGCTTGCCGGCGTTTGCCTGTACCTGTGCGCGGATTGCGTCGGCGTCGACGTCCGCCGCCTTCGCACGCAGCCTGTCCGCGCCCGCTTTAACCTTTTCGTCAAGGTCGGTTCGGTCGAGCACATCCTGCACCTTGTTCTTCATTTCGTTTGCCGCCGCGCCGACCTTCTCGTCGAGATCGGTGGAACGAAGCGCGTCCTTGGCCTTGCTTTTGAGCTCGTTCAAATCCATGGTATGTTCTCCTTTCGGATGGTTTTTGTTAGTATGCGCTTTACTTCTTAAAACTATCCTTGAGCGAGACGCTGCGGTTGAATACGATATGCTCCGCGCTCGAATCCTTGCTGTCAAGGCAGAAGTAGCCAAGGCGCATGAACTGGAACGTCGGCGCGGTCTTGCCCTTCTTCTCGGTCTTGTCGTACGCCGCGGCGGCGCGCGCAAGCTCCGGCTCGATCTTGCAGCCGGTAAGCGTTTCAAGCGAATCGGGATTGAGGCAATCGAGGAAGTTCTTGTCCGGCCCGTCGGGAGACGGGTCGTTGAAAAGATAGTCGTAGAGGCGCACTTCGGCGTCCACGGCGGTGGCGGCGTCGACCCAATGGAGCGTCGCGCCCTTGACCTTGCGCCCATCGGCTGGATCGCCGCCGCGGGAGTCGGGGTCGTAGGTCGCATAGACCTCGACCACGTTGCCCGCATCGTCCTTCTTGCAGCCCGTGCACTGCACGAGATACGCGCCCTTGAGGCGGCACTCCGGGCCGTTCGGGGTCAAACGCTTATACTTGGGAACAGGCTCCTCCATAAAGTCGTCCGCTTCGATCCACAGCTCGCGGGAGAATGTGATCTCATGCGTGCCCGCGGCAGAGTCGGTGGGATTGTTCTCGACGGAGAACGTCTCACTCTTGCCCTCGGGGTAGTTCGTGACGATGAGCTTCACGGGGCGCAGCACCGCCATCGTGCGCTCGGCATGTTCGTTCAAATCCTCGCGCAGGCAATGCTCCAAAAAGCTATACTCGATGGTGGACGGCGCCTTTGCCACGCCGATGCGCTCGCAGAAATTGCGAATGGCGGCAGGCGTGAAGCCTCGACGGCGCAGACCGCAGAGCGTCGGCATGCGCGGGTCGTCCCAGCCGGAAACGTAATTCTGCTCGACCAGCTGGCGCAGCTTGCGCTTGGACATGACCGTATAGTTGATGCCGAGGCGCGCAAACTCGATCTGGCGCGGCTTGTGATACGGAATGGAAACGTTGTTCACCACCCAGTCGTAGAGCGGGCGGTGCTCCTCGTATTCCAGCGAGCACAGCGAGTGCGTAATGCCCTCCAGCGCGTCCTGAATGGGGTGCGCAAAGTCGTACATCGGGAAGATGCACCACTTCTTGCCCTGACGGTGATGGTCAATGTAGCGGATGCGGTAAAATACTGGATCGCGCATATTAAAGTTGCCGGAGGCAAGGTCGATCTTCGCGCGAAGCGTGCGGCTGCCTTCGGGGAACTCGCCGTTTTTCATGCGCTCAAAGAGGTCGAGGTTCTCCTCAATATCGCGGTCGCGGTACGGCGAGACGGCAGGCTTGCCGATGTCGCCGCGGTTCGCCTTGAACTCCTCGGGTGTCAGGTCGCAGACGTAGGCAAGGCCCTTCTTAATGAGCTCCACGGCGTACTCATAGTCTTTCTCGAAGTAGTCGCTGCCGTAATAAAAGCGGTCGCCCCAGTCAAAGCCGAGCCAATGGATGTCCTCCTGGATCGCATCGACAAACTCAGTGTCCTCCTTGGCAGGGTTCGTGTCGTCCATGCGCAGGTTGCAAAGACCGCCAAACTTCTCCGCCGTGCCGAAGTCGATAATGAGCGCCTTGCAGTGCCCGATGTGCAGATAACCGTTCGGCTCGGGTGGAAACCGAGTGTGTACCCGCATCCCCTCAAACTGCCCGCCGGGCCCGATATCTTCCTCCACAAAGGTATGGATAAAGTTTTTGCTTTCGCTCTCCGCGCTCTCGTCGATGGTGGTCTTGACTTCGTCCGCCATAGTGTCGCCCTCTCTCGTGTCAAAATGATGGGTTATTATACCCCATTTCCCTGTGCTTGGCAATATTTTTCCAAAAACTCCTCGCGGGTATAGAGCAGATTCAGCACGTCCAGCAAAGCGTTCGCACTCAAATGTTCCGGCAAGTCTAATTCCTTTACAATAATGGAACGCTTTGCCTTTCCGCCGTCTCCAACAAGCCCCGCGTCCAACATATCCGCCTTGGTGATGGGCTCGCCCCCGCAAAGGGAGCCCTCCCCTTCAAAGGTCGCGCCCGAGGCGTGGAGCGCGGCGAGCAGCACGTCAGGCTTCATGCCCTCGACGCCGAGCTTGCCCTCCTTGCCGCCCTTGCGCTTGCGTTTTTCCTTGCCGTAAATGTCCGGCGCGTAGGCGTGCAGGACACGCCCCTCGCCGATCGAGCCCTTGAGGCGGTTGCGGATGAGAAAGCCCGCGCCGTCCGGGTCGGTGAAAATCACAAGCCCGCGCGTCCGCGCAAGCCGCCGCAGCAGCGAGAGCAGCTCGCGGTCGTGAAACGCGCCGAAGCCGCCCACATCCAAAATCGTCGCGTCCACCACCTGCGCGAGCGTGTTTTTGTCGTAGCGCCCCTCGACGACGATAATCTCCCTGATCTTCGGCTTGCTCATGCGATCTTCTGCGCGAGCTCCATCAGCAGCAGCTTGAGCTCGCCCTCGTCGTCGACGCCCTTTTCGCTCTTCATGCGACGGTCAAGCGTCTCGCAGAGCATGAGGCTGTTCGCGCACCACTCGCGCGTCGTGCGCCGTGCCGCGTCCATCAGAAGCCGCGCGGGATAGTCCGAGCGCATCCCCCACTGCTCCATGAGCCAAAGCTTGTCGCGTCCCTCATCGAGCGCAATGCGCGCCGTATAGAGCCGCCGCAGCTCCTTGCCGACGACGGAGAGGATCATAAACGGCTCCTCCTGCTTTTTTAGAAGCTGTCCCAATATCTCGCTCGCAGCGTTGTAGTCGCCGCGCGTGACGGCGCTCGTCATATTGAACACCACCGCGTCGAGCACCGGGTCGGCAACCGCGTCGATATCCTCGACCGTGACCGTTTTGCCCCGCGCGTACGCGCCGATCTTCTCGATCTCCGGCACGAGCCCCGTCATGAGACTCCCGCAGGTAAAAATCAGATGCTCCGCCGCGTGTGCGTCGACGTCCTTGCCGAGCGCGCGGAAGCGCCGCCTGATCCAGTTGATCAGGTCGCTCTTGTCCGCGATTTGGAAGTTGACGACGGAAACCTGCTTGTCTAGCGCCGCGCAGAGCTTCTTATAGGTTTTGTTCGGCTTGTACTCCAAAAGGTCGTACACAAACACGAGACAGCAGTACTTTGGGAAATCTTCCAGCAGCGAGATCACCACGCTGCGCGCGTCCTCGCCAAGCTTAAAGAGGTCGCAGTCGGTCACGACGACCATCGTGCGTTCCGCCATCATCGGCATCGCCTCCACCGCCTCGGAAAGCTCCGCCATCGTGGCGGTTTTCCCATCGAGTCTGTGGTAGTTGAACTCCTCGAAGCCCGCGGGCACGAGCGCCTTCTTCAACTCGCCGAGGTAGTACTCGCGCAGATAGCTCTCCTCGCCGTGAAACAGGTAGACCTGTCCGATCTCCCCCGCCGCCAGATCGCTTTTGAGTTTTTGATAGCCCTTGTCGGGCGCCGCCTTTGCCATACGTTCTCCTGTCAGTTGACCGTGATGTAGATGTTCCCCTGCAAATCGGTGCGGTAGACCTCGACGCCCGCCTCCGCGAGGCGGCGTAGCGCCTCCCTGTGCGGATGTCCGTAGCTGTTGCCCGTGCCGCAGCTCACGATGCCCGTCTCCGGCTTCACTTCCGCAAGCAGGTCGCCGCCCGTCGAGTAGCGCGAGCCGTGGTGTCCGACCATCAGCACCTCAATATCGGGCAGCGGATACGTTGCGATCAGGCGGTATTCCGTATTTGCATCCATATCGCCCGTAAAGAGCGCGTCGAAATGTCCCGTCGTGCAGAGCACCGTCAGCCCCTCCTCGTTCATGTCGCCTTCCGCGACCGGCGGGTACACGGTCAAAACCGCGCTGCCGAGCGGGATATGCTCCGTTTGGCGCACAAAGTCCACAGGGATGCCGTACCGGGCCGCAAGCGCAAGCACGTCCTCGCGCGTCTCGTCGTCCGCTTCGATGTCCGGTAACACGAGACGGTCAACCTCCACGCGCGCGAGCAGCGCCGCAAGGCCGTTGCAGTGGTCAGCGTGGTAGTGTGAGAGCACGACGCAGTCGAGCTTCCTCACGCCGACGCTTCGCAGATAGTCCGCCGTCACGCCGCCCGCGCTGCCGTACGATTTTGTGCCGCAGTCCACAAGCGCCGCCGCACCTTTGGAAAGGATCGCCACGCTCTGCCCTTGTCCGATGTCGAGCGCCGTGATGTGCAGCGTTCCGCCGCGCAGCGGGGCCGCGTTCAGCCAAATCGTCAGCGCCAGCGTCGCCGCCGCTAAGACGCCCGCCGAGACGTAGCGGAGCTTCCCGCGTTTTGCAAGGAAACACGCGCCGAAAATCGCATAGGCGTAGGCAAGCCACAGCCGCAGATAGGCATTGGAAAAGTAGACCGCGTGATACGGGAGCTTCGCGAGCCACTTTGCCGCCGTAAGCAGATACAGCGCGCCGTAATGCGGCAGATATGCAGCCAGACGCGCCGCGGGAAGCCATACGAAACTCAAAAGCACCGCCGCGAGTCCAAGGGCAAAGGTCAGGCTCGCCGCCCAAAGGCACAGCAGATTGCTCAGCGGCGCAACAAGAACGAGCGTATTGAAGTAATACGCGCTCAGCGGAACGGTGAACACCAGCGCGCCCGCCGTCGCGGACAGCGAGCCGAGCACAAACCACGCCGCCCTGCCCAGCTTGCGCTGTTCGTTTCGTTCGCGGATGCGCTCGTAGAGCCGTGCCGTAAGCAGGATCAATCCCAGCATTGCGGCAAAGGAGAGCTGTAGGGATACGCTCTTCGCCGCAAACGGGTTTTGCAGCAGGAGCAGGAACAGCGCAAAGGAAAGCGAGGTCGGCCCATCGTTCTCACGCTCGAAGATTGGCGCGATCAGCCCCATCGCAAGCATCACGCAGGCACGCACGACGGACGGCGTCAATCCGACCGTCAGCGCGTAGAGCGCGAGCACGGAAATCGTGGCCGCGGAAAGCAGCTTGCGTCGGTGTTTGCCGATCAGAAAACTAAGCAGCGACGCCAAAAACGCGCAGTGCAGACCGGAAACCGCCGTCACATGATAAAGTCCTGCCTCGCTGAGGTTTGCCCCGTCCTCCTCGGTCAGTTCATAGCGGTCGCCGAGCAGGATCGCGTTGATAAACGGGGCCGTCCGCGCCGGAAAAGCCTCGAAAACGGCCTCCCGCATCCGCCGCGCAAGCCGTTGCGGCAAATAGCGCAGCGAGCCTGTGTCGCCCGCCTCGACTGCCGCCTCTTCCCTGCCGTAGAGCAGCGCGTAGACGCCGCGCGAGGTAAACGTCGTCACATCGCTCTCGCGAATGACGGACGCAGAACGCACCTCCGATCGCACAGTCAAACGCGCGCCCGGCTCCAGATCAAGCAGCTCCGCACCGCCGTAGTAGACCGCCCCGCCGTGCAGCCCTCGGTCAAGGATACGCACCTCGGCGCGGCTGCCGTAATCGGTCGGCACGGGATAGCCCGCAAGCTCCAGCGTCATCGTGTCGGTCGTGCCGACGAGCGCCTCAAACGGCTGCTGCACATGCCGGACATACGCCCAGTCGTAGATCAGCGCGAGCGACAGTCCGAACGCGATGAGAAGTACGCGCCGCCGCCAGTTGCCCCGCAGGGCAATCGCCCACAGCGCGCCGAGCGCTGCAAAGCCCGCCGTCGCGTAAGGCAGAAGCCAATGCGGCAGCAAATACTGTGCGCCGAACGTCCCCGCGGCAAACGCGAAGCAAAACGCCGCGAGAACCCTCATCCGAACAGCGAGATCTGACTCGTCTCGCTCATTCCCGCAAACGCCCCCAGCGCCTTGAGCTGTTCGATGTGCGTCTTTGAGAGCTTGCTGCAGGTCATGGAGAATTCCTCGATGGAAACGAAGGTTTTCCCCGCGCGCTTTTCGACCGTGTCCTGCGCCGCCGCCTCACCGAGACCGCGCACGCTGGTAAACGGCGGGAGCAGCCCGCCATCGGCGATAAGAAACTTCGTCGCGTCAGAGCGGAAAATGTCGATATTGTCGAAATGAAAGCCGCGCAGATAGAACTCGTAGCAGACCTCAAGCGTCGTCATTAGGTCCTCCTCGACGGCGGTGATCTCCTTTTTGTTCTTCTTCTCCTCCAATTCGCGGATACGGCGCTTGGTCCTATCCGCGCCCTCCTCCGCGTTCGGGAAGCAGCATTCCTGCGCGTCGAACGCTTTCGCGCGCACGGAGAAGAACGTCGCATAGAACGCAAGCGGCTCATGCACCTTAAACCACGCGATGCGAAACGCCATCATGACGTAAGCGACCGCGTGCGCCTTCGGGAACAGGTATCCGATCTTCGAGAGCGACTCGATGTACCACTCCGGCACGCCGTGGTCGTGCATCGCGTCCACCCAGCCGTCCTCGAAGCCGTTCTTCTTGACCTTGCCCTTTCGCACAGACTCCATGATCTTGAAGCTCATTCTCGGCTCAAGACCCTTGGAGATTAAATACAGCATGATGTCGTCGCGGCAGCCCACCGTTTCCAAAACGCTCGCCGTACCGCTGAGGATCAGATCCTTTGCGTTGCCGAGCCACACGTCCGTGCCGTGGGAAAAGCCCGAAAGCCGCAGCAGCGTGTTGAAGTCCTTCGGTTGCGTGTCAACGAGCATCTGGCGCGTAAAGCGCGTGTTGAATTCGGGGATCGCCACCGCGCCCGTTGGGCCGAGCAGGTCGTCATCCTCAAAGCCAAGCGCCTTTGAGGTGGTGAACAGGCTCAGCGTATCGGGATCGTCGAGCGGGATTTGCCGCGCGTTGACGCCAGTGAGGTTTTCAAGCATACGGATCATCGTGGGGTCATCGTGGCCGAGCATATCGAGCTTTAAGAGGTTGTCCTCCATGCAGTGATACTCAAAATGCGTGGTGATGATGTCGCTCTCTGGGTCGTCCGCGGGATGCTGCACGGGGCAGAAATCCTCCACATCCAAATCGTCCGGCACGACCACGAGGCCGCCGGGGTGCTGCCCCGTCGTGCGGCGCACGCCGACGCAGCCCTCGGTCAGGCGGTCGATCTCGGCGTTCCCCGAGACGCGCCCGTTCTCCTCCAAGTATTTCTTTACCATGCCGTAGGCGGTCTTCTCCGCGAGCGTACCGATCGTGCCCGCGCGGAACACCTGCGTCTCGCCGAACATCTCGATGGCGTGGCGGTGGGCGCGGGACTGGTACTCGCCGGAAAAGTTGAGGTCGATATCCGGCACCTTGCCGCCGCCATAGCCAAGAAACGTCTCAAACGGAATGTCGAAGCCGTCCTTGACATACTTCTCCCCACACTTGGGGCAAGCCTTGTCGGGCAAGTCCGCGCCGCAGCCGTAGCTGCCGTCAGTCACAAACTCGACGTTCTTGCACTTCGGGCAGCGGTAGTGCGGCGGAAGCGAGTTCACTTCCGTGATACCCGCCATATACGCCACAAGCGACGAGCCCACGCTCCCTCGTGAGCCGACGAGGTATCCGTTTTCGAGCGAGCGCTGCACAAGCTTCTGCGCGCTCATATAGACGACGTCGTACTTGCCGAGGATCGCCCCCAGCTCGTCGTTTAATCGGTCGGAAATGAGCTGCGGCAGGTCGTCTCCGTAGAGTGCGTGCGCCTTCTCCCAAACCATGCGGTTGAGGTCTTCCTCGGAGTTTTCAAGCCGCGGCGGAAAAAGCTTGCCCTTTGGCAGCAGCTCAATGTTCTCGACCAGATCCGCGATCATGCGCGTGTTGGTCACGACCACCTCATATGCCTTTTCTTTGCCGAGATAGTCAAATTCCTTGAGCATTTCGTCCGTCGTGCGGAAGTAGAGCGGCAGCGGCGCGGTCGCGTCGGAAAACTTCTTGGAAGCCAGCAGGATGTGGCGGTACTCTTCGTCCTCCGGCTCCTGAAAATGCACGTCTCCGGTCGCGACGACGGGCTTTCCCAGTTCCTCGCCGAGGCGCACGATGGTGCGGTTGTAGCCGCGCAGCTCCTCGTCGTCCTTTGCCTTGCCTTCGCGTACCATAAAGCGGTTGTTGCAGATGGGCTGGATCTCAAGATAGTCGTAGAACGACGCGATGCGCTTGAGCTCGTCCCAGTCCTTGTGGTCGACGACGGCGCGGAACAGCTCGCCCGCCTCGCACGCCGAGCCGATCAAAATGCCCTCGCGGTGCGCGACCAGCTCCGTCTTCGGAATGATGGGGACGCGCTTAAAATATTTGAGGTTCGACGCGGAGATGAGCTGATAGAGGTTTTTGAGGCCCGTCTTGTTTTGCGCGATGAGGATGATATGCTTCGGAAAGCGGTTCGATCTGCTTCCCTGCGGGCGCAGTTTGAGCATTTCGGCGTTGATGCCCTGAATCCTCGTCACACCGCGTGAAGCCAGCATGGGGAAAAACTTCGCGAGCATCTGCGCCACCGGCACGGCGTCGTCGCTCGCGCGGTGGTGGTTGAACGCGGGGAGCTTCAACGCCTCCGCGACCACGTCCAGCTTGTGATTTTTAAGCTCCGGCAGCAGGTTCTGCGCAAAAATCAGCGAATCGAGATAAGTCGGCTCAAACGGGATGCCGCACTTTTCGCAGCCCGCACGGATGAAGCTGATGTCAAATTCCGCGTTGTGCGCCGCCAAAATGCGCCCGCCCGCGAAATCAAGAAACGCGCGCAGCGCGTCGGGGAGCTTCGGCGCGCCAGCGAGCATCGCATCCGTGATGCCCGTCAGCCCCACGATCTCCGGCGTCAGGCGGCGCTCAGGGTCGACGAAGGTTTGGAACGTATCGACGATCTCGCCGCCACGCATCAGCACCGCGCCGATCTCGGTGATCGCCTCCTGCGTGACCTTCAGCCCCGTCGTCTCAATGTCAAAACAGACGATCTCATCGGAAAAAGAACCGTCTTTCGTCCCATGAACGGCGATACGGTCGTCCATGTTGTTTACATAATACCCCTCACAGCCGTAAAGGACTTTTATTTTATCCCCCGCTGCTTTCCACGCGTCCGGAAATGCCTGCGCCACGCCGTGGTCAGTGATGGCGATGGCGGGCATCCCCCACGACGCGGCAAGCTTAACGACGCTCTTGGTATCGGTGAGCGCGTCCATATTGGACATCTTCGTATGCAGATGTAACTCCACACGTTTCTCCGGCGCGTCGTCCCTGCGCCCCTCGTGCTGTACCTCGCTGATGTCGTATGGGCTGAGCTGGATATCCTTGCCGTCGTAAGTAAGCTCCATCTTTCCCGCGACGCGCAGCCACATGCCGGGTGCGATGCGCTCAACGAGCGGCTTGACCTCCTGCTCGCGCATATTGCGCCGCACGACGACCGAGCCGGTGTAGTCCGTCATCTCAATGACGGCGACCCACACGCCGGGACGGCGGGTCTCATGGCTGTCGAATTTGAAGACCCTGCCCTCGACCACAGCGCGTCCCATCGTGGCGGAAAGCTCGCTCATCGGCGTGATTTTTCCTTTGATCTCGTCGCCCATGATGCGTTTTGGCTTCGCCTTCGGCTTTCTCTCCTTCTCTCCAGCCTCCGCTTTCGGCGGCGCGGCGTGGGTATGCAAGTGAACGGAAGAGAGCTCATAGCGCTGCGCGAGAAGCTGCTCGACCGCAGCGGAAGCCGCTTCGGAAAACTCCTCCGCCGTCTCCAGCTCCACCGTCAGCGCACGCTTCTCCGCCTCCAGCACCATGTTGGTCACCACTGCGTCGTTCAGCAGGCGACGCAGGGCAAAGTCAGGTGCAAAGTCGCTGAATAATTCAAAAAACAGTTTTCTTTCGGGCATAATCTATCCTTATCTCACAGTTTCTCAATCTCGTCCATCAGCGCCTCGACCAGTTCTCGCTCCGGTACCTTGCGCAACACCTTGCCATGGCGGAAAATGAGCCCTTCGCCCTTTCCGCCGGCAACGCCGATGTCCGCGGCGCTCGCCTCGCCTGGCCCGTTGACGACGCAGCCCATAACCGCGACTGTGATGTGCTTGCCGCAATTCGCAAGCCGGCGCTCCAATTCTTCCACCAGCGGGATCATGTTGTAGGACGTGCGCCCGCAGGTCGGGCAGGAAATGAGGTTCACACCCGAGCTGCGCAGCCCGCAGGCCTGCAAAATACGCTTGGCGGCGTAAACCTCCTCCACGGGGTCCGCGGTCAGCGACACGCGCATCGTGTCGCCGACGCCGTCACACAGCAGCGCCCCGATGCCGACCGCGGATTTCACGAGCCCCATCGACGGCGTCCCCGCCTCGGTCACGCCGAGGTGGAGCGGATAGTCCACCGACTCGTGCAGCAGGCGGTACGCTTTGATATTGATCGGCACGTCGCTCGACTTGACGCTGACGCATATATCGGTGAAATCATACTTTTCCAGCAGCCGGATGTGTCCCAGCGCGCTTTCGACGAGCGCCTCCGGCGTCACGCGGCCGTATTTGGCGAGCAGCTCCTTTTCAAGCGACCCACCGTTGACGCCGATGCGGATGGGTACGCGATGCGCGCGGCAGGCGTCCACCACGGCGCGGATATGCTCCTCGCCGCCGATATTGCCCGGGTTGATGCGAATCTTGTCCGCGCCCCGCGCCGCTGCCTCGACCGCGAGGCGGTAATCAAAGTGGATATCCGCAACGAGCGGGATGTGAATGTTTTCCTTGATTACACTCAGCGCACACGCCGCGTCCATATCCGGCACCGTAACGCGGACGATCTCGCAGCCCGCCTCCTCCAGCGCGAGGATCTGGCGAATGGTGGAGCGCGCGTCCTCGGTGCGCGTGTTGCACATCGACTGAATGGAAACCGGTGCGCCGCCGCCGACGGCAACGCCGCCGACCATGATCTGTTTGCTCATAATCGCTCCTTACAAAAGCTTCACCACGTCGTTGAACGTCACAAAAAGCATCAGCCCCATCAGCAGCACAAAGCCCACGGCGTTGATAACAGTCTCGAACTTCTGTGGGATCTTCTTTTTGAACAACAGCATCGCGATCGCGTCCACCACCAAAATGAGCACCTTGCCGCCGTCGAGCGCGGGCAGCGGGAGCAGGTTCATCACCGCGAGATTGACCGCGATAAGCGCGCCGAAGAAAAACACGTTCTCCAGCGCCGCGGCAAACCCCTCCTCCGCCTCGGTCTCCTGCCCCATCTCCGAAATCGTCGATACGATACCGACGGGGCCGCTCAGATCCTTTACGCCCGCCGCGCCGGTAATAAGCATTTGCAGGCTCAGCCGCACGAGGCGCACATAGTCGAGCGCGTTGTACCATGCGTACTGGAGCTTGAGCCACAGCGTCGCCTCAACGACGCCGCCGTAGGTAAAGCCGAAAGCGCGATACTCCTGTCCGTCCTCTGCGGTATAGGTCTGCTTTTGGAGCGTGCGCGTGAGCTTTTCGCCGTCACGCAGCACGACCATCTCCATTGTGTCGCCGCGCGATTTGTATTCCAGAATGGTGCTAACGTCACCGCGGATATAGATACGCTCGCCGTTGATCTTGTAGATCACGTCGCCGGTCATAAGGCCGTCCTCGCCCTCGGCGGAAAAGCCTGGGGCAAAGCCGACGATCTCAGCGGTGTAAAACGCCGTCGCGCCCGCGTACAGGCACAGCAGAATCACAAAGCCGATGAGGAAGTTCATCGTCGCACCCGCGATGAAGATAATAAACTGCTTCCAAAAGCTTTGGCGATTGAGCGCACGCGGGTCGTCGGAGTCCTCGTCCTCACCCTCCATGGCGCAGTAGCCGCCAATGGGAAGAAGGCGCAGCGAGTAGTCCGTCTCGCCCTTCTTCTTCTGCGCGAGCAGCGGGCCCATGCCGATGGAAAACTCGTTGACGCGCACACCGCACGCCTTCGCCGCGATAAAATGCCCCCACTCGTGGATGCCGATGAGGACGCCGAAAATCAGAATCGCAATGAGAATATAGACCATAGAAACCTCTTATGCTATTTTATATGATTTTTCACGCTCTCGCGTGACAAACGATCCGCTTCCAGAATATCCGCAAGCGTGGGATTTGATACCTGAGCGACTTCGGAAAGCGCCGTTTCCACCAGCGCGGGGATATCGTTGAAGCCGATCCTCTCCTCTAAGAAAGCGCCGACGGCAACTTCGTTTGCGCCGTTCATCACCGCGCAGGACGTACCGCCCCGCTTCGCGCACTCCCGCGCAATAGCAAAGCAGCGAAACGCTTTCTCATCCGGCGGCGCAAACGTCAGCGGCGGGCAGGAAAGGAGGTCAAGCGGTTCCGCCGGCGACGGCGCTCGATCAGGATACGTCATCGCGTAGCGGATCGGCAGCTTCATGTCGGGCGTGCCGAGCTGTGCAAGCAACGCGCCGTCGCAAAACTCGACCAGCGAGTGAACAATGCTCTGGCGATGGATGACCGCGTCGACCTTTTCAAGCGGCAGGCGGTAGAGGCGCATCGCCTCGATGACCTCAAGGCCTTTGTTCATCAGCGTCGCACAGTCCACCGTGATCTTCGCGCCCATCGTCCAGTTGGGATGCTTAAGCGCGTCCGCGCGCGTCTTGCCCGCCAGCTCGTCATAAGAAAGCCCATAGAACGGACCGCCGGAGCAGGTCAGAAGCAGCCGCCGGATCTCGCCGCGGTCGCGGCAGCCCTGAAGGCATTGGAAAATGGCGGAATGCTCGCTGTCCACGGGCACGATCTCCGCACCCGCCTTCTCCGCCGCGTCCATCACCAGCTCGCCCGCGCACACGAGCGTCTCTTTATTGGCAAGCGCGATGCGCTTTTTCTTTTCGATGGCGGCAAGCGTCGGACGGAGCCCGATCATGCCGACCACGGCGGTCACAAGCGTATCCGCCTCGTCGATGGTCGCGGCGGCGAGAAGCCCGTCCACGCCGCTCAGCACCTCAATTTTCGTGTCCGCGAGCCGCTCACGCAGCTCGGCTGCCGCGGTTTCGTCATAAAGCACCGCAAGACGCGGGGAAAACTCCCGCGCCTGCTGTTCAATGAGGTCGACGCTCCGGTTCGCCGTCAGCGCCGCAACGGATAATCCAAGCTCCCGCGCCACCTCGAGCGTCTGCCGTCCGATGGAGCCGGTGGAGCCTAGCAAAGCAATTGTCTTCGTCATATCAAATCATTCCACTGCTCACGCAGAAATAAACTACCGGCGCAATAAAAAGCGTCGAATCGAATCGGTCGAGCACGCCGCCGTGCGTCAGAAACAGGCGGCTGTAGTCCTTAACGCCCGCCTCGCGCTTGATGAGCGAGGTGGAAAGGTCGCCGAGCTGTCCGAGCAGGTTCGCCAAAACGCCGACATACGCCAGATTCAGCCAGCTCGGCGCATAGCCGAGCCAGCGGCTGCCGATCAGCCCGAAGAGCAGCATCCCGAGCACCGAGCCGAGGATGCTGCCGAAGAATCCCGCCCAAGTCTTGTTGGGACTGACATGAGGCGCCATCTTCCTTTTCCCGAACCATTTGCCGAAATACATCGCGAGCGAGTCGCCCGCAAACGCGATGAAAAACGGCGCAAGCACGTAGAGCCGGCCGTAGTCCTCATGCATTCGCAGCAGCACGATGCACGCATACATCGTCGGAAACACCGCGCCGCCCACAACGCCCGCCGCAACGGTCGAAAACGGCACGGCGTTTTCTCCGCCGTAGGTAGTGACGGCGAAGAAGAACAGGATAACCGTCAGCAGCCACGGCGTTATCCACAGCAAATCAAGCGGCGCGCCATATTGGCTCCCCGCGGGGATCACGCTGTCGACATAGTACCAATGGCGCTCCTTGCTGACAATGAGCACCTGCACGACCGCCGCCCAGATCGTCCACACATAGACGGCTTTACCGGCGTTTTTCCCCGCGACGTGCAGCAGCTCGTACGCCGCGACGCCGGAGATGGCGCAGGTAAGCAGCATCGTCGCCCACGGCGGGCAAGCAAGCAGCACCGCCAGCAGCAGCGGCAATCCAATAATCGCGACCAGCCAACGTTGTTTCATCCCAGTCAACCCACTTCTCTCACTTTTTTTCGCTCAAGCCGCCGAAGCGCCGGTCGCGCGTCTGATACCACGCAAGCGCCTTGTCCATCTCCGCCCTGCCGAAATCGGGCCAAAGCGTGTCGGTCACGTAGATCTCGCTGTAGGCGCACTGCCAGAGCAGAAAGTTGCTCACGCGCACCTCTCCGCCCGGGCGGATCAGCAGCTCGGGATCGGGCAAACCCGCCGACCAAAGGTAGGACGGAAACTCCGTTTCCGTCAAATCCTCCGGCGACCGTTTGCCCTCGACGCAGTCCCGCGCAAAGGCTCGCGCGGCGCGCACCAACTCGTCGCGCCCGCCGTAGTTGAGGCAGATGTTCGCCTGAAAGCCGGTGATGTGCCGCGTCAGCTCGTCGGTCTCGCCAATGAGCGCGCGGAGCTTGGGTGACAGCACGCTCGTGTCGCCCAAAAAGCGCAGCCGGATGTTGTCGCGCGCCATGGTTTCGATGCTCTCGCGCAGATACTGGTCAAGAAGCCCCATAATGGCGTCCACCTCGCCCTGCGGGCGCTTCCAGTTCTCGGTGGAAAAGGCGTAGACCGTCAGATAGTCCAGCCCCAAATCCTTACAGTAGGTCGCGATGGCGCGGAAGTTCTCCGCCCCCGCCTTGTGCCCCGCCGTGCGCGGAAGCCCTCTGTTCTGCGCCCAGCGGCCGTTGCCGTC
>JAWRIJ010000079.1:0-8533 GCA_040307975.1 Oscillospiraceae bacterium | reverse complement strand
GCTTAACGGTATCTTCACCTGCTCGTACCGCGACCGCGGCGCCATCCCCGCCGCCGAACTCGGCTACGCCGCGCTCGCGCAGGGCTTCGGCCTTGTGAAAAACGACCGCTTCGAGGCAAAGGCAAGCGCCACGCGCGCCGTCGCCGCCGTGATGCTCTGCCGCCTCATGGCGCGAGAGGGCTGAGCGCACAGCGCCGCAAAAAAGCAAGGATGTCTCCCCACTGGAGGCATCCTTGCTTTTTCTCCCGCACGAATTTCAATTACGTTTTGCTTTGCGGAATACGCCTTTTCCGGCAATTCTTTAAGACGGCAGGATTCTCGCTGCCAGCTCGCGCGCAGGTTCCTCCTGCGCTTTTTTCGCCGCGGGCGGCGCCATGTCAAAATCCACCGCCTTGACCTTTGGCTCGCGACCGATGTTGACCCGATCGACAAGCGCCGAAAAATCCTTCTCCGGCACGATCGCCTTGACCGCGCGCATCGCCTGTGTGAAGCACGCTGAGTCTGCCTCGCGGCTGTCCGGCGCGCAGTCGGTGCATACGTAGTCCGCCAGCGTCACCGCCAGCTCGTTTCGCTCCTGCTGCGACGGCTCGGTGTCCGCGTTTACAAAACGGTCGAGCGCGCTGAGCATATGATGGAAGCGCTTCGTCTTCCCCGACGCCATATTTTTGAGGCTGTCCCGCACGTCCGTCAGGATCGCGTCCCTGCGGCTCAAATCCGCATCCAGCGTCGCGACGCCGTCGTGCGTCTCCTCGATGGCGATGCCGCGCGCCGCGGCAAGCAGATTGCCGGGATGCCCCTTCATGTACGCCTTGAACGCGCGGGAACCGCTCAACTCCATCGCGCGGGCGTCCGCCTTCGCCTCGTCGAACTCAGGCGCGTCCTTCTGCTCATATGCCGCAAGCATATACGCCGCGGCGCTGTAGACGTTTCCCGCGTTGGCGAGCTTGCCCTCTTTCTCCTTCGGTTCAACGCGCTTTTCCGCCACGTAGCTCTTGTAATCGTGCTTGCGCTCCGGCTGCTTTTCCTGCAGCTGCGCGGCGTCGATCGTGTACTCGCCGCTCGTCAGCTTCTGCTCCAATTCCTTGTAAAGCTCCGGCGGCATGACAGTGCGGAGAAACGCCATCTTCTTGTTCAGCTTCGTCTCGTAGCGCACCTGTTCCTCGTCGACGAGTTCAAAGCCGTCCGACGCCGCGGCCTCCTGCGCATGCGCGTGTTCCCACTCGGCGCGGCGCTCCCGCTCCTTTTCCGCGTCCGCGAGCACGCGAGGCGGCTCCTCCGCGATCACGCGCGTCAGGGCATTTGCCAGCTTCTTCTCGGAGGCAGGCTTGCGCTGCACCTCCGCCCACAACTCTCCGAGCGGGCTGTCCAGCGGCTCGTCCTTTCCGAGTTCCGCCAAAAGCTCCATAGGGGCGGGTCCGCTGCCGTTCTTCTCGAAAAGGCTTTGCAAAAGACCGCGCTCCTTGACGTACCGCGACGTCGCGTAATATGCGGCGCGCATTTCAGCCTCCGCCGCCGCCTCCGCTTTCGTCACGTAGGTCTCCATCATGTAGTAGGCAAGTATCTTCCTCCACATCAGCTCCGCGTCGCGCTTTTTCTTTCTCTCCAGTTCCTCCGCTGCGAGCATGGTCACGCCCCCTTTACTAATTCACTCCTTTATACCGCAGCCCCAGCATCGTAATGTCGTCAAATTGCGGCGCGCCCTTCACAAAGCCGTTGATCTGTGCGCGCACGTGTGACAGCAGCTCCTCCATCCTTACCGGAGACGCGCCGTTCATCGCCGCGAGCAGCCGCTCGTCGCCGAACAGCGCGTCGTGCGCGTCCGTCGCCTCCGTCACGCCGTCCGTATACTGGAAGATTGCGTCGCCCGGCTTGAGCTGCAAGGTCTGATTGTGGAACAAGTCCTCGTCCCCCATCAGCTCCAAATCCTCAGCGGCCCACATGGCAAGCGCGGGGCCGTTCGCTTTCGGCAGGAATTTCCACGCGCCATCCTGATACAGCAGCAGCTTTTCGTGTCCCGCGTCGGCATAGGTCAGCTCTCCGGTCGATATCTCCAACACGCCCAGCCATGCCGTAACGAACATATTCTCCTTGTTGTTTTCCGCGAGCAGGGCGTTGACCTTTTGGAGGACATATTCCGGATCGCTCCGCGTTTGCGCCTGCGTTTTGATCATTGTCTTCGCAATCATCGAAAACAGCGCCGCCGGCACGCCCTTGCCGGAAACGTCCGCCACCACCATGCCAAGGCGGTCTTCCCCGATCATGAAGAAATCGTAGAAGTCGCCGCCGACCTCCTTTGCCGGATCCATCGTCGCGTAGATCTCGAACTCCTCGCGCTCCGGAAACGCCGGAAACAGATTTGGCAGCATGTTCGCCTGAATGCTGGAGGCCATGGTGAGCTCCGTCTCGATACGGGAGGTTTCCAGCCGCTGCGTCTCGTACTGCTCGTTCTGCCTGCGGACAATGGTGAAGAACAAATAGACCGCGGCGATCACCGTTGCGAAAATGATGAACTGTATTTCATAGGAGACGCTTTGGAGCGCAACAGCGGCGAGGGGCGCGATCATGTAGGTCCAAAGGGCGGATTTGACACGGCGCTCAAAATTTTGCCGATAGCGAATCAGCAGGAAAATGTCGGTTGCCATCATCGCCACCGGAGAGAGGTTGGAGAGCAGATATCCCGGGGCGCGATGGTATACGTTGCCCGCGTCAAAATAATAGATCAGGTCGCGCGGCCAGCCGGCAAGCAGCAGCGCCGCGTGTCCGCAGAGCATCGCCGCAAACACGATCATCAACGCTTTCGCGTTTTTCCCATGCTTTGCGATATACAGCGTCAGGATGGAGAGCATGTACGTCGTGAGTCCCGCCGCCAGCATCTCCGCAAAGGTCACCGCATACAGCGCCGAGCGCACGCCGCTCCCCTGTATGCCGTCCATGAGCTGTCTTGCCAAATGCGTGGACATATAGAGGATGAGGAATAGGAAAAAAATCTGAAAGTAGCGGCGCACTTCCTTGCGCAGATGAACGGATACCGTGATTTCCAAAAAGCACAATCCGCAAACGCTGATACCCGCCGCGACGAGCAGAAGATTGATGAGATTTGCCGCAGATACGCTGAAAGTCATTTCCCTCTTCCCTTCGATTTTTCAATACGCGGTCAAAATGCCGCGCTCGCTCCGCCTCGGTATCCTACAGGTTTTTTCGGATCGTCAGTATATTTTTCCCATTCGCGTAAGCATACTTCACGTCATCCATCGTCTTTTTCACCAGCAGGATACCGAGACCGCCCTCGCGCTCCTCCAGTGCCTCAACGGACGTGTCGGCGTCTTCCTTCGCAAGCGGATCGTAGGGCTTGCCATTGTCGAGGAACTGGATGACGACGCGCAGCGGATCGCGCAACACCTCGCAGCGGATCTCCGCCTCGCCGTCGATGGGCTTGTAGGCATAGCTCGCAATATTGACGAATATCTCCTCGATGGCAAGTTCGATCTGCATTTGGATCCCCATGGGGCAGTCGTACTGCTCCAGTTCCTCGCCCACAAAAGCATTGATTTCGTCCAAATATTCGGTTTTTGCCGGCACCGTCAGGCTTTTCATGGCATGCCTCCCCGTATCAAAGAAATCAAATAAACTTGAGCATTCCGGCAAAGCCGGTGATCTCCATCACCTCCATGACCGGCTTGGTCACGTTCTTGATCGCGAGCACGCCGCCCTTGCGGCGCATGGCAAGGTAGGCGCGCTTGAGCGCGCGCAGCCCCGCGCTGGAAACGTAATCCAGCTGCTCCAAATTGAGCACCAGACTGTCAAAGCGTTCCGCCGCCGCCACCATGTGCGCCTCGGCATCCGCTGCGGTGTTCGTGTCGAGGCGGCCGATGAGCTGCAGCTCGCCCTCCGTGTCGCGATTGATGAGCTTCATGTTCAGCATGTTTTTATTCTTCCCTTATCTAAATATTTGATCGCCTGAACGCTATCGCGTCAACCAACGACGATCTCCACTTCTTTCTTGTTCTTCTCCACGTTCTGCTTCTCCTGCTCGCCCTGCTCCGCGTTCTTCTCTACGTTCTTTTCCGCGTTCTTCTCCTGCTCTTTGTTCTCGGGCTGCTTGTTCTTATTCGCGCTCAGGTAATTCTCCCACGCAAACACCAGTCCCTTGAACTGTCCGCCTTTCGCCGCCTCAAGCGCCTCCGGCCTCACCTCTTTTATAAAGTCCTTGAACTGCGGGAGTTTCTTGAATTCATCTATCCCGTGGTTGACATTCTCGTCCCGCAGCATCGTCTGCTTCGTCTTCAGGTTGTCGGTGTTCTCGACCATGTTGAGGTAGAGGATACCGGCAAGGCCGTTCACGGCTTTTTCGCCCCCCTTGCTAAGCAGCTTCGCCGCCATTTCGCTAAGCGAATCGATTTGCCTCGGTATGAGCTTTTCCTGGATCCGCGGGCTGTTGAAGGTCTCCTTCATATCGCCGCCGTGGCCGCTGAGCGCCTTCTTCTCCAGCAGCTTCAGATCCGCCTCGTCGAGCAGCAGGAGCGCATCTGCGTACTCACGAGAGGCTGCCGCCAGTCTCGCCGAATCGGTGAGCTGCTTTTCAAGCCCCGCGCCGCCGCGCTGGGCGTTCACGTTTTCGCGCGCCGCGAGAATCTCCGCCAGCGTCTCTACCGCTATTCTGCCCGGTCCGAACTCCCTCTCGGCGGTCTCCCGCCCTCTCCTTGCAACCAGATTCTTGAGGCGCTTCTGCATCAGCTCGATGCGTTGTTTCGCGGTAGGCAGCAGCGTTTCGTCCACGTCGTCGGCAAACCTGCCGTCATTGAAAGTACTGTCATTGTTGATCGCGATGGCGTAATTCTCCCGGTAGTATTCCATCATCTTGCCGCCGTGGCCGCTGAGCGCTCCGGCAATGATATATTTGTTGAAGCTTTTTTCTTCGCTGGCGTCGAAAATCTTTTTAAAGTTCGCCTCCACTCTATCGGTGCCAAAGGGCATGGCTTTGCACATTTCGACCGTCAGGACGGTGTCCAGGCCCGCGCCGCCGCGCTGGGCGTTCACCGCCTCGCGCGTGGCGATGATCTCCGCCGCCCACCGGCGCTTCTGCTCCGGCTCGGCTTCCTCATCCCTGATCCGCGCCTGCAGCGCCTCGATGCGCTCCTTCGCGGTGGGACGCAGATGCTCCGGCAGATCCTCGGGGATCTCGTCGAGCGTGACGACGTGCTTGCGGAAAGCGTCCGTCAGCGCCTTGCCCTCCTCGTCCTTTAAGATGACTTTGCACAGGTCTTTTCTGGGCATGGAGGCGATGAAGTCGGGGACGTACTTCGTCACGGCCTCGCAGGTGCTTTTCCCGAAGTTGCCGGCGTCCCAGAAGTGCTTTCCCTCCTCCGGCTTGAGCTTCGCCACCGCGCGGCACGCGATGATGTCCGCCACGACGTCCACCGTATATTTGTCAGCCCTTTTCTTTTCGTTTTGCTCCCAGCGTTCCCTGTTCGCCTGAACCTGCTCGGGGGACAATTTTTCGTTGAAATTCTGATATTCCTGCGGGAAGCAGCGGCCACCCGGCCGGGCGTTTTCCTGACGATCGCGCAGCTTCTCCCATGCGCCTTTGATGTAGTCCTGGTAAAGGAACTGGCTGATCTCGTCGCCGTTCTTTCCAAAGCGCAGCATCTTAAGCTTCTGGTCGTTCGGCAGGTTATCCAAAAAGAGCATCGCACTGCGATTCCCAAACTCGCCGCCGATCTCCGTTGCCGGTCCATTCTGTTCCGCCCCGTGGAGATCATCGCTGCTTACCTTGACGTTCCTCCAATCCTCCACGCCCTTGACCTTCTCATACAGGGCGGCGAAGTCGAAGAAAAGATTTTCGACGCCGATTGCTCCGCTCCCCGTCAGTTTGCCGCTGTATGCATCATACGCATAAGAGCGAACAGACTCGGCAACGAACGCCGCCGTGTCCGGCTCCACCAGTGTAAGCTGATCCTCTACGTCCTGATAGCCCTCGAGCTTCTTGATCTGCTCATATTTTTTATGTTCAGCCTCATTGACAAATTCCTCTCGCCCATCCACTTCCGCAGTCTTACTCGCTTGCGCTTTGATAAAGCCCAGCCGGTCGCCCACTACCTCGATACCTTCTTCAAAGATCCGCTTTGCGTTCTCCTGCCCCGGATTGTCCTGCAGCGAGCGCAGCTGCGCCACCACGTCCTTGAGCCGCGGGTCGGACGGATCGGAAACGATCGCGTCGATCTGTCCGATGGTCGCGATCAGCTTCTCCAGCTCCTGCGGATTGTTTTGGATGCTCTCCCACGTATACTTTGGCATAGTCGTCGTCTCCTTTTCAAAAAAGTTTTAGACCGTATCCCCGTCTGTCCGTTCTTTCTCCGGCGGCGCTTCCTTCTCTGCCGCGTCCTTCGTTTCCGTTTTCTTTGCCGCGTCCTTCGCCGCTTTCTTTTCCGCCTTTTTCTCCGCCCTTGCGCGCTTTTTCTCCTCCTTGCGCGCTTTTCGTTTCTCTTTCGTTTCCTTGGGCGGCTTGAAATCGTTTGCCGTCATCGTGTCCGGCAGCCACTTCTCAAACGCCCCGATCGCGCGCCGCTGGGAGATCCAGCCCGTGAGGGAGCGCCCCGTCCACGCCGTCAGCGTGGGCGCGCCGTTCTCGTAGGCAAACACCAGCACCACGGGGCGCGTGAGAATATAGCGCAGCAGACAGGCAACCGCCTCCGGCTGCTCGCTCAGGATAAGGCCGCGCCCGATGTTCTGCATCGCCTTTCTCGCCGCCTCCGTGACGCGCGGCCTGCCGTCCTTCGTCTCATAGCGGCGCACACGGCGAAATATGCCGAGGAGCCGCACGGCGGTCGCGCCGTCGCCGATGCCGATCGGCGTTTTCATAAACGCGCCCGCGGGGAGCGCGGTCAGCCGCCCATCCTGCGCGAGCACCGCCCGTCCAAGCAGCACGCGCTTGATCTCCGCTTTTTTAGGGTCTTTCACATCTACGCCTCGCTTTCAGCGCCAGCCGCTCCCGCACCGTCGGCGGCTCCGTCCGTCACAAGCTGCTCCGTCCTGCTGCCGGTCAGCCGCATCTCGCCGTCGGCGACCTCCACGTCAAACACAAAGGATATGTTCGCGTCGGCATTGTAAACGCTCACCTCGGCGACGCCGTTTGCTCGCGTTTCGAGCTGGATGGTAATGCCTTGCCTCGAAGCTTCCATGCTGTAGAGCGCCGCGACCATCGTATCGCTGCTCTCGAAAAGCCACTCGCCGTCGTCCGTATGTCCCTCGGTCTCCTCGACGAAAATCGTCAGTCCCTCGTCGCCGCCGCGCACGGTAAAGGGATGCCCCGTCTCCTCGCCGCCGCGCACGGTGGCTTGTAGGGCACGCTCGCGATGCGCGTCGACCGTCGCGGCATAATACCCGTCCGTATCGCTGACCGCCACGGTCAGGCTCAGCTCCGCGAGCCGTTCCTCACCGCTCATGAGCGCGAAAGTCGCCTGCACGCGTCCCACTTCAACAGGGGTCAGCGTCATCTCCGACGTCCCGCGCTTTGTTTCGCCCGCGGTGATTTCGAGAATGTCGCCGTCCGTGCCGTCAAGGCTCCACATGGCGCCTTCCGCTTTGCCGGTCTTCATGCTCAGCGCGATCGTCCCGTCCTTTTTCTCCGTCCAAAAGTAGGGATATGGCGCGTCGTCGGCGCCGCTGAACCGCGCCCCGCCGCGGACGCGCAGGATAATCGCGACCGCGGCGGTGGCGGCGATCATGACCGCGAGCACCGCAAGAGTGATGATAATCGCTTTTTTATTTCGTCTTTCGTCCATGGATCATGCTCCCGCTCCGTCGCTGTTTTCCGCGCCGGTTCCTCCGCTGACCGCGACCGCGCCGCCTGTCGCGCCGACCGAATTTTCCAGGTTATCGATCTTCTGCTGCATTTTCTCCAGCTTCTCCGCCTCGATGACCTTCGCAAGATCTTCCAGCTGCTGCGCGATCGGATCGCTCTCGCTCGCGACCGTTACGTTGACGGTAAGGGCGGAGGACGCGCTTTCGCGCGAAACGATCCTGATTTGATACTTCACCGAAGCGCCGGTATAGTTGCGCGGCGGCAGGAAGCTGATCTCAACCCCTTCGGCGTTGAACGAGCCGGTTTCCGGCTTCGCGCTCTTCCAAATGGCGGCCTCTCTGGCGTCGGTCGCCGCAGCGGCCTTTGCCGCGATGCTTGCCTCGGTATATCCGCGCGTGTCGTCAAGGCTCGCTCTGCCGACGGCGCCCGTGGTCGTATCCACCTTCACGATCGACGCCGTGAAGCCCTCAAACGAACCAACCACGTGCGGCACGATACGGACGGTGCCGCCGGACGAGATGAGCAGGTCGGTGCTGCTTCCTCCCGCGACGGTCTGCGGATCGCCCTCCTCGCCGGTGTAAATGTCCGCCGTCATCAGGATTTCCGCCAAGCTCATTCTCAGCGGCGTACCCTCAACGATCTGCTGGTTGACTTCACACTCCTTTGTGAACTCGTCCGCGCCGAGCGTCGCCGTGAGCGTCTTCAGCGTCCACGCCTCGCGCCGCTCCCCCG
>JAWRIJ010000078.1:0-6167 GCA_040307975.1 Oscillospiraceae bacterium | reverse complement strand
GGCGCCGCTTTTTGTCCCAGCCTATTCAAATACGCGTAGGAAATTATTATAAAAAATGTCCCCCAGCAACGCGTCGCCGTAGCCGCGGCTTCGGAGCGCCTCCCACAGCAGCGGGACGTCCTGTACACCTTTCATGCCGCCGCAGAGCCGATCGCAGCCGTCAAAATCTGCGCCGATGCCAATGTGCTTCTCCCCGCCGAGCGAAAGAAAATGCTCTACATGGCGCACCATGTCGTCCATTGAAGCCTCCTCCGACGCGGAAACGAAGTCCGCATAGAAGTTGACGCCGACCACACCGCCCGTCTGCGCGACCGCACGGAACATTTCGTCGCTGAGGTTGCGCGCGTGGTCGCGCACCGCGCGCGCGTCGGAATGCGTTGCGATGACCGGTCTCTCCGCCACGTCCAGCAGATCCCAAAAGGCGGCGTCGGAGCAGTGCGACACGTCGATCAGGATGCCATAGCCTTGCGCCCGCCGAACGAACGCGCGCCCGAGGTCGCTCAGCCCGCGCTGCGGCTCGCTTCGGTTGGAACCCGCGAGGGCATTGGCGTGGTTCCATGTAAGGTTTATTGCCTTTACGCCCGTCTCATTTGCCCAGTCGAGCTTATCCGGGTCGCAGTCCAAGAGCTCCGCGCCCTCGCAGGAAAGGAACGCGGCGACCTTCCCCGCCGCGTTGGCGCGGCGCGCTTCCTCCGCCGTGCGGCACGGCGCAGCAATGTCGGTATTTTTCGCAAGCTCGCGGGCAAACACCGCCTGCTGCCGCTTGCACTCGGCAAACATGCCGTCTGCGGGCGCTTTTGCGAGGTCGTGAAAGATTGCGAAAACCTGCGCCGCCCCGTCGAACGCCTTCAATCGAGCGAGATCAAGGTGCCCGCCGTTCTCCCGCAGCGACCAGCCCAGCTTCTCGCAGCAGCTGATGGTATCGCAGTGCCCGTCAAAGTATGGTATGGCATTCATTGCGCCACATCCTCCAAATAGACTTTCATGGTTCCGCCGCAGGTAAGTCCATCTTCTGCTGCGGCGTCATCCGTCATGTCGACCTCCACGGTCTCGGTCTTTCCCGTTCCGATCAGCAAGCGGGCGCGCGTCATGACCTCCGCTTCGCCGCAGCCGCCGCCGATGGTACCGTATCCGTTCCCGCGCGCGTCGACCGCCATCATCGCGCCCGACTTGACGGGCGTGGAGCCGCGCGTCTCGACCACGAGGCAAATCGCCTTCTTTTCCGCATTCTCCGTGAGAAAGCGCAGCAGCGCGGGATCGGTGTTCGTCTGTGCGAGCGCCTCTTCGTCCGGCGCCGTTTCCGGCTTTGCGTGACGGCGCTCGACAAGCTGGGCGCAGATGGACACCGCGATTTCCTCCGGCGTCACCGCGCCGATCGCAAGGCCGATGGGCGCGTGTATGCGCCCGATGCGCGACGCGTCGAAGCCCTCATCCTTCAACGCGCCGAACAGCCCCGCAACACGCCGTTTCGAGCCAATCATGCCAAGATACGACGGCTCTGCTCCCGCAAGAAGCTGCCGCAGGCACTCGGCGTCCCACCGATGCCCGCGCGTGAGCACGCAGACGTAATCTCTTCGCCTCAGCTTCAGCGATCGGATCGCCGACTCAAACGCGTCGCACACGATCCGCTCCGCCTCCGGAAATCGCTCGTGATTGGCAAACGCGGGGCGGTCGTCCACGACCGTCACGGCAAAGTCGAGCATCGCCGCCATTTTGGAGAGAGAGCGCGCGACGTGCCCGCCGCCGAGCAGGATCAGCCGCTCGCGGGGAACGAAGCGCCTGACATATCGCCGTCCCTCGATCTCGCGCGCAAATTCTGCGTTCCCGCCTTGCTCGAGTATTCTGCCGAGCTCTTGAAACTCTCTCTGTGGCATGGCTCTTTCTCCTCCGTTCACTTTGCTGTAACCCAGTGTATGCTTTTGTGCGCGTCCTGTCAATCTTTGCCTTTTCCGCGGCGCTGCCGTCCGTTTTTTCCGTCTAATCTACCCTATTTTCATTTGCCTTTTTTCATGGTAAAATACAAATACTATGAAACGTTTGCTTTCTTTCCTGCTCGCGCTGCTGTTGGCGCTCTCGTTCGCAGCCTGCGCCGCCAATCCGAAAACGCCCGCGCCAAGCGAGACGCTTCCGGAGCTTGTGCTGCTACCCGATGAGCCGGAAGCGTCTCCCGTCCCACCGCAGGAAAGCGGTGTTCAGTCCACCGCTCCGCCCGAAGCGGAGCCTCCTGAGGAAACGCCGCTCTCAGCGGATACGCAGACGCTCTCCGAGGATGGGAGCTACACCTCGAAGGATGACGTGGCGCTCTATCTCCACCTCTACGGGCATCTTCCTCCCAACTTCATCACAAAGAAGGAGGCGGAGGCGCTCGGCTGGAGCGGCGGTCCGCTCGAACCCTACGCCCCCGGCAAATGCATCGGCGGAAGCCGCTTCGGCAACTACGAGGGGCTGCTCCCGAGCGCGGACGGACGGTATTGGATCGAATGCGACGTCGACACGCTCGGCGCAAAAAGCCGCGGCTCGAAGCGCATCGTTTTTTCCAACGACGGGCTCATTTATTACACCGCAGACCACTATCAGAGCTTCGAGCTCCTGTACGGGGAGGAATAGCATCATGTACGCTTTGATCGACGGCGCCGAGATCGCCTCGCGCGACGAACTGCATGACAGTCTTGCGTGTCAGCTCGCCCTGCCGGAGTGGTACGGGCGCAACCTCGACGCGCTGTTTGACTGCCTGACGGATATTCACGAGCCCTGCGACGTTGTGATCCGGCATCCGAAGGAGTTGTTTGCACACCTCGGCGTCTATGCCGACATTCTGCAAAACGTATTGCGCGACGCCGCGGATATGAACCCAAGCCTTCGTTTTATCCCAGAAGACTGAATCGTGCGTCAGAAAGGATTTGTCTGAGCCATGTTTTTTGTTTTTCCTGTTCTCGCGCTTTTGCCGAGGATCATCTACGTTCTCGCCGCCGTGCTGCCGGCGTTCTTTTTGCTGCGCTATGTCTATCGGCACGACAGGGTTGAAAAGGAGCCTTTCTCGCTTCTGCTCGCTCTGCTCGGCATGGGCTGCCTCGCGGGCGTCTGCTCGGCGCTGCTTGAAGGGCTCGGGGAGGGCCTGCTCTCCGTGCTGGTCAACCCCGCCGTTCCCTTTTACAACATTGTGCTGGCGTTTCTCGTCATCGCGGTAATTGAAGAGGGAACAAAGCTGTTCTTTCTCAAGCTCTGCTCCTGGCGCAGCCGCGCGTTTAACTACCGCTTCGACGGCGTCGTGTACGCGGTGTTCGTCTCCCTAGGCTTTGCGGCGCTGGAAAACATCCAGTACGTCGTCAACTACGGGCTTTCCGTCGCGCTGCCGCGTGCGCTGCTCGCTATTCCGGGACACATGTCGTTCGCGGTGTTCATGGGCGTTTACTACGGTCGTGCGCGGTTGCTTGAAAACTTTGGCGACCATGCGGGCTCTCGCCGCTGTCTGCGCGCGGGCTATCTGATCGCTGTGTTCCTGCACGGATTCTATGACGCCTGCGCCATGACCGGAACGACGCTGTCCTCCATGATTTTTCTGCTGTTCGTTGTGCTTATGTTTTCCGCCGCATACTGCACGCTTCGGCGGGAATCGTCGCATGACGAGCCTATCACGCCCTATGATGACGGGCCGTTTGGTGAAAACGTCCTATGAAAAACGAAACTGCGCGCGCGCGTCTCTCGCTGATTGCGTCGATGAGCATTTTTGGCACGATTGGCCTGTTGCGGCGCGCCCTTCCGGTTCCGTCCGGTTTTCTCGCAATGCTGCGCGGTCTGCTCGGCGCGCTGGCGTTGCTGCTCTATGTGTACTTGCGCGGCGAGCGCCTTTCGCTTGCGGCGATCCGCGCCAATCTGGTGCGTCTGCTCATTTCCGGTACGATGATCGGCTTTGGCTGGATCTTGCTCTTTGAGGCATACCGTTACACTACCGTCGCCACGGCGACGCTCTGCTATTACATGACGCCGGTTTTCACGCTCGCGGCGGCGCCTTTCGTGCTGCGCGAACGGCTGACGCCGCGCAAGCTCTGCTGTCTTGCCGCCGCGCTGCTCGGCATGGTCTTTGTTTCCGGTGTGACGCGCGCGGGCTTTTCCGGCACGTCGGAGTGGCGCGGCGTGCTGCTCGCGCTCGGCTCTGCGGTGCTGTACGCGGGTGTCGTGCTGATCAACAAGCGCATCCACGATATCCGCCCCTACGACCGCACCATCGTGCAGATCGGTACGGCGGGTGCCGTGCTCATTCCCTATGTCCTGCTGACAGAGCACATAGCCCCCGGCGCTTTTACGCCGCGCATCGTTATTCTTCTGCTTGTTGCCGGCCTGATCCATACAGGGTTTGCCTACGCGCTCTATTTCAGCTCCGTAGACGCGCTACCCGCGCATACGCTGGCGCTTTTGAGCTATCTCGATCCGGTCGTCGCGGTCTTTCTCTCCGCGCTCGTGTTGCGCGAGCATATGACCGCTTTGGATATTTTTGGCGCCGTACTGATTTTGTGCGCCGCCATCATTGCAGAGCTTCCGGAGCACCCGTATTCTACCGAGGAGGAACCTCTATGAGACCCAAGTACATATTCTTCGATATGGACGGTACGCTGTTGCCGATGGACGCCGGCGTATTCGTGCGCACCTATTTCAAGCTCTTGACCAAAAAGATGTCCCCGCACGGCTACGAGCCAAAAATCCTCATCGATGGCGTCAATGCCGGCATCACCGCCACACAAGCCAACGACGGCACGCATACGAACGAAGATTTGTTTTGGGAGCACTTCGTCAGGACCTCCGGTGAACGTGTCCTCACCGACCGCACGCTGTTCGAGGATTTCTATGCAGTCGATTATCAGCGCATTTCCTCCTCCTGCGGCTATACGTCGGAGGCTAAAGCGACCGTGGCGCTATGCAAAGAACTTGGCTATCCCGTCGTAGTCGCCACCGAGCCGATCTTTCCGCTGGGCGCTTTGGAAAGCCGTTTGCGCTGGGCAGGTGTTGATCCCGCGGATGTGGAGTTCATCACTTCCTATGAGACCAGCCACTACTGCAAGCCCAACCTCGGCTATTATCGCGAGATTACGGAAAGACTGGGCGTCGCGCCGGAGGAGTGCGTCATGGTCGGCAACGACGTCGGCGAGGATATGCCGGCGGAGGAGCTTGGCATGCAAGTGTTCCTGCTCACAGACTGCCTCATTAACAAGAAAAACGTTGATATCTCGCGTTGGGCTCACGGCGGCTACGCCGCGCTGCAAAGCTGGTTACGTGCGCTGAATTGAAGTAGAAACATACACCGTAAAAAAGAAGAACGCCGTCAAGCGTTCTTCTTTTTTGTGTTGGCGCTACCTATCTTTCCGGTCCGTCTCCAGACAAGTATTGTCGGCAGAAACGAGCTTAACTACCGTGTTCGGAATGGGAACGGGTGGACCCTCGCTCTAATCAGCACCAACTGTTTATTGCAACTGACCTGCGTCAGAAACAATCTATTCACTTTTCTATCTCAAAGCTGTTCAGCTTGCTTTGATGTGGTGACCCGTACCGGATTCGAACCGATGTTAACGGCGTGAGAGGCCGCTGTCTTAACCACTTGACCAACGGGCCATGTCGTCGGGCCAAACTGCGCTCGCTCCGTTTCTGCCTTCCGGCAAAAACTTCGTATCGCTCCGTTGTCCCTCCTCTTCCTCGCACAAACGCTCCGCTGGTTTGCGCTCGGATTTCAGGACGCCAGCCCGAGTTTATCAACACGTTGAACCTTCGTTCAAACGAGCTGCTACCTGGTACACCTTCAGGGACTCGAACCC
The DNA here is from genome assembly GCA_040307975.1 of Oscillospiraceae bacterium. Taxonomy (GTDB): domain Bacteria; phylum Bacillota; class Clostridia; order Oscillospirales; family Oscillospiraceae; genus Hominicoprocola. Next base: position 363 of record JAWRIJ010000078.1, on the reverse strand, counting down.
TGGACACCCTGATTAAGAGTCAGGTGCTCTACCAACTGAGCTAAAGGTGCATGTCGTCGGCGCAGACTCCGTATCGTTCGCCGCGGCGCATGCGCCACGTCTCATTCACTTCGTCGCGCCTCCTCTTCCTCGCACAAACGCTTCGCTGGTTTGCGCTCGGATGGGAACGGGAGTTACGTCATACCCTGAAAACCGAACAAAGAGAGGTGAGGAACAAGGCTGTTGCCTGCAAAACGTAGGTCAAGCCCTCGGGCGATTAGTACCGGTCAGCTCCATACATTACTGCACTTCCACCTCCGGCCTATCAAACAAATCGTCTATTTGTGCCCTTACTCCTTAAAGGATGAGCGGTCTCATCTTAGG
>JAWRIJ010000077.1:0-10559 GCA_040307975.1 Oscillospiraceae bacterium | reverse complement strand
ACCGCCCGCGCCGCCATCCCCGCGGAGACGTTCACCGACATACCCGCGTGGGCGGCGGAGGAGCTGAACGACGTGCTCGCGGCCGGCATCGTCGCCGGCACGGGCGAGGGCGTGTTTTCACCCGACGCGCCGATGACCGCGCAGTCGTTCGACACGCTGCTGCGCCGCGTCTATGCGCTTGAGGGCACGAACCTCAAGGACGATTTCTATGCAACGGTCAACCGCAACTGGCTCGCAAACTCCGACCTTCCGGCAGGGCTTTCCATCAACGGCCCGTTCCGTGGCCTCAGTCTCACGGTGCAGGAGCAGATCGCCTCGCTGATCGCGGACATCGTCGCAAAGCCGCAGGCTGCCGGTACGCCGGAAGCAAAGATCAAGGCGCTTTATGACTGCGTGATGGACGCCGAAGGCCGCGAGAAGGCCGGCGTCGCGCCGATCCAAAAGTATTTGGACGCAATTGAGGACGCCGAAACGCTCGACGAGCTGATGGCTTCTGAGATTGCCCTGCGTCAGGAGCTCGGTATCTTTACGCTCATGGGCTTCAGCCTGAGCGTCGACGCAAAGGACTCAAACCGCTACATCGTCTCCTTTGGCTCAATGGAGCCCGGCATGGAAAAGTCCTTCTACACCTCCGGCGGCGCGCAGAAGGACGCGTATCTGCGCTACATCGAGACGCTCTGCACGCTCTCCGGTATGGGCGAGGAACAGGCGAAGGAGCGTGCCGCGCTGGTCTATGACGCGGAAGCGGCGATCGCCTCCGCGATGATGGACGCGCAGGAATACGGCGATGTTGACAAGACCTACAACCTCTACACCATGGACGAGCTCAACGCGCAGCTGCCGAACGTCGATCTGCGCGCGCTCTACGCCGCGACCGGCCTCAAGGCGACCGACAAGATCGTCGTCGCCGATGTCGGTATACTCAAGGCGAATGCCGCGCTGCTCGACGACGCGCATCTCGACACGCTTAAGGCAATGGCGCGGTACGCTCTGCTTGCCAGTTACGGCGGGGTCCTGAACAAAGCGTTTACAGAGGCGTCCTATGACTTTGCCGAAGCGTGCTACGGCATCAACGCCCGCCAAAGCGACGAGCAGATCGCCTCGAATCAGGTGACGGGCTTGCTGTCGACCTACCTTGCCAAGGCTTACGTGGAGAACCATTTCTCCGCCGAGGCCAAGGCGGATGTGGAAAACATGATCCGCGAGTTTATCTCCGTCTATAAAGAGCGCATTCAGGCAAATGACTGGATGAGCGAGTCGACCAAGGCGAAGGCGCTGCGCAAGCTGGACACGATGAAGATCAAGGTCGGTTATCCCGACAAGTGGGACGACACGCTCGACGGCGTGGCGATCCTCTCTCCCGCGGAGGGCGGCACCTACTTCTCCAACTTGACCTCCCTGCAAAAGGCGTTCCTCGCAAAGCGCTCCTCCATGCAGGACACCGCTGTGGACAAAACGGAGTGGGTTATGTCGCCCTACACCGTAAACGCCTGCTATGATGCCAGCAACAACGACATCACGTTCCCCGCGGCGATCCTGCAAGCCCCGCTCTATGACGTGAACGCCCCGCGCGAGGCGAACCTCGGCAGCATCGGCTACATCATCGCGCACGAAATCACCCACGCTTTTGACAACAACGGTGCGAAGTATGACGAAAACGGCAACAACGCCGACTGGTGGACAGCGGAGGACTACGCCGCGTTCCAAAAGAAGTGCGAAGCGGTCACGGCATGGTACGACGGCGTGGAGGTCTACCCCGGCATCGTCGCGAACGGCACGCTGACGCTGTCTGAAAACGTCGCCGATCTCGGCAGCCTCCGCTGCCTGATGACCGTCATGAAGCGTGACAAGCTTACGGATTATGACACGCTTTTCCGCGCCCTGGCGAACACCTGGGCGTCCACGACCACGCGGCAGATGCGCGAGTATCTCATCTCCGCCGACGTTCATTCTCCCGACAAGCTGCGCTGCAACCGCGCGCTTCAGACGCTTGACGAGTTCTACGAGACTTATGATATTCAGCGCGGCGACGGCATGTGGACCGAGCCGGAAACGCGCGTATCCATTTGGTAATTTGAAATGCCCGCGCGGCAGAAAGGCGCCCTCGCTTACGGTGACGCGCCGCTTTTGCCGCGCGGGCGTTTGCCGCCCTTCCGGTTTTTTCCTTAAAACGCTTGACAAACACGAAAAGTCAGATATATTTACAGGTGTTGCGCATTATGTGTTGCGCAACACCGTGAGAAAGGATCATATTTATGCCGCCGAAAGCCAAATTCACCAAACAGGAGATCGTAGCCGCCGCAGTCAGCGTCGCGCGCGACAAGGGCGCGGACGGCATCACGGCGCGGGAGATCGCGTCAAAGCTTGGCGTCTCCACGCGCCCGATCTTCACCTACTTCGACACGATGGAGCAGGTCAAGGAGGAAGTGTTCCAAACCGCAAAGGAGCTCTATCGCGCATATGTTGAGCGCGGACTTGCCGGCCCCATCCCCTTTCTCGGCGTCGGACAGCAGTATATCCGCTTTGTCAAGGAGGAGCCGGAGCTTTACAAGCTCCTGTTTCTGACGCCTCCCGACAGCTCGTCCGGCGGCGCGATGGAAGCGCTCCGTTTTTCGCAGGAGCTGGTGCGTGAGTCCATCATGCGCACCTATCACATGGACGCGCACGCGGCGGACTGCTATTATCGCGACCTGTGGCTCATGGCGTTCAGCTTCGCCACGCTGATCGTAACCAACGACTGCCCCTATACGGACGAGGAGATGAGCGCGATATTCACGGAGGTCAGCCTCTCGGTCTGTAAGGCGTACAAGGAGATCCCGGGGCTTTCGGACGGGAAGTTCGACAAGGACGCGATTTTCCGCAAGCTGGTGTCTCAATAAGTCGAAAACGGGACGATGGAGGCGATGAGTATGTATCATTTTCTGCTTGTCATTCAGTATGTCAGCATCTTCGCGCTGCTGATTGAATGTGCCGCCATCTTCAGCAAATGGAGCGGTACGCTGCACTCCTATCTCTTCTTGAGCTGCGTCGCGACGCTCGTGAGCAACACGGGCTATCTGATGCAGATGCAGGCACATTCGCAGGACACCTATCTCGCCGCTCTTCAGCTCTCCTATTTGGGAAAGGTTTGGATTCCCTTCGCGCTGTTTCTCTTTGCCATGGAGCTGTGCCGCATCCGTATTCCGCGTCCGCTCAAGCTCGTGCTCGCCGCGGCGCATTTGGCCGCCTTTGTCATGGCCCTCACGGTGCAGCAAAACGAACTGTTCTACACGAACATGGAGTTTTCCTTGGACGCGCTCGTCCCCCAGCTCATCCACGGCGACGGCATCGGGCACCGCCTCTACTCGGCGCTTTTGTTTTCCTACATCGCCTTTAGCATCTGCGCCCTGTTCATCAAGCTGTACCGCGAGAAGGACCCGCCCTCGCGCAAGCGCCTGCTGATGATTATTCTTGCCGTTCTCGCGGAGAGCGGCTCCTTCGGACTCTACAACCTCAAGCTCACGCGCGGCTACGACTGCACGGCGCTCGGCTTCACGCTCGGCACGATCTTTATGTTCATCGCGATCTTCCGCTACGACCTGCTCAGCACGATGCAGCTCGCGCGGGACTATGTCACGGATGAGCTGTCAGAGGCGATCATCGCCGTGAGCTGCAACGGCAAAATCGACTATTGCAACGCGCCTGCAAGGCGCCTTTTCCCCAAGCTTAGGGGTACGGAGAAAACGGTTCTTGAGACGCTGCGCGCCGCCATCGCGTCCGGCGAGCCGCTGCGCATCGGCGAGCATATCTACACGCCCCAGGAAAAACCGCTCTATCAATCCGGTATATCCTGCGGCTCGGTCTTTGTCCTCGTGGACGACACCGAGCACTATCAATACATGGCGGAGCTCAAGGAGCAAAAGGAACTGGCGGATGCGGCAAACAAGGCAAAATCGAGTTTCCTTGCCAACATGTCGCACGAGATCCGAACGCCCATCAACGCCATCCTCGGCATGGACGAGATGATACTGCGCGAAAGCGGTGAAAAGGCGACGCTCTCCTACGCCGAAAACATTCAGGACGCGGGCAAGACGCTGCTCTCGCTCATCAACGACATTTTGGACTTTTCCAAGGTCGAAGAGGGCCGGATGGAGATCCTGCCCACGCAATACGACCTCAGTTCGGTCGTCAACGATCTCGTCAACATGGTATATTCGCGCGCCGAGGACAAGGGCCTGCGCCTTGAGACGCGTGTGGACGAAGCCACGCCCCATCTGCTTTACGGCGACGATATCCGTATCCGACAATGCGTTCTGAACATCCTGACCAACGCCGTAAAATACACCGAGACCGGCTCCATCACGCTTGAGGTGGGTTACGAAAAGCTTTCCGACAGCAAGATCAGCCTGCGGTTTCGCGTTTCCGACACGGGGATCGGCATGAAGCAGGAGGATCTTGACCGGCTCTTTTCGCCCTTTGAGCGCATTGATGAAAAGCGGAACCGCACCATCGAGGGCACGGGCCTCGGCATGAGCATCACCCGGCAGCTGCTCGCGCTGATGGGCAGCAAGCTCGACGTCGAGAGCGTCTACGGCGAAGGTTCAACGTTTTCCTTTGCAATCGAGCAGGACGTCGTCAAGTGGGAGGGCGTCGGATCGCTCGCATGCAGTCTCCAGCAAAACAACGAAAAGCGCAAGGCTTACCGCGAGCTGTTCCACGCGCCGGACGCGCGCGTGCTGGTCGTGGACGATACGCCGGTCAACCTCACCGTCATCAAGGGACTCCTCAAGAAAACGCGCGTGCAGGTCGTCACGGCGGAGTCCGGCAGAGAGGCTTTGTCAAAGGCTTCGAGGGAAGCCTTTGACGTCGTCTTCATCGACCACATGATGCCCAATATGGACGGCATCGAAACGCTCCGCGAGCTCCGCAAGCTGCCGGAGTTCACGGATAAGCCCTGCATCGCGCTGACGGCGAACGCCATCTCCGGCGCGCGGGAGATGTATTTGAAGGCGGGCTTTTCGGATTACCTCTCCAAGCCCGTGGACGGCGCAAAGCTCGAAAAGCTGCTCAAAGCCTATCTCCCGCCGGAAAAGGTGCGGGAGCCGGCAACGGCCGCCGCGAGCGCTTCCGAAACATTCGCCGGCAAGCCGACGGTATTCATCGCGGACGACGATCCGGTGATCTGCTCGCTCGCCGCCGACATTCTCGGCAAGAGCTTTCGCGTAATTGCCTGCCAAAGCGGCGCGGAGGCGCCTGCACGCGCGGCGGAGCTGCGCCCCGACCTCATTCTTTTGGACATTAACCTCGGCGACGCGAGCGGTTTCGACGTGCTGCGCGCGCTGCGAGAAAACGAGACGACAAGCGAAACGCCCGTGGTGTTCCTCACCGGCGCGAGCGACGAGCAGGCGGAGATCGACGGCTTCCGCAGCGGCGCGGCGGACTTTGTGCGCAAGCCCTTCGCGCCGGAGGTTCTGCTGCGGCGCGCCGCGCGCATCATCGCGCTCGACCGTTTACAGCGGGATCTTCGCGGTGAGGTGAAGCGCCAAACGCTGCGCGCCGAACACTTGACGCGCGAGATGATGCTCGCGCTCAGTAAGGCGGTCGACGCCAAGGATCACTATACGAACGGCCACTCCGAGCGCGTCGCGGCATACTCCGCGGAGATCGCGCGGCGCATGGGCAAAAGCCCCATCGAGCAGGAGCACATCTATGAAATGGGTCTTCTGCACGACATCGGCAAGATCGGCGTTCCGGAGGAGATTATCAACAAGGCCTCGCGCCTGACGGACGAGGAGTTCGAAAAAATCAAGCGGCACACCGTCGTCGGCAGCGAAATTCTGCGGCTCATCACCGAGATGCCCGCGCTTTCCGACGGCGCGCGCTCACATCACGAGAGATACGGCGGCGGAGGGTATCCCGACGGGCTCAAGGGAGCGGAAATCCCCGAGGCGGCGCGCATCATCTGTCTCGCGGACTGCTACGACGCCATGACCTCGACGCGCACGTACTCCACGCCCAAGCCGCAGGAAGCCGTGCGCGCGGAGATCGAGCGCTGTGCCGGCACGCAGTTCGACCCTGAGATCGCCAAGGTGCTCCTCGCCATGATTGACGAGGACAAGGACTATGTGATGACTGAACGCACCGCGGACATCCGCGTTTGGAAGGGCAGCGACCGATTGTGGACGCTCACCGGAAAGCAGGCGGACGCGTCCGCGCGATTCGACGAAACCGAAGCGGAGGAGCCGGACGGGCCGGAGGTCGAGCTTCCCGACTGGCTGTACCGCGTCGAAGAGATCGACACGGAATCGGGACTGCGGCACTGCGGCACGGCGGAAACGTACCTCGACACGCTGACGATCTTTGCAAAAAACGCGGCGGCGGGCGCGGATGAGATCGAGGGCTATCGCAACGCGAACGATGCGTCCAACGCCACGGTGAAGGTGCATGCGCTCAAGAGCATGTCGCGCACCATCGGCGCGGATGATCTCGGCGCGCTGGCGGAGAAGCTGGAGCTCGCGGGCAAGGCGGGCGATACGGACACTCTTTTTGGCGGACTTTCCGAACTGCTGCCGCGCTTCCGCGCGCTGGGTGCGGCGCTCGCGCCGCTCTGCGCCGACAAAGCGGAGGCAGAGGACGAATCGTTGCCGCTTATCTCTGACGACGAGCTGCGCGAGGCGTACGACAGCCTCCGCGAGCTCGCGGTGAACCTCGATTCTGACAGCGCGCAGTATGTGCTCGACTGTCTCAAGGGCTACCGCATCCCGCAGGGCGAGCGCGATCGCGTCGACGCGCTGCGCCGCGCGATTGCGGAGTTCGACTGGGACCGCGTCAATGAAATCTTATCGTAACGGGAGGATACGGCGATGGCTGGAAAGGTTTTGCTGATCAATCACGGCTCGGCAATGATGACCAACACGTTGGTTGCGAGCCTCAAAAGCATGGAGATCGAGACGGTGCGGGTCGCTCCGGAAATCGAAGCGATCGATTCCGAAAAGGACAGCGCGGATGTGTTCCTCCTCTTCGCGGGGGATTTTGTCTACGAGTCCCCGGAGCTCCTCGTCTATCTCAAGGACCTGTGCTTCAGCAACGAAAAACCGCTGTGCGTCGTGGGCTATGAAAAGGAGCTCGCGGAGATCGAGGAGAGCATCCCTAAAAACCTCATCGAACGCGAATTCACGCGCCCCATCGACGTCAAGGCGCTCTCCGCCGCGCTGCATTCGCTTATCCGGTCAAGCGACGCCCGCAAGAAGGAGCGGCACATCCTGCTCGTGGACGACGACACCATGTTTTTGCAGACCATGCAAAGCTGGCTCTCGCCCAAGTACCGTGTCACCGCCACCCGCTCCGGCATGCAGGCGATCACCTACATCGCGGCGCACACGCCCGATCTCATCCTGCTCGACTACGATATGCCCGTCACGCCCGGGCCGCAGGTGCTGGAGATGATCCGCAGCGAGCCGAACTCCGCAAAGATCCCCGTCATTTTCCTCACGGGCAAAAACGACCGGGACAGCGTCGTGAGCGTGATGCGCCTCAAGCCGGAGGGCTATCTTTTGAAGTCCATGAGCAAGGAGGATATCCTCGCTTCGATCGTGCGCTTCTTTGAGACGCGCAAGTGGGAAAACCTTTATCAGTAAGAACGCTTCCAAAATGAGCCGGACGGCGGGGACACCCCCCGCCGTCCGGCTTTTTTCATCCATATGGAAATGCTGTTACTTGAGATAACTGCCCAGCCAGCTTCCGCCGAGATAGGCGGGGTCGGCGTTGAGAAACAGATCCGCGTAGCCCGGAACGCCGTGATAGGAGACGGTCTTGTCGGGATTCGCGTTGTTGTACGCCTGCGAATACTCGTAGATGCCCTGCAAGTGACGGCCGCAGCGCTCCTCGATCGGATGGCCGAGCACGCCGTTGACGGTCCAGGGCACGTAGAGCATCCCAAGGCCCTCGCTCTTTTCATAGCACTTGTCCTGACCGCCCATCACCTGACGCTGGGAGGTCGCGCCGCGCAGACGGCCCTGCGAGGCGTTCGCGGTCTCCATCAGGATCGCCATGGTGTTGGTGAAGTCGCCCAGCTCGCGATGGGTCAGGCCGTGGAAGTTGGTCGGGGACTGCTCCAGCGACATCTCGATGCCGGAGAGCAGCAGGCTGATGCAGCCCTCGGAGGCAATGGGCATCGCGTTCTGATGCGCGACCGTAGCGTTGATGACCGGATACTCCGGCGACGCTTCGTGCAGGTCGAACGTGATTCCGATGTCCTCCGTGCGGATCAGCTCGGCGACGCCGAAAGCGGCCTTTTCGGTGATGTTGCCGTCGGCGCGTCCGGGATAGGCGCGGTTGATGTTTCGCGTCTCAGAGCCGGAAAGCCGCTGGCCCGAGGAATAGTGCACATACACGTCCGGATCGGGCCACTGGTCGATGGGATTCGTCGCGCGCGAGCCGAAGCGGAACGTGCGCGGGCCGCTCTGGGTCTGGAGCGTGAAGTACTGCATGTTGCCTTCGCCGGGGTCGTTGTGCGTCATGCCGCTGCGGTTGGTATAGGGAATGACGTACACAGTGCCCTTGTCCACGACGGCATTCTCAATGAACATAAACGCAGACATATAGCCCGAGGGCTCGTTGCCGTGCGTACCGCCGAGAACGAGCATCTTGCCGCCCGGCTCGCTGCCCTTGAGAATATAAACGGGGGTGTCGGCGTGCGTGTTCTTGAGGCCGGGGAACCAGTCGGAGAGCATTTTGATCTCCGTGACGCCCGGACCGTTCACCGGCCAGGGCAGCTCGCGTGCCTTGAGAAAGTTCATGCCCGTCACGATGCACACGGCGACGGCGACGGCAAGGCAGAGGCACGCGGTGATGATCGGCTGTTTTTCTTTCATCGTTTCGTCCTCCCTCTTACTTGATCATAAGCACGCGCAGGATCAGGGGGATCAAAACCATTGCGCAGTTGAGCTGGTCTGCAAGCTTTTTCTCCGTGAACAGGTTCCATCCGACGAGGCCGATCACCATGGCGACGATCAGGCGATAGATTATTGTTATCATACTTTCTCTCGCTCCTTTCCGTCAGCCGAGAATGAGAAATTGCAGCTGGTTGGCGAAGATGATAAACAGGATGCCCCACACGATCACGATCAGGCAGGGCAGCAGGCACTTCTTGAGCACCGGCGTATACTTCGGCATACCGACCACCTGCGCGGCAAAGATGCCGGCGAGCGCCGTCGGGGGCATCATGTCGCCCAGCGACGCGATGAGCGACAGCGCGCCGGCGACAATGATCTCCTTTTTGGCGAGGAAGGACAGCAGGAACGGCACGCCCAGCACGCTGGCGGAGCCGAAGGACGACACCGCGCCGAACAGCGGCATGGACACCGCCATCGCGATGTAGCGCGCCCAGTCGGGCAGGCTCAGGCAGCTCGTGACGATCAGGCCGCGCACGCCGGTGAGCGTCATGATCTGAATGAACATGCCGACGCCCATCAGGATGCCCATGACGGGCAGCACGGAATTGACGGATTCCTTCGCCATCTTCGCGACGTTGAACTTATAGCCGGTGAAGCAGCCGACAGCGGCGCTGATGAGAAACACCAGCGGCATGCCGATGTCGGGGATCGCAGGGACCGCCTTGTTTATGACCATCAGCACGATGGCGAGGATCAGCGGGATGTAGACCTTAAAGCCGAACTTCTCGCGCGACTCCGTGCGCAGCTTGCCCTTGACCTCTTCATAGTTCATCTTCTTGACGTGCTTATACGCAAACATCAGCACGAAGAGGAACGCCAGCGGGAAGGTCATCAGCGTCAGCGGCAGTCCGAAGCCGCTGTACGGAATGTCGATACCCGCGCCGATGATCATCGCGGGGATGTTGGTGGGCGGCGCGATCATGCCGAGAATGCCGCCCATGGCAAGGATGCAGGCGGTCTCCAGCACGGGGACGCCCATAATCATCAGAACGGGAGCCATGATCGAACCGGCGGAGAGCACCGAAGCGGTGGACGAGCCGGTGATCATGCCAGGGAACATGATGATGATCATGATAAGGCACAGCATCAGGGCGGGTACCTTATGGAACCGCTCGATGATGACCGAAGCGATGGCGTCCAACGCGCCGGACTCCTGAATGACCTTCATGAAGATCATTGCCGTCACGATGACCAATATCGTGTCCACATAAGCGAACATACCCTCGACCAGATGGCGCAGGGCAAAGCCCTTTCCGCCGACCAGGGAACCCGCGACGGCGGCGAGCACCATAGAAATGCTGACAGGCAGCTTACAAAGGAAGCAGCCCAGCAGAAACACGCCTATCATCGCGAGGAAGGTAAGCAGTTCTGTCGTCATATATACCTCCAGTTATTGGCGGCGGGAAGCAGCTTTCGCCGCTTCCCGCACGGTTTCGAAAGCGTTACTTGAACGCGGCGGGGAGCGCGGTGGTCACGTCGCTGATGCTGCCGATGGTGTCCATCGGGATGCCCTTTTGGGCGCAAATGCCGGACATCAGGCCGTCCTCATCGCCGGCGCCGACCACGATGGCATAGTCGCCCTTCTCAAAGATGGGCTTGATGAACTTGTCGGACAGGTCGCCGCGG
>JAWRIJ010000076.1:0-9384 GCA_040307975.1 Oscillospiraceae bacterium | reverse complement strand
GCGGCGTGCTGTTCACCGCGGAGAGCGGGCGCGCGGACGTGCTGGAACGCGAGGCGGAGCGGCTGGGCAGCCGCTTTGTGCGCGTCGCGCCCGACGGAACGGAGCCGGAGATCGACTTTGCCGAAAATGTCGCGCTCGCGCTCGCGGTCTGCGCGGAGCTGGGTGTGCCGCGTGAGACGGCGCTCGACGGGATGCGGCGCTTTCGGCGCGACCCCTATGCGCTGAGCCTGCACCGCTGCGGAAGCGGCGGGCTGTTCATCAACGGGCTTTCCATCAACGACGTGCAATCCACCTGTATGGTGTGGGAAGAGCTGTGCCGCCGCGAAGGACTGGAGGACAGGGAGCTTCTTCTGCTTGTGAACGACCGCGCCGACCGCCCGAGCCGCACGCGGGATATGCTGGAGATCTGCCTGCGCCTGCGTCCGCGAAAGGTGTTTTTGCTCGGCGCGGCGCAGCGGTATATGGCCGCGCGCCTGCGGCGGCTGCTGCCGCAGACGGAGGTTGCGCGGCTGAAGAGCGCCGATGCGCTCGATTTGTCCTCGCTGACGGAGGGACAGACGCTTTTCGCCGTCGGCAACATCGCAAACGAGGGGCGCGCGCTGATGGCGCGCGTGCGAAAGGAGGGGGAGACGCTTGTACGATAGCGTGGTGATACTCGGCGTGCTCGTGAGTCTCGGCTTCTCGGAGCTGACGGGGCTTTCCGCGGGGCTGGTCGTGCCGGGCTATCTGGCGCTCTCGCTCCATACGCCGCTGCGGCTTGTGTCAACGCTTGTGGTCGCGCTTGCGGCGATGCTCGCGTGCCGCGCGCTTTCCGAGGCGCTGATCCTCTACGGGCGGCGGCGCTTCGGCGTTACGATTCTGCTTGCGTTTTTCTTCAGCGCGCTGCTTGGGCATATCGGACCCGCGTTCGGCGTCGCCGATGCGATCGGCGTGCTGATCCCGGGGCTCATCGCGCGGGAATTCGACCGTCAGGGCGTGCGCGACACGCTGCTGAGCCTGACGGCGACGACGGCGGCGACGGCGCTGATCGCTGCCGCGGCGGGCTACCCGATCTTCGGCTGAAGGAGGCGGCGATGAAAAAGCTCGATACGCGTTATCTGGCCGCGGCGGCGCTGCTGCTTCTGCTCGCGCTCGCCGCGTCATTTCTCAGCGTGGGGAGCGCGAGAGCGCCGGACTACGACGTGAAGCTGGATGCGGCGCAGCGGATGCTGCGCTGCATGGAGCGGGTGAGAGACTACAAGGCGGAGGCGGGGCTGGGCTTCAGCGCCGACGACCGCCATCACACGGGCATGATCGGCGAGCCCTATACCTTTATTACGACCACGAGCGGCGCGCTTGAGGCGAAGCGCACCACAGCGGACAGCGACATGGCGGCGCTTGCGGTGCAGATGCTGCGCGAGGCGGACGTCAAGGCGGGCGACACGGTGGGCGCGGGCTTTTCCGGCTCCTTTCCCGCGATGAACCTCGCGGTGCTTTCCGCCTGCGCGGCGATGGATGTGAACATCGTCTACATCGCCTCCGTCGGCGCGTCCACCTACGGGGCGAACCAGCCGGAGCTGACCTTTCCCGACATGGCGCTGCGGCTTGCGGCGGAGGGATTGATCCCCGCGCCCGCCGCGTTTTCGATGGGCGGGTGGAAGGATTGCGGGCTCGATATGGACCCCTCGCTCGCGGCGGAGATCCGCGCGCGGCTGGAGGCGTCCGACGTGCCGATGCTCTATTTGGAGGACTACGCGGAGAATCTTGCCGCGCGCATGGCGATTTATGAGGAGAACGGCCCGATCCGCTGCTTTGTCGGCGTGGGCGGGAACCTGACGACCATCGGCAAGGGTGAGGACACCGTGCCCTACGGCCTGGTGCGCCCCTATACGGTGAAGCGGGCGGACGAGGGCAGCGGACTTATGGAGCTGTACAACGCGCGCGGGCTTGCGGTACTGCACCTGCTCAACATCAAAAAGCTCGTCGCGGATTACGGACTTCCCTACGACAGCGAAACGCCGTCCGTTCCGGGCGAGAGCGCGATCTATTACACGCGCCGTTATCCGTGGCGGATCGCGTTCGGCGGCGTGGGCGGCGCGGCGGCGCTGCTGGTGCTCGGGCGCGTGAGGCGGCGGGAGGAGGAGAACGCATGAAACGGCTGGCGATTTTGCTTGCGCTTGCCTGCCTGCTGCTGAGCGGCTGCGCCACGCAGCAGCCGGAGGAGTATAAGATCGCGCAGGGCACGGAATGGGAGAACACGGTGCGCGTGCTGCGCGGCAAGGAGGACGGGGCGGCGGTCTACGTCATCGGCGGCGTCCACGGCGACGAGACGGCGGGCTGGACGGCGGCAAACCGCGTCAAGGACTGGGACGTCAAGGCGGGCACGGTTTACATCCTGAGCCCCGCGAACGTCTACGGAGCGGAGCACGACCAGCGCGAGACGCGCTCAAAGCGCGACCTCAACCGCAACTTCCCCGGAGACCCGGAGGGCTGGGACGCCGAGCGCATCGCCGCGTCGATCTACGCGGACATCGCGGACAAACGCCCCGCGATCGTGCTCGACCTGCACGAGACGCGCGGCGCGGCGCGGCCGGAGCGGGACGATCTGAGCAATTCCATTATCCTTTATGACGTTGCGCCGGTCGCCGACCTTGTTTGGGGGCTTTTGGAGGACTCCGCCTCGGGCGCGCTCGGCGACGTGCCGCTGACGCTGCTCGGCTCCCCGCCGGAGGGGAGCGTCAATCGAACGGTGAGCGAGGAATTGAAGATTCCGGTCATCACGGTGGAGACCTGGCGCGGCGAGGAACTGGGAACGCGCGTGGAGCGTCAGCTCGACATCGTGGATTACGTGCTGCGGCATTACGCGCTGCGGTAGGAAGGGGGAACACATGTCGGGCGAACAGACGGCGCCGCGCGCGCCGATTTGGAGCGTTGACAAGCGGGAGCTTGCGCTGGGCGTGACGCTGGTGCTGTTCACGTTCCTGATGCCGGTGCTGTTCAACGTGCGGAGCTTCGGCGTTTCGGAGCATTTGTCCATTGCGCTTGCGCAGCGGGACAAGGCGGAGCTGCTCGACGCGGCGCTCCGGCTCGTGATGCTCAACTCGCTGCGCTCCGTACCGCACTATGTGGGAACGTTTTTTATCAGCGAGTCGATCGAAACGCGTCGGCTGAAGATCCACCGGGGTATTTTGAGCGCCGCGCTCGTTTTCGCTTTGCTGCCGCTTACCTACCGCTGTATCGAGCTGCTGCACGGCATCCGCTACGACTTCGGCATCCCCGCGATCTGCGTGGGCGCGTTTGCCATCGGCTTCGGTACGCTTGGCTATCGCGTTTCGCTGCTGAAAAAGGCACTGATGATCGCGCTCGTGCTCACGCCGCTGCAATTCATGGACATCGCGCCCGTGCTGGGACGGCTTCCGGTGGGGCGCGGCGAGACGTCGAGCGACATCAAGCTCGCCGCGGCCGTACTGGAGGCGGAAAAGCCCCTCAACGCGCTGGGACTGTTCGGCATGGTCCTGTTTTTGGTGTTCGCGTTCATTGTGCTGATGCTCCTGCGCGAGGAGAGCACGCTGCGCGAGCTGAGCCTGCTGCGCGAGCAGAATGAGGAGATGCGCACGCAGAGCCGCATCAATGAGATACGGACGCGGAATTACGAGGAGATCCAGTATTTGGTGCATGACCTCAAATCCCCGCTGACCGCTATCCAAACGATGGTGGGCGTCATGGAGATGGAGCACGACGCCGAACCGGATTTCCGCGACAGGGAGTACCTGCGCCGCATTGAGCGCGCGGTCGAACAGATGAGCGGCATGATCTCGGAGATCCTCTATGAAGACAAGCGCACCGTCGTCGATACGCAGACGGTGCTGGACAGCGTGCTTTCGCAGACCTCCGTGTCCGATTACGCGCAGTATGTCCGCACGGAAAACCTCGCGCAGGGGGAAACCGTGTTTGTCAACCGCATCTTTTTCTCCCGCGCGCTGGTGAACCTGCTGCAAAACGCGGCGAAGGCGGTCCCGCCCGACCGGACGCCAGAGATTTGGCTGCGCGCGCGGCGCCGCGAGACGGCGGACGGCGCGAGGGTGCTGTTCACCGTTTCGGACAACGGACGCGGCATCCCTGCCGAAAAGCGGAAAGACATTTGGCGCAGGGGCGTTTCGGGCGGGGAGTCGAGCGGTATCGGACTCGCCTTTGTGCGCGGCGTGGTCGAGCGGATGGACGGGACGATCCAAATGGAATCGACCGAAGGCGCGGGCACCGAGATCACCATTGCCTTGCGGCAGGGAGGAGAGTTTGAATGAGCAGAGACGTTACCATACTTTGCATCGACGATGACGAGGAGATCCGCTTCGCGCTCGGCGCGCTGTTCCGTCTCCAGGGCTGGGAGACGGTGGACGCGGGCAGCGTGGAGGAGGGCGTCGCCGCGTTTGAGGCGCGCCGCCCGAGCCTTGTGCTGATCGACTACCATATGCCGCGCGTCAACGGCGTGGACGGCGTGCGGATGCTGCGGCGGCTGGACGCGGAGGTTCCCATCATCGTGTTCACCATCGAGGAGAACCAGAAGGTCGCCGACGCGTTTTTGGAGGCGGGCGCAAGCGATTTTGCGCTCAAGCCGATCAAAGCGCCAGACATCATCAGCCGCATCAAGCTGCACCTGCGCCTGCTGGAGAGCCGCCCGCGGGAGATCCGTCCGCACCAGCGCCTTTCCAAGGGGATGAGCCCCGCGACGCTCGCGCTCATCGAAGAGTGCCTTGCGGGGCGCGGGGAGGCGCTGACCGCCGACGAGGTGGCGCGCGCCACGGGACTTGCATATCAGACAGTGTTCCGCTATTTGCAGCACCTCGTCAACGAGGGACGCGTGGAGGTGCGCGGCACCTATGGCAAGGTGGGGCGTCCGAAGCAGATGTATCGAAAAGCGGAGTGATTTGCAATCCGGCAGAAAAAAATATGCGAGAAAATAGACAGCGACTGTTAAATGTGATAGGATTCAAACCGTAGAATGCGAAGAATTTGTACGAAATAGACAGATTCTGCCGTATTAATTTGTAAAAAAGGGAGGAACAACATGAAGAAGACGCTTGCTCTGCTGTTGGCGCTTGTGATGGCGCTCTCGCTCATCGCCTGCGGCCAGACCAGCCAGCCGGCCCAGCCGGCTCAGCCCGCTCAGCCGGAACAGCCGGCTCAGCCCACTCAGCCTGCCGAACCCGCGCAGCCTGAGGCGAAGAAGCTGACCCCCGCCTACTCGGTGGAGGGCTTTGAAACCGTGGACAAGGACGGCAACCGCATCACCACCGGACGCGACGCCACCGCCAAGACGGCTATGGCGACCGCCTCAAAGTACGAGGTGTCGCAGGTCGGCGCGGAAATCATGCAAAAGGGCGGCAACGCGGTCGACGCGGCGGTCGCCATGGGCTTTGCCCTCGGCGTGTGCGAACCGTTCACCTCCGGACTCGGCGGCGGCGGACTCGCCACCATCCATACCGCCGACGGCGAGAATTTCTTCATCGACTTCCGTGAGGTCGCGCCCGCGGCTGCGACGCTTGACCTTTATCTGGACGCCGAGGGGAAGAGCAACGGCAACACCGTTAAGGGCGGTCTTGCCTCCGGCGTGCCCGGCGAGGTCGCCGGCATGCTGTACCTGCTGGAGAACTACGGCTCCGGAAAGCTGACGCGCCAGCAGATCATGGAGCCCGCCATCCGTATTGCGACGGAGGGCTTCACCGTGTCCCGCTACTGCGCGAACGCCATTTCCGACGCCTATGACAAGGCGGTGGAGTTCCCCGAGATGCAGTCGGTCTATTGGAACGAGCTGGGCCTTCCCTATGAGGAGGGCGACGTGATCGCGAACCCCGACCTCGCCAAGGCGCTGCAAAAGATCGCCGACGAGGGCAAGGACGGCTTCTACAAGGGCGAGATCGCGCAGGCGGTCGTCGACACCAATAAGAAGTACGGCGGCGTGATGACGATGGAGGATCTCGCGAACTACGACGTGATGGTGCATGAGCCCGTCACCGGCACGTACCGCGGCTATCAGATCATCTCCTCGCCCCCGCCCTCCTCCGGCGGCACGCACCTTATCGAGATCCTCAACATCCTTGAGAATTTCGACGTATCTTCGATGAAGGTCAACTCGCCCGAGTACGTTCACCTGCTTGCCGAGACCTTCAAGCTCTCCTACGCCGACCGCGCGCGCTATATGGCGGATACCGCGTTCGCCGACGTTCCGCTCAAGGGCCTGACCAATAAGGAGTACGCCAAGACCCGCGCCGCGCTTATCGACCTCAAGGAGGCCAAGGAGCCGGTCGATTTTGGCGATCCCACGCTCTTTGAACACACCGACACCACGCACTACTCCGTCGCCGACGCGCAGGGCAACTGCGTCGCCATCACCAAGACCATCAACTACTACTTCGGCAGCGGCGTGATGGTCGGCGGCTACGGATTCATGATGAACAACCAAATGGATGACTTCTCCACCGATCCGGAGAGCGTCAACAGGGTCGAGCCGGGCAAGAAGCCGCTTTCCTCCATGAGCCCGACCGTCGTTCTCAACGAGGACGGTTCGCCCTTCATGGTGCTCGGCACGCCGGGCGGCGCGCGTATTTTTGCCTCCGTCGCGCAGATCATCACCCGCGTGATCGACAGCGGCATCCCGCTGCACGATGCGATCAGCATTCCGAAGATCTGGAACAACGGCCCGCAGAACAACCTCCAGTACGAAACGCCGCTCAAGGGTTACGAGGATTATGCCGTGACCGAAGAGACGGTCAAGGCGCTTGAGGAAATGGGCCACGGTGAGATCAAGACCGCCGCTTCCGGCGCGGTTCAGGCGATCCAGTTCATGCCGGACGGTTCGCTCTACGGAACGGCCGATCCGCGTCAGGACGGCAAGGCCGTCGGCTTCTAAGACCGTATCATTTCCGCCGCCGCGCCCGCGGCGGCGGAGATGCGGTAAGATATCATTTTTAGGGAGGAGTATTTTGATGAAAATGAAGAAGAATTGGCTTGCGCTTCTTTTGGCGCTTGCAATGTCGCTTTCCCTGATCGCCTGCGGGCAGAGCCAGCCCTCGCAGCCGTCGCAGCCCTCGCAGCCGGCGCAGCCCGAGCAGCCGGCGCAGCCCGCGCAGCCCGAGCAACCGGCCGAACCGGAGAAGTCCGCCGAGGACGAGGTTTGGCTTCCTTATGACGAGAAGCTCCAGACCAAGCGCACCGACCGTGACGCCACCGGTACGCAGGGCGCCGTCGCCAGCTCGAGCTGGTATGCCTCCAAGGCGGGTCTCGACGTCCTGAAGGCGGGCGGCAACGCGGTTGACGCGGCGATTGCCACGTCCTATACGCTGGGCGTTGCCGAGCCGTACACCTCCGGTCTCGGTGGCGGCGGCTTCATGATCATCTACGAGGCGGCGACCAAGGACGTCACCGTTATCGACTACCGCGAGATCGCGCCCGCCAATGCCACGCCGGAGATGTGGCTGGATGACGAGGGCAACGTCAAAATGTTTGTGACCGCCGACGGCGAGGAGCTGACGGGCGAGTATTCCAGCCTTTCCCAGCTCGGCGGCATGGCGGCGGGTACGCCGGGCGAGGTCGCCGGTATGGAGTATGCCTTCGAGCACTTTGGCTCCGGCAAGCTGACCCGCCAGCAGCTCATGCAGCCCGCCATCGACCTTGCCAACAACGGCTATATCGTCACGGTCACGATGAAGCAGTGCACCGAGGACGAGTATTATGAGGCGTCCCGTATGCCCGAGGTCGCGGGATATTATCTCGACGAGGTTGGCCTGCCTTTGGAGGTTGGCACCACTTGGACGAACAAGGATCTCGCGAAGACCCTGCAGATGATCGCGGACGACGGCGCGGACGCGTTTTACAAGGGCGAGGTCGCGCAGGCGATCGCCGATACGCTCAAGAAGTACGGCGGCGTGATGACCACCGACGACCTTGCGAACTACAAGGTTGAGGTGCGCAAGCCCGTCACCTCCACCTATCGCGATTACACGATCTACTCCCTTCCTCCGGCTTCCTCCGGCGGCACGCACCTCATCGAGGCGCTCAACATCCTTGAGAACTTTGACATGAAGTCCTACGGCGTCAACACCCCGGATTATATTCACCTGTTCTCCGAGACGTTCAAGATGGCGTTTGCCGACCGCGCCAAGTACATGGCGGACACCGCCTTTACGGACGTTCCTCTTGCGGGTCTTACCAGCAAGGAGTATGCCAAGAAGCTCGCCGACAAGATCGACATGGCGAAGAGCGGCTCCTATGAGGCGGACAACCCGATCCCCTATGAGTCCAGCTCCACCACGTCCTTCTCCGTCGTCGACCAGTGGGGCAACATGGTTGCCTGCACGCAGACCATCAACGATTTCTACGGCAACAAGGTCGCCATCCCCGGCTACGGCTTTATCATGAACGATGAGATGGACGACTTTTCCTCCGATCCCACCTCCGTCAACTGCGTTGCCGGCGGCAAGCGTCCGCTCAGCTCCATGTCCCCGTCCATCGTGCTCTATCCCGACGGCACGCCGTTTTTGACGATCGGCACCCCCGGCGGCCTGCGCATTTGGCCGACCATCACCCAGATCGTGGAGCGCATGATCGACTATAACATGGACATTCAGGACGCCATCGACACCGCGCGCATCTTTGATAACCACAAGGAAGTCCTTTATTATGAGTCCGACGGTGTGACGCCCATCACGCCCGAGACCGTCGCCGATTTGGAGGCGCGCGGCCATGAGACGGGCGACAAGGGCGCATGGAACCTGTTCTTCGGCGGCGTGCAGGGTATCGAGATCCGTCCCGACGGCACGCTGCGCGGCGGCGCCGATCCTCGCCGCGACGGCAAGGCGCTCGCGTATTAAAGGCGAAAAGCGCGCAAAGTTTTCGGACAACACCGGAAAGGAAAGAAAGCGCATGAAAAGGAAACTGCTTGCAATTCTAATGGCGCTCGCCGCGGCCTTCGCGCTCGCGGCCTGCGCCGAGGAGGGAACGACGACCACGGATCTGCCCGCGCCTCCGCATACCGCCTCCGACAGCGGCTCCGCCTCCGGCGGGGGCGCTTCCGGCGGCGGCGCGACGAGCGCTTTGAGCGCGGGCTTTGCCGAGTATCCCGCGCTCGTCACCTCCGGCGGACAAAGCGCCGATTATCAGATGATCGGAACGGTCATGGGCAAGCTGGGCATGGACTTCACGCTCAACAACCTCGCGACCTCCGCCGATCTCGGCGACGCCAAGACGCTCATCGTCGTGGTGGGCGGCTCGTCCAAGGGCCTCGGCGCCGCGGGTATCGACGCGGACGGCGAGCTGGCGCGTGTGGCGGAGCTGATTGACAGCGCGAAGGACAAGGGGCTTTCCATCATTGTGATGCACACCGGCGGCGCGGCGCGCCGCGGCGCCCTG
>JAWRIJ010000075.1:0-2613 GCA_040307975.1 Oscillospiraceae bacterium | reverse complement strand
GGCCCCCGCGCTTGCGCGCGGGGGCCTGTGTATTGCGCGATTCAGCAGCCGCAGCTGTTGCCGCAGCCGTTGCTGTTGCCGCAGCCGTTCCCGCCGCAGAGGAACAGGATGAGGATCAGAATGACGATCCAGCAGCAGCCGTTGCCGCCAAAGCAATTGTTGTTGTACATAGCGCAACCTCCTATGAAGATATGGGCGAACGCCCCTTAAGACAGCCCCTAGGCGGTCTCAATCCATAGTATGCGCCATGTGAAAAAGCGTGCTCAGAGTCTTGCGGAGGCGACCGTTTCGGCGGCGCGCGCGTAGGCGTCGGCGGAGAACACGCCCGCAATCTCAAGCTTTTCGTGCAGTGTCATGCCGCCGCCCGGGAGCGGTACGCCGAGCGCGTACCACGAGAGGTAGGCGACGTCGGCGCGCAAAAACGGTTCGGCGCGCAGGGCGCTGCGCTCGCCGTCTGTGAGGACGCCCGCGGTATACGCGCGGTCGGCGGCGGTCGAAACGTCGGTCTGCGTCGTGTCGCTGTAGCCGAGCGCGCGCAGGACAAACTCGACGTACATGCCCTCGTTCGCGCTGCGGTCGGGGGCAAACTTGTTGTCCTCCACGCCGTTGGTGTAGCCCTTTTCGACCGCATAGGCAATGTATGGACGCCCCCAGTAGTTCGCGGCGATATCCTTGAACGAAACGGGGGAGGTGCAGGCGAGCGCCGCGTCTTCTTCACCGAGCAGGCGGATAAGCATGACAAGCGCCTGAATGCGCGTGGGCACCATTTCCAGATCGAAGCCCTGACCGTAGCCGGTGTTGGTGCCCTTGAAGAGCGAGAGCGTCCTGAGCGCGCTTGCCATCGCGGCGTAATCGGGCGCGGAGGACGAAGGGGCGATGTGATAGTCGCCGCAGTAATCGAGCACCGCCGTACGCGAGGAAACGGTGAAAAGCGCGGAGGTGTCCTCGGCGACCATGTAGCGGTGGCGCGCTTTGAGCGCAGCGCCGGCGGAAAGCTCCGTACCCTCGGTCACGTCTACCACCGAGCCGGAGGCAAACTGCACGGATGCCTCGCCCGTGAGCAGCGTCACCTGCGTGCCTGTAAGACCCGAGAGTATGTCGCCTCGTTTGAGCATCGCCTCGCGCCAAACAGAGGTGCGTTCGGAACCTGCGGCGGCCTCGACCGATGCGACGGCTGCGCGCCACTTTCCCTCCGCCGCGTCATAGGCGGCTTTGCCGGAGGCGTCGAGCCGTTCCTTTACGGCGGTTTCCGCCTTGGGCTGGAACACGGAGCGCAGATAATCCACCGATACGAGCGGATCGCCCGCGTCGCCTCCCGCTGCGGCGGCGCCGAGCAGCAGCGCGGCAGCGAGCAAAACGGTTAAGAGTACGGTGCGTTTCTTCATGATCATTCCCTCTCCGGAGCGGGGTTTTTAGCGATGCGGTAGCTGAGCGTCAGCAAGCTGTCCGCAAAGTGGACGTTTTCGACAAACACGTCCTTTGCGGCCTCAAGCTCCACATTTGTGAAATTCCAAAGACCGCGCACGCCGAGCGAGACAAGACGGTCGGCAATGTCCTGCGCGGCGGCCTTCGGCACAGTCAGCACCGCTACGGCGGGACGGCGGAGGGCGCAGTAGCTGTCCAGCTCATCCATGGAGCGGATGGCAACGCCGTTGATCTCTGTGCCGATCAGCTCGGGCGTAACGTCAAAGGCGGTGTCGAGCCGGAAACCGCCCTGCGCGAAGTCAAAGTTCTGCAGCAGCGCATGCCCGAGATGGCCCGCACCGATGATGATAAGACAGCGCGGCTCATCCACGCCGAGAATGCGCCCGATCTCGGCGCGCAGCTCCATGATGTTGTAGCCGTAGCCCTGCTGGCCAAACTCGCCGAAGCAGCTTAAGTCCTGCCGGATCTGCGAGGCGGTGACGCCCATGCGTTTGCCGAGCGTGCTGGACGAGATGCGCACGACGCCGCGGGAATGCAACTCGTCCAAATAGCGGTAATAGCGCGGCAAACGGCGGATCACCGCATCTGATATGTGCTGTTTTTTCATAACAGGCGTCTTCTTTCTCTGACACATGATTCAAATCTATTGTAGGACATTGACAAAAACTTGTCAACTTTTTTAACAATCTTGCGTCCTGCCAATTTTTGCTTTACTTCCGGCGAAAGATTTGCTATACTATTCCGCGTCAACCGAATATGCGCCCGTAGCTCAGCTGGATAGAGTGTCAGACTCCGACTCTGAAGGTCGTGCGTTCGAATCGCATCGGGCGTACCAGAAAAACTCCTCAATTCCTTGTGAATTGAGGAGTTTTTGCAATTATTTCCGGTTACTCTCATTTTCAAAATTATGAAAAGTTCAACAATCATACAGCCGTCCGGCGCTCGACACGGCGCGGGCCGTGTGGTATAATCGAAAAAAACGCGGGGGAGAAGGTCTATGACAAAGATCCTGTTTGTCTGCCACGGCAATATCTGCCGGAGCCCGATGGCGGAATTCGTGCTCAAGGATATGGTGAAAAAAGCCGGGCGGGAGCGGGAGTTCCGAATCGAATCCGCCGCGACCAGCACAGAGGAGATCGGAAATCCGGTCTATCCCCCGGCGCGGCGCAAGCTCGCGGAGCACGGCAT
>JAWRIJ010000074.1:0-4253 GCA_040307975.1 Oscillospiraceae bacterium | reverse complement strand
CGTTCACGCGGCGGGGTCGTAGCTGTAGCTGTTGCCGTAGTAGCGACCGCCGAAGAAATCGTTGAAGAAGTCCCACGGGTCGTAATACCCGCCGTTGCCGCCGCCGTAATAGTAGTTGTTGCCGTTCTGCTGGTTCTGCTGCGGCTGCTGCGCCGGAGCGGTCTGCTCAGGCGTCGCGTCGAAGGTGAGCGTAAGCTTGACCTCCGTACCATTGCGGTTGACGGTCACTTCCGCGGTGTCGCCCGCCTTGTAGCTCTTCTTCACGCCGTTGAGATCCTGCATGCTTGTGACGGTCTTGTCGCCGACCTTGACGATCACGTCGCCCGGCTTCATGCCCGCCTTCTCCGCCGCGCCGCCGGACTCCACGGAGCTCACGAGCACGCCGGACTCCACGCTCAGGCCGTTCTGACGGGCGTAGTTGGGCGTCACGGTGCCGGCGGTCATGGCAAAGTACGGACGGTTGGTGACACGGCCGTTTTCCATGATGTCCTCGACCATGGCGATGACGTCGTTGATGGGGATGGCGAAACCGAGGCCCTCCGCCGCGGTATTGGCATAGCCGGAGTATTTCGCGGACACGATGCCCACGACCTCGCCATAGGTGTTAAAGAGCGGGCCGCCGGAGTTGCCCGGGTTGATGGCGGCGGTCACCTGGATCATGTTGAAAGGCGTACCGTCGATGTTGATCGCGCGGTCGACGCAGGAAACGATGCCCTCGCTCATCGAGAACGTCAGCTCGCCGAGCGGGTTGCCGATGGCGGCGATATCATCGCCGATCTGAAGCGTCGCGGAATTGCCGATAGTAACGGCTTTGAGTCCCGTCGCGTCGATCTTGAGCACGGCGATATCGTAATCGGCGTCGCGCCGATGATCTTCGCCTCGTACTCCGATCCGTCGTAAAGCGTGACCTTCACGTCGTTCGCGCTGTCGATGACGTGGTAGTTGGTGATGATGTAGCCGTCGGTGGTGATGATGAAGCCGCTGCCCGCCGACGCGCTCTGCACGGTCTGGTTGAAAATGTTGGTGGTGCTCGTGGTGTTGATGGAAACGACGCTGTTGATGTTCGCCTTGTAAAGCTCGGGGAACGTGAGCTTCTTCGTACCCGTGACGGCGACGGTCTCAACGTCGACCGTCTCGCGGTCGCTGACCTCGATCGCGGTGGTGTTCGCACGCCTGCCGCCGTTCATCGCCGCGCCGAACGCGCCGGTCGCGCCCGCGCCGACCATGCCGCCGACGAGCGCGCATACGAGCATCAGCGCGACGAGCTTCCACCCGAAGCGCTTCTTTTGCGGCTTTTCTGCGGCGGCAGGCTCCTCGGCGTAGTTGCGTGTGTTATACACAGGCTCGACCACGTTGTCCCCCTTGCGGTAGCTGTAGTGGTACAGATTGTTTTCGTCCTCGTAATACATGGCGGACCGCCTCCTTATGTCAGACCGTAAACGGTCGGTTTCTCTTCCTTTCGGACAATCGTATGATACCTCATGTTTATGACTAAATTGTGAAGTTCATTTTTATTTTTTTTGAATTTCGTTTGCCTTGCGCTTTGGCTGGCCGTGATATACAATATTACCATTTCAAGCTGTTCGGAGGGAAAAACGTGCTTCGTATCGACAGCGTCAAAACCGAACCCGGCGCGAGCGAGGACGCGCTGCGTGCACTTGCCGCCGCCGCATTGCGCATACCGGAGGGCGCGCTTGTTTCGCTGCGTCCGCTGCGCCGCAGCGTCGACGCGCGCGAGGGCGTCCGCTTTGTCTGGTCGCTCGCGGCGGAGGTCAAAAACGAAGCCGCCGTTTTGAAACGCTGCAAAAGCAAAAACGTCTCGCGCTTTTCGCCCGTTGTCTACACGCTTCCCGAGCCGCTTTCAGCGCCGCCGGAAACGCGTCCCGTGATCGTGGGCGCAGGTCCGGCGGGGCTTTTCTGCGCGCTCGTGCTCGCAAGGTGCGGCGCGCGTCCCATCCTTTTGGAACGCGGAAAGCCCGTGGAAGAACGTACGCGCGACGTGGAACGCTTTTGGGCGACCGGAGCGCTCGACACGGAATCGAACGTCCAGTTCGGCGAGGGCGGCGCGGGCGCGTTTTCGGACGGCAAGCTCAACACAGGGACAAAGGATCCGCGCCACGGTTGGATCCTGGAGCGCTTTGTCGAGAACGGCGCCTCGCCCGACATCCTCATTGACGCAAAGCCCCATGTCGGCACGGATCGGCTCTACGTCGTGCTGCAAAGCCTGCGCCGCGAGCTGCTCGCGCTCGGCGCGGAGGTGCGCTTTGAACACCGCCTGACGGGTATAGAAACGGAACATGGCGCGGTGCGCGCCGTGCGCGCCGCCTCGCCGGAGGGCGAATACGTTCTGCCGGCGGAACGTCTCGTGCTCGCGCCGGGGCACAGCGCGCGGGACACTTTTGAATTGCTGCGCGCGCTGAACGTTCCGATGGAGGCGAAGCCCTTCGCGGTCGGCGTGCGCATCGAGCATAAGCAAAGCGCCATCGACACGGCGCAATACAAGGAGGCGGCGGGGAACCCCGCGCTCCCGCCGACGTCCTACAAGCTCGCGTACCACACGACAGCCGGGCGCGGCGTATTCTCGTTCTGCGTCTGTCCCGGCGGGCAGGTGGTGGCGGGCGCGTCGGAGGAAAACCGCGTCGTCACCAACGGCATGAGCCGCTTCGCGCGCGATGGGGAAAACATCAACGGGGGCCTTCTCGTCTCCGTCACGCCGGAGGACTTCGGCGGAGGAAGCGACCCGCTTGCGGGCGTCGCATTCCAGCGGCGTCTTGAGGACGCCGCGTTCCGCGCGGGCGGCGGCGGCTATCTGGCGCCCGCGCAGACGGTGGGCGATTTTCTCGCGGAAAAAGCGTCAACGGCGGGCGGAAGCGTCGCGCCGACGTATCGTCCCGGCGTTGCGTGGGGCGATCTGCGCAAGTGTCTGCCCGCTTTTGTTTGCGACGCGCTCGCGGAGGCGCTGCCGGAGCTCGACAAAAAGCTGCGAGGCTTTGCGTCGCCGGACGCGGTGCTCACGGCGGTGGAGTCGCGCTCGTCGTCTCCGGTGCGCATCACGCGGGACGAAACCTGTCAATCCGCGCTGCGAGGGCTGTACCCCTGCGGCGAGGGCGCGGGCTGGGCGGGCGGCATCATGTCCGCCGCCGCCGACGGGATGCGCGCCGCGGAAGCGGTGCTCGCCGCTGGCGCGGCAACCGCGAAATATGGCTGAAATGTCCCCGTGCGGAAGCATTTGGGCAAACTATCACAATTCGAAAGGGGAATCATGGCATGGCAAAGCTCATCGGCGTCATCATCGACTATCTCAACGACGACTATCGCCGCCAAATCGACGCCGCGGCGGCAAAACACGGCTACGAAACGCGCTACTATCCCGACAGCGCCTCGGCGGAGGGGAACGCGGACGACTGCGAGATCCTCTTCGGCCACTGCTCGCAGAAGGTCATCGCGTCGGCAAAAAGCCTAAAGTGGTATTGCTGCTGCTGGGCGGGCGTCGACCGCTTCTGCAGGGACGAGCTGTACCAAAATCCCGGGTGTCTGCTCTCAAACTCCTCCGGAGCCTACGGCGTGACGATCTCGGAGCATCTCATCATGACCGCGCTGATGCTCCTGCGCCGCCAAATGGAGTACACCGAAATCATCCGCTCCGGCGACTGGCGTGTGCTGTCCGGCGGCATCCGCTCGCTCTATGACTGCCGCATCACCGTGCTCGGCGCGGGCGATATCGGCACGGAGTTCGCGCGCCGCGCGAAGGCGTTTCGCCCCAAAAAGCTCGTCGGCGTGCGCCGCAGCGCGAAGAGCGGCGATCCCGCCTTCGACGAGATGCACACCACCGCCGAGCTGGACACGCTTCTTCCGGAAACCGATCTGCTCGTAATGGCGCTGCCGAACACGCCGGACACGGCGAACATTCTCGATGCGCGGCGCATGGCGCTGCTGCCCGAGGGCGCGTACGTCATCAATGTCGGGCGCGGCACGGCGATCGATCAGGACGCGCTCATCGAGGCGCTCGATTCCGGTCGTCTCGCGGGCGCGGCGCTCGATGTGACCGTGCCTGAGCCGCTGCCCGCCGACCATCCGCTGCGAAAAGCCAAAAACCTGCTGCTCACGCCGCACGTCGCGGGCAACATGACGCTGCGTTATACGCAGCAAAAGAGTATCGACATGTTTTTGGAGGATTTGGAGGACTACGTCTCCGGCAAGCCGATGAAACACGTCGTCGACCGTAAACGCTTCTACTAAGCGAAAAAACGACC
>JAWRIJ010000073.1:0-4957 GCA_040307975.1 Oscillospiraceae bacterium | reverse complement strand
CGCCCATTGCTCCGAGCGAGAGCACCATCGACCCGCCGAGCGTGGTCGAATTGACCGCCTTTTCGCTGTCGAAGGCGTAGAACGTCATGGTACTTGCAAAAATGCCGTCCGCCTCGCCGAGCGTCACCGTCGCAAGGTGGCGGTTGTCCTCCAACACGCGCGCGTCGGAGATATATCGCTCGGAGGAATTGAACAAAAACGCGATTTCGCCGGATGGCGTATACGCCGATACCGACGCGCGGCAACCGCTCTTGAGAGTTGTAAGCGCGAGGTAGTCCGAACCGTTGAGCGAAACGGAAAGGATGCCGTTTCCCGTCTCCGCGCTCATATCGCGCGCCTGTCCGCGCGCGTTGAGCACAAAAAGCTCCGTTCCGCCGACGTTGTAGACCGCCGCGCTGTCCTTTCCGGTCTCAATGGCGGGATTGGCATAATTCACCGTTTGAGAAAACAACTCCTCGCCGTGCTCCCCGAGCAGCAACACGCGGGTGGTGGAAACAATGAGCAGGTTCTTCCCAAACGCCGCATACTTCGCGCTGCGGTCGCTGTCGAAGCGGAACAGCTCCGCCTTGCCGTCCGTGTCCTGCGAGACCTTGTTGTAGGACAAAAGCCGCCGCAGACTGTCAACGCTGCTTACATCCCAGAAAGCGGAGTATCCCACCGCGGCGAGTACGAGCAGCAGCACGAGTATCAGCGCCGGCGCGCGGCGCGCTCTGCCCTTTCGCCGCGGCTCCGCCTTCGCGCGCTTGATCTCCTCGCGTATTTCCTTGTCCCGATCCCGCTTATCCATTGAGCCGTTCATCCTCATACCAAAGTTTGGTGAGATACAATCCGCCCGGCGGCACCGTCGGCCCCGCGAGCGTGCGGTCCCCCGATTCCAGAATACGCGGGATGTCCTCCGCCGTCAGCTTTCCCTCCGCCGCGTAAAGCACCGTGCCCGTGATGGCGCGCACCATGTTGTAGAGGAACCCGTCCGCGCAGACCTTCAGCTCCAGCAGTTCGCCCGTTCGGTTTACATAACAGTAATGAACTGTGCGCACGGTCGTACGCGTTTCAGTGCCGACGCTGCGTACGGCGCGAAAATCATGCGTTCCCTCGAACGCGTGTGCCGCCTTGTCCATCACCGTTTCGTTGAGATGCTTAGGATAAAAATAGGCTCTGTTTACATAAAACGGATTCTTGATGCGTGAATTGTAAATGCGATAGGTGTATTCCTTTTTCAGGCACGAGCCGATGGCGTTGAAGTCCTGCGGCATATCGTAGGCTTCCTTGACCACGACGTCCTCGGGCGTGTGGGTGTTGACGGCGAATGGCAGACGCTCGACGGGAATGCGCGAGCTGGTGTAAAAATTCGCGATATAATGCTCGGCGTGGACGCCCGCGTCGGTGCGCCCGCAGCCGGTGAGCCTGCATGCGTCGCCGCAGACCATCGTAAGCGCGCGCGCAAGCGTTTCCGCAACGCTGACGGCGTTTTTTTGCACCTGCCAGCCGTGGTAGGCGGTGCCGTTATACATAAGTTTTAGTGCGATGTTGCGCATGGGCGTCCTCTCTTGAAACCGTTTCTTCCATTTCATGGCTGCGCTCGCGCGGACGCGTGTCAGCGTTGCAAAACCATGCGCAGCTCTGTGGCCTCGCCGCCGAGCGAAAGCGTTTGTTCCGCGCCGTCGAAGCAATAGCCAAAACGCGTATAAAACCGGACGGCGCGCTCGTTGCCCCGCGTAAGCTTCCCGCCACGCCTGATAGTGGACATAGGCTTTGCCTTTGATCTCCTCGTCCGTTTCCATCGGTTTATACCGCATCGCGTTTTCCCTCCACGGCGCACCCTTCTCAGTCAAACACAATGATCCCCGCCGCAAGCGCGAGATAAAACGCCAGCACGAGATAGTCCCGTGCGGCGAAGCGCAGCACGTGCAGCTTCGTTCTTCCCTCGCCGCCGTGGTAGCAGCGGCACTCCATCGCCGTCGCCAGCTCGTCCGCGCGGCGAAACGCGCTCACAAACAGCGGCACGAGCAGCGGAATAAGCGCCTTGGCGCGCTGGATGAGCCCGCCGGACTCGAAATCCGCGCCGCGCGCCTTCTGTGCCGACATGATCTTATCCGTTTCCTCAATGAGCGTCGGGATAAAGCGCAGCGCGATGGACATCATCATTGCGAGCTCATGCACGGGGACGCGCAGCCTCTTCAGCGGCTTCAAAAGGCTCTCAAGCCCGTCGGTGAGCTGGATGGGGCTTGTGGTATAGGTCAGAAGGAACGTGCCCGTGATGAGCAGCGTGATGCGCGCGACCATTGCAACCGCCGTCGTCGCGCCCTCGCGCGTGATCTTGAACAGCCACCACGTCCAAACCGTCTCGCCGGGGGTGTAGAATAAGTTCAGCACCGCGGTGAACACAATAATGAACAGCACGGGCTTAAGCCCGCGGAACAGCGCCTTCGCGCCGACCCGCGAGATACGCGCCGAGACGATCAGCGTCACGATCGCCGCGCCGTAGCCCCAAACAGAGTGGCAGGAGAAGATAGCGACGATGTAGCATATAACCGCAAGCAGCTTCGTGCGCGGGTCAAGCCGATGCGCGAGCGTGTTGCCCGGAAAGTATTGTCCGAGCGTAATGTCCTTGAGCATCAGCGCACGCCCCCCTTCTTCAGGGCGAGCAGCGCCGCCGTCAGTTCCTCCACGGTGTAGACCGCGGGGTCGATGGGAAGCCCTCGCTTTTGCAGCTCCAGCGCGATGCGCGTCGACTGCGGCACGTCCAGCCCCGCGCGCATCAACTCGCGTCCGCGGGAGAAGACCTCGCGCGGCGTGCCGGCCATAAGCGCCCCGCCGTGCGAAAGCACGACGATGCGGTCGGCGTAGCGCGCGACCTCCTCCATGCTGTGGCTCACAAGCACGACGGTGTTGCCGCGTTCCTGATGGTACGCGCGGATATGCTCCAGCAGCTCCTCGCGCCCGCGCGGGTCGAGTCCGGCGCTCGGCTCGTCAAGCACGAGCACCTCCGGCTCCATGGCAATAACGCCCGCGATGGCGACACGGCGCTTCTGCCCACCGGAGAGCGCAAACGGCGAGTTGCCCAGCAGACTCTCGGGAAGCCCCGCAAAACGCGCGGCGTCACGGACGCGGCGGTCGAGTTCGTCTCCGGAAAGGCCCATGTTCTTCGGGCCGAAGGCAATGTCCTTGTACGCCGTCTCCTCAAAGAGCTGGTACTCCGGATACTGGAACACCAGCCCCACGCGAAACCGCACGTCGCGGATTTTCTTCGGCTCCGCCCAAATGTCCGTCCCGCTGAGCAGCACACGCCCCGACGTGGGCTTCAACAGTCCGTTGAGGTGCTGGATCAGCGTGGACTTGCCGCTGCCTGTGTGCCCGATGAGTCCCAACAGCTCGCCGCGGTACACGCTCAGGCTCAGATCCTGCACTGCGCTGCGTTCGAACGGTGTCCCCGCGCTGTAGGTATGCGTTAACTTTTCAACTCTGATGACTTCTTCCAAAATGAACCTCTCAGGTAAACGCTTTCATGATTTCGTTTGCGCAGTCCTCGACCGTGACCGCGTCCGTCGCGACGTCCACGCCGTTTTCCTTCAGCGCGCGCAGCAGCGCGACCGTATCGGGCACGGCGAGCCCCAGCCCGCGCAGCTCGTCCGCGTGGGAAAAGACCTCGCGCGGCGTGCCGTCCATGGCGACATGCCCGTCGTCCATCACGACCACGCGGTCGGCATGCTCCGCCTCGTTCATATGGTGCGTAATGAGCACCACCGTGATGTCGCGCTCGCGGTGCAGTCCTTCAATGACGTTGAGCACCTCGCGCCGTCCGGCGGGGTCAAGCATCGCCGTCGCCTCGTCAAGCACAATGCATTCCGGCTCCATTGCGAGCACGCCCGCGATGGCGACGCGCTGCTTCTGCCCGCCGGAGAGCAGGTGCGGCGCGTGGAGCGTGAAGTCCGTCATGCCCACCGCCTCAAGCGCGTAGTCCACGCGCTTTCTGATCTCCTCCGTCGGCACGCCGAGGTTCTCCGGCGCAAACGCCACGTCCTCCTCGACCACGTTGGCGACAATCTGATTGTCGGGGTTTTGAAACACCATGCCGACGCGGCGGCGGATCTCCAGCAAAAGCGCCTCGTCCTTCGTGTCCATCCCGTCGACCCACACCGTTCCGCCGCCCGGTAGAAGCACCGCGTTGAACGTCTTGGCGAGCGTCGATTTGCCGCTGCCGTTGTGCCCCAGCACCACGACAAAGCTCCCTCGCTCGATTTGAAGCGTCACGCCGTCCAAGGCAACGGTCGGCGGATTCTCCTCGTCGCCGGGGTAGGTGTAGGATAAGTTTTCAGCTTGCAGTATGGTTGACATAATTTTCGTTCTTTTCTTCTTAGATCGCACACCAGCGGCCTGTTGCGCCGCAAGGCAGGCATAGTCCCGTATCCGTCACCGGCAGCCCCAGCTCGTCCCAGGTCACCTTGCCGCCGTACTTCTCCGCGACGAGCAGATGGAGCATGTAGCCGAGCACCGAAGGCGCGAGGCCAGTGGTGTAGCTGTTGAGGATGACAAAAAGCGGCTTGTCGGACAGCAAGCGTGCGCAGAGCTTCAAAAACGGAAACAAGCTCTCCTCCAGCTTCCACACCTCGCCGTTCGGGCCGCGCCCATAACTCGGCGGGTCGAGGATGATCGCGTCGTAACGTTTTTCGCGGCGGATCTCGCGCTCAGCAAACTTCGCGCAGTCGTCCACGATCCAGCGGATGGGCGCGTCGGCAAGGCCGCTCGATCTCGCGTTCTCCTTCGCCCATGTTACCATGCCCTTTGCCGCGTCCACGTGGCAGACCTGCGCGCCCGAGGCGGCGCAGGCCACCGTCGCCCCGCCGGTGTAGGCAAAGAGGTTCAGCACCCGGATCGGACGCCCGGCCTGCTCGATCTTCCCGCGGGCAAAGTCCCAGTTGACCGCCTGCTCGGGGAACAGGCCGGTGTGCTTGAAGTT
>JAWRIJ010000072.1:0-9900 GCA_040307975.1 Oscillospiraceae bacterium | reverse complement strand
GAGGAGGACGGATCGCTTCCGCTGATTTCCGACGACGAGCTGCGGGAGGCGTACGAGGAGCTGCGCGGCTTCGCCGCGGGCATGGACGCGAAGAGCGCGGCGTATGTCTTTGAGTTTCTCGCGGGCTACCGCCTCCCGCCCGGCGAGCGGGAGCGCGTGGAGAAGGTCAAGCGCGCGATCGCGGGCTTTGATTGGGAGCAAGTAAACGAATTATTAAAATAGGAGGGCGACAAACATGGCTGGGAAGGTGCTGCTGATCAACCGCGGAAACGCGCTGATGGCGAACACGCTTAAGAACCTGCTGAAGGAAATGGAGATAGAGACCGTTCAGGTCGAGCCGGATGTCGACAAAATTAGGCCGGAAGTCGACAGCGCGGATGCGCTGATGCTCTTTGCGGGCGATTTCGTGTTTGACACGCCCGAGGTGTTGGTCTATCTCAAGGATATTTGCTTCGGCGAGAGCAAACTGCTGTGCGTCATGGGGCATGAAAAGGAGATCGCGGAGGTCAAGGGAATTATTCCGGAAACCATGATCTCGCGCGAATTTCCGCGGCCCGTTGATGTCAAGAGCATTTCCACGGCGCTCCAAACGCTGGTGCGCACAGGAGAAGAGCGCAAGCAGGAAAAGAATATCGTGCTGGTAGACGACGATACGCTGTTCTTGCAGGCGATGCAGAACTGGCTCGGCGTCAAATACCATGTCACCGCCACGAAGTCGGGAATGCAGGCGATCACCTACATCGCCGCGCATAAGCCGGACCTCATCCTCTTGGATTACGATATGCCGATCACGTCGGGGCCGCAGGTTCTGGAGATGATCCGCAGCGAGCCGAACTCCGCGAAGATCCCCGTCATTTTCCTCACAGGCAGGAACGACCGCGAGAGCGTACTGAAGGTCATGCAGCTCAAGCCGGAGGGCTATCTGCTCAAATCCATGACGAAAGAGGATATTGTCGCCTCGGTGGACAAATTCTTTGAGACGCAAAAATGGGAAAATCTGTACAACTGAGAGGTTCTCGCCCGCCGATTTGGCGAGGACGGCGAACTGTTATTCCACGATTGGAGACATTGGGGGAACGGAGAGAGGCATATCTTGTTGCGCTGCCGTCGGCAGCCTCCCTTCTCGGCGAGTGCGTCGGAGCGGCAAAAATCCGGCGCCGGAGCGGCCCCGTGCTCCGCAAGGCCGCAGCGAAAGCGACGGCTACGGCGCCGCGCAGATTGGATGCGAGAAGGAAGGGACGTCAATGCTCTACTTGGATAATGCGGCGACGACGCTGAAAAAACCCCCGCAGGTCGCGCAGGCGATGCTCAGGGCGCTGGAAACACTGGGCAACAGCTCACGCGGCGCACATGCGGGCGCGCTGGACGCCGCGCACACGATCTATGACGCGCGCGTCAAACTCGCGGCGTTTTTTCACTGCCCACGGGCCGATCACGTCGTGTTCACAAGCAACGTCACGGAGTCGCTCAACATAGCGTTGTGCGGCCTGCTCCGCACGGGCGACCACGCGATCGCGACCGATTTGGAGCACAACTCCGTGTTGCGCCCGCTTTACCGGCTGGGGTCGGAGCGGGGCGTCGCGGTGGACTTTGTGCCCGCCGACCCGCTGGGCTGCCTTGATTACGACGCTTTTGAGCGCCTGATGCGCCCGGATACGAGACTTGTCGTCTGCACGCACGCATCGAATCTGACCGGCAATTTAGTTGACATAAAACGCATTTCCGCCGTTGCGCACGCGTATGGCGCGCTGCTGATCGTCGACGCGGCGCAGACGGCGGGGACGCGGTGCGTCGATATGCAGGAACTCGGCGCGGACGTTTTGTGCTTCACGGGGCACAAGGGCCTGATGGGGCCGCAGGGGACCGGCGGGCTTTGCATCGGCGAGGGAGTGGAGATCGCACCGTTCAAGGTCGGCGGCACGGGCGTGCAGACCTACAGCAGGACGCAGCCGGAGCAATATCCGGCGCGTCTGGAGGCGGGAACGCTCAACGGACACGGCATCGCGGGGCTCTCCGCGGCAATCGACTGGCTGAACGAGACGGGCGTGGAGACGATCGAGGCGCGGGAGAACAAGCTGACGCGGCGATTTTACGAGGGCGTCCGTGCGATTGACGGCGTGACGGTCTACGGCGATTTTTCCGGAGACCGCGCGGGGATCGTGGCGCTGAACGTCAAGGATCGCGACTCCGGAGAGGTGGCGGACATCCTCAGCGAGGAGTACGACATCGCGACGCGCGCCGGCGCGCATTGCGCGCCGCGGCTCCATGAGGCGCTGGGGACAAAGGCGCAGGGCGCGGTGCGCTTCAGCTTTTCATGGTTCACGACCGAAGGGGAGATCGACGCCGCGCTCGCGGCGCTGCGCGATATCGCGGCGGAAGCGTGACGCGGAAAACGATAAAAAGGCGGCTTGCCCAACGCAAGACGCCTTTTCCTTTTATACGCTTAGAAGTCGATCGCCTTTCCCTGACGGCGGTACATCGTCTTTTTGACCGCGCGAAAGATATTCTCGTAGCCCGTGCAGCGGCACAGGTGGCCGGAGAGGAGCTTTCGCAGCTCGTCGTCGGTGTAGAGCTTGTTCGTTTCGAGGATCTCCACCGCCGTCATGATGAAGCCGGGCGTGCAGAAACCGCACTGAATGGCGGTCTCCTCGACAAACGCCTGCTGGATGTCGGAAAGCTCGCCGTCGGGGGAGAGCAGGCCTTCAAGCGTGCGGATGTCCTTGCCCTCCGCCCAAACCGCAAGGTAGATGCAGGAGTTGAACGCCTCGCCGTCGATGAGCACGTTGCACGCGCCGCACTCGCCGACCTCGCAGCCCTTCTTGACGGACGTGAGGTGATAGTCGTTTCGCAGCATATCGGTGAGCGACGCGCGTACGTCCACCATCTTTTCAACGGCTTTTCCGTTGATCGTGCAGTGTATCAGCTTATACTGTACGCTCATACCATTTCACCTCCCGCCAATTCGACCGCCCGCGTCAACGCGCGCTTCGCCATCTCAACGGCGATGTGCTGGCGGAATGCCTTGCTCGCGCGCCACGAGTCGCGGGGGTTGATGTCGTCAATGACCGCGCGGGCGAACCGCTCTGCGAGCGCCTTGCTCGGGGCGGCGCCGTTTGCGGCCGCCTCGGCGCTCGGGCAGCGCATCGGCACGGGACCGGCGACGCCATAGGCAATACGGCAGCGTTCGATGGACTTCTTGTCCGCCGAGAGGCGTACGTTGACGCTGCATCCGAGCGTCGCGATCTCCATGGCGTTGCGCATGCCGTACTTGATGTAGTGGCCGAAGGTGTTCTCATAGCTTGCTTTTGGAATGAGGATCGCCGTTTGGATTTCGTCCGGCTTTATGTCAACTTGCCCCGCCTTGATGTAAAAGTCCTTGATGGGCACGCGACGCACGCCGTTTGCGCCCGTCAGCTCGACGATCGCCTCGTAGGCGTGGAGCGTGGAGGCGGAGTCGGCGGAGGTGACGCCGTTGCAGGTGTTGCCGCCGATGGTGCCGATGTTGCGGATCTGCGGCGATCCGACCTGGTCGACCGCTTCGCCGAGTACGTTGACGTACTTTTGGATGAGCGGGTCGCGCGTGATGTGGGAAAAGCTGGTGAGCGAGCCGATGCGCACGTTTTCCTCCGCGTCGATGCTCACGCCGCGCAGCGCGTCGATGCCATAGATGGAGATGAGCTCCTTTCCGGCACGCTTGCCTTCGCGCATCTGCACGAGCACGTCGGAGCCGCCGGCAATGATCTGCGCCTCGGGATGTTCGATGCGAAGCTTTACGGCGTCCGCTACGCTTTGCGCCTCGTAAAGCGCTTTCATATCATACATAGTGCGTTACGCCTCCTCTCGCCAGTCGTCGTGGATAAGTCCCGCCTTGGTGAATTCCGCGAACAGGACGTGCGGGTTGATGGGATTGCGGTCGATCGCGACACCCGTCGCATCCAAAATCGCGTTGCGGATCGCGGGCGCGCCCGAGCAGGCGGGCGGCTCGCCGAGCGCTTTTGTGCCGAACGGGGAGGTCGGCTCGGCGTTTTCAACGAACTCCGCCTCCAAGTGCGGATGATCCATAAAGGTCGAGAGCTTGTAGTCGAGCAGGTTGCCGTTGAGCGGCTTGCCGGTCTTTTCATCAAAGATGAGCTGCTCGGAAAGCCCGTAACCGATCGCCATCGACATGCCGCCATGCACCTGCGCCGCGGCAAGCGCGGGGTTGATGAGCGTGCCGCAGTCATGGACGTTGACGATGTTCTTGAGCGTCACCTTGCACATGGGGATATCGACCTCGACCTCGGCAAAGGTACAGCCGAAGGAGTAGGCGTTGTTGCGGATGGTGTAGGTGCTCTCGGCGGTGATGTGCTCGCTGTGGACAGGGTTGTACTGCGCGGTCATTGCAAGCTCGGAGAGGGACATGAGCACCGAACCGTCGCCCTTGCGGACAATGTTTCCGTCGACGATGTCCATGTTGCCGACCGCTTGGCGCGTGACCTCGTTCGCGTACTTCAAAATCTTCTCGCGCAGGAGATCCGCGGTCTGACGGATGGAAAAGCCCGCGACATAGGTTTGGCGCGAGGCATATGCGCCGAGGCCGGTCGGCGTGATGTCGGTGTCCTGGCAGGACTTCACGTGTACGTCGCGATAGCTCGCAAGGCCCACCGCTTCGGCGACCATCTGGGCGTATGCCGTGTCCGCGCCCTGACCGATCTCGGTTTCGCCGCACTGGAACGTCACCGTGCCGTCGAGGTTGAGGAGCATCCGGTTGGAGGACGTTTCAAGCGAAATGGGATACACCGCGGTGTTGTACCAAAACGTTGCCATGCCGATGCCACGGCGAATATCGCCGGCGTCGTTTGCGAATTCCCTTTTTTTGCGCTCATAGTCGATGTACTCTGCGCCCTTTGCCATACACTCGCGGTAGGTGTCGTAATAATTGGTGTTGCCGGAGAAGGCGTCGTGGAAGCCCTTGGGCATGATGTTCTTTTTGCGGAACTCATAAGAGTCCATGCCGAGCGCCTTGGCGCAGTCCTCAATATTGCTCTCGTCGGCAAAGCTTGCCTGCGGCATGCCGTAGCCGCGCATCGCGCCCGCCGCCGGACGGTTGGTAAACACCGTATAGGCGTCGCACTCCATATTTTCGCAAGGGTAGTGCTGTGGGAACGAACCCATTGCCTTCGCCACGATGGAGTGTCCGTGCGAGGCGTAGGCGCCCTGATTGGAGAAGCACTCCACCTTGCGCGCGTGGATGGTGCCGTCCGGCTTGAGCCAGGTGACGATGTGGAAGCGGATGGCGTGGCGCACGCGGTTGGAGACAAAGGTTTCCTCGCGCGCGCAGTCGAGCCGGACGCAGCGCCCGCCGACCTGCGTGGAGCACCATGCGCACAGCGGCTCATAGAGCGCGTCCTGCTTGTTGCCAAAGCCGCCGCCGATGTAGGGCTTAACGATCTCGACGTCGCCCCACGGGCGGCCGAGCGCCTGAGCGACGACACGGCGGATGATGTGCGGGATCTGCGTCGAGGCGACGACGACGAGCCGGTCGCCCTCCTGCCAGGCGAAGCAGCCGTGGTTCTCGATGTGGCAGTGCTGCACGGTTGGCGTGTCGTACCAGCCCTCGACCTTGACAAGCCCCGGCTCACGGATCGCCGCTTGATAGTCACCCTTTTTCATGTCGGTGTGCTTCAGGATGTTGTTGGGGAAGCGCTCGTGGAGCTGCGGCGCGCCGGGCTCCATCGCCTTTTGTACGTCGAGGACGAAGGGCAGCTCCTCATACTCGACCTTGAGCGCGCGCACGCCCTGATGCGCCGCGACCTCGTTCTCCGCGATGACGACCGCAACGTCGTCGCCCCAGTAGCGGACATGGCGGTTCAGCAGCCGCCGGTCGGCGACGTCCTGATGCCCCGGGTCCATCGACCACGGGTGACCGGCGGTGGGGAAGTCGATCTCCGGCGCGTCGAAGCATGTGAGCACCTTCACGACGCCGGGAATCGCCTCTGCCGCGGACGTATCGACGGATTTTACCATACCGTGCGCGATCTCCGCGTGCTTGATACGGACATAGAGCGCGTCCGCGGGAATACGGTCCTCATAGTACTTTGTCCGCCCGCTCGCCTTGTCGAAGGCGTCGACGCGGACTTCGCTTTTGCCTACCTTGTTCATGGCGTGAGCCCTCCTTTGAAGGGAATGTGAATGGTTTTTCTTGACTTGTTCATACTATCTTTGCTACAGTAAAGCAGGTGATAACGAATGAAAGAACGTGCCATCGGATGCGTCGTCATGGCGGCGGGGAACGCCGCGCGCTTTGGCGGCAACAAGCTCGCCGCCGAGGTGGACGGCAAAACGCTCGCCGAGCGCGCGCTTGCCGCCGTGCCGGCGGACAAGCTCGACGCGGTCTGCGTCGTCACGCAATACGATGAGGTCGAAGCCCTTGCGGCGCGGTACGGTTTTCGCTGCCTTCGCAACGACCGACCCGAAGAGGGTCTCAGCCGTACGGTGCGCCTCGGCACCGAAGCGCTGGAAACGGAATGCGACGCGATCCTGTATCTCGTTTCCGATCAGCCGCTGCTGCGGCGCGAGAGCGTTGCGGCGCTGCTTGACTTCTACCGCGCGCATCCGGACAACATCGTCGGCGCGTCGCACGACGGCAAGCGGGGGAACCCCTGCGTCTTTCCGGCAAAGTGCTTTCCGGAGCTGCGCGCCCTAACGGGCGATGTCGGCGGAAGCGCGGTCATACGAGAGCACGAGGACGACCTGCTGCTCTTTGAAATCGGCAAAGAGGAGCTGACCGACGTGGATACGAAAGAGGCGCTCGATGACCTGAAGAAATAACGCGCATCGCGCGTTATTTCTTTTTGCGCGAATATGGCGTGCCGTCCA
Organism: Oscillospiraceae bacterium; assembly: GCA_040307975.1. Taxonomy (GTDB): domain Bacteria; phylum Bacillota; class Clostridia; order Oscillospirales; family Oscillospiraceae; genus Hominicoprocola. The sequence goes on along the minus strand of JAWRIJ010000072.1, from coordinate 3,042 downwards.
GCGGCAGGCTGAGCCGCCGCTCGCCGTCGAGCCGGAAGTATGCGTCCGCAATGGCGGGCGCGGTGGGGATGGAGGTGATCTCGCCGATACCGATGGCGCCGTTCGCCTTGTCAAGCCCCGGCTTGTCGACGACAATCGCCTTGACCGGCGGCACATCGGGCGCGCGGAACAGGCCGAGCGTGCCGTATTTCGCCGTGGGCTTGCAGTTATCGTCGATCGGATACTGTTCAGTGAGCGCGTAGCCCATCGACATCACGACGCCGCCCTCGATCTGTCCCTCGCAGGAGAGCGGGTTGACCGCCTTGCCCACGTCGTGCGCGGCGACCATTTGCTTGACCTTGCCGGTCTCGCGGTCAAGGACGCACAGCTGCGTCGCGTAGCCGTAGGCGACGTGCGAGACGGGATTCGGCTTATCCGCGCCGAGAGGGTCGGTCGCGGCGAGGTATTCGCCGTAAAACTCCTGACCCTTCAAATCGGCGAGCGTCTTGCCCTGCATCGCCTCCACGAGCTTTTCGCAGGCGCGACGCACCGCCTCGCCCGTGATGAGCGTCTGGCGCGAGCCGGAGGTGTCGCCGGAGTCCGGCGCGATCCATGTGTTGCTGCGCTCGTAGACGATATCGTCGGGGGAGATGTGCGCGTTGGTGACGACCATCTGCACCAGCACTGTGCCGAGTCCCTGCCCAATGCAGCTCGCGCCGGAATAGATGTGCACCTTCGCGTCGTCCTCGACGATAAGCTTTGCGCGGCCCCAGTCGGGGAGACCGACGCCGACGCCCGCGTTTTTCATCGCGCAGGCGAGACCGACGGGGTCGCCGTTTTTGACCGCTTCATCGTAGTACGGCTTGACCGCCTCAAGGGTCTCGACCAGTCCCGTTTCCGGACCGACGATCTGCCCGTTCGGCAGTACGCCGCCGGGACGGATGGCGTTGCGGTAGCGGATTTCCCAAGGCGAAATGCCGATTTTATCCGCCATCATGTTTAAAAGCGTTTCGGTGGCAAAGCAGGTCTGCGTCACGCCGAAGCCGCGGAACGCGCCCGCGGGCGGATTGTTGGTATAGTACGCGGTACCCTCGATCTCAAAGTTTTCATAGGCGTATGGCCCCGCGGCATGGGTGCAGGCGCGCTCCAAAACCGGCCCGCCGAGGGAGGCAAACGCGCCCGTGTCGGACACGACGCTTGCCTTGACGCCCTGAATGATGCCGTTTTCGTCGCAGCCCATCGTGAAGTCCATCCACATCGGGTGACGCTTGGGGTGGATGAGGATGGACTCCGCGCGCGTGAGCTTTACCTTGACCGGAACGCGCGCGACATACGCGATCAGCGCCGCGTGGTGCTGCACGGACATATCCTCCTTGCCGCCGAAGCCGCCGCCGACAAGCTGGTTTTCCACGAGACAGTGCTCATAGTCCACGCCGAGCATCGCCGCGCACTCATGAAGCGTCGTGTGCGCGCTTTGGTCGGTGGTGAGAAGCTTCACGCCGCCGTTGGGAAGCGGCAGCGCCACGCAGCACTCCGGCTCCAAAAACGCGTGCTCCGTCCATGGGGTCTCAAAGCGCTCGTGGAGGACGTATTTGCTCTTTGCGATCGCTCCCGCCGCGTCGCCGCGGGAGACGTGCTTGTGCGCCTGTACGTTGTTCTCGTCCGTCTCGAACACAAGCGGCGCGTCCGGCGCTGCGGCCTCCGTGGGATTGTGAACGGCCGGCAGGACCTCATATTCGACCTTGACGAGTTTTTTCGCCGCCTCCAGCGTCTCCGTGTCTCTCGCACAAACGAGCGCGACCGAGTCGCCGAGGTAGTGCGTGATCTCGCCGACGGGGATCAGCGTCGGCTGATCCTTTTTGATGTGACCGACATAGTTCTTGCCGGGGATGTCCTTCGCCGTCAGCACGCAAACGACGCCGGGCAGCGCCTCCGCTTCGCTCGTGTCAACAGACAGCACCCGCGCGCGCGGATATTCGCTGCGCACGGCGCTGCCGTAGCACATGCCGTCCACATAGATGTCGTCGGGATACTTGCCGTAGCCCTGCACCTTTTCCGCCACGTCGATGCGGTGGACGCGGGAGCCGACCTGATAGTCGTCCGCGCCCGCCTTGGGAAGAGCGCCCTCACGGAAGATCTTCGCCGCGAGCAGGATGCCGTCGATGATTTTGACGTAGCCCGTGCAGCGGCAGATGTTGCCGCGGATGGCAAAAGCCGCCTCCGCGCGTGTGGGAGAGGGATTTTGGTCGATGAGACCCTTGGCGCACATCACCATGCCGGGGATGCAGAAGCCGCACTGTACCGCGCCCGCCTCGCCGAAGGCAAAGGTGAACACATCCTTTTCCCAGTCGGAAAGGCCCTCGACCGTGACGACGCTCTTGCCGTCGAGCTTATCGGTCTGCGGGACGCAGGCCTTCGTCGCCTTTCCGTCGACGAGTACGGTGCAGGTGCCGCACGCACCCTCGCTGCACCCGTCCTTGACGCTTGTAAGATGCAGGGTATCGCGCAGATAGCGCAGCAGCTTTTGGTTTTTTTCGACCGTGACGGCCGTACCGTTCACTGTAAACTGGGCCATGATGAACCTCTTTTTGCAAGTAATTCCAAAAAATTGTTTGGCGACCTAACGAATTTTTATTTATTATACCATATCAATGTAAAAAAGCAATTGGAAATCACACCGCTCGTGATACTTTTCAAAAAGCCACGAAAAAAGGAGCCGCGCCTTTTGGCGCGGCCCCTTTTTCTGTCGGGGAAACGGTCACTTTTTGAGCGTCAGCGTGTATTCACCGTCCGCCTCGTCGACCTTGACGGTATAGCCGACGGTCGCGGCGTAGCGGGTAATGTTCTCCACGCACACCATGGCGTCGACCTTCACCTGCAGCTCGGCGGGGCTGTTGCCCTTCTTGACGGCGTCCTGCACCATCACGACAGGGATGGGGCAGCTCTGTCCTCTTGCGTCGATCATGTCAGTTTGCCTCCTTTTTGAGCATCGAGCTGTTCATGAGCGAGATCACGAGCAGCACGGCGAAGCCGATGAGCACGGCGGCCTTGCCGGTCGCGGCG
>JAWRIJ010000071.1:0-5053 GCA_040307975.1 Oscillospiraceae bacterium | reverse complement strand
AGAGGAGGCGCAGCGGAATGAACGAGCCCTCGCGCTGTGCGCGGGGGCGAGCGATATGGAGCTTGTGCCGACGATTCGGCGGGGTGCAGGGTGCCCTTTACAAAGGGCGGCCCTGCCGGGGAGTCAACCGCAGTTGACAGGGGCAGCGCCCCTCCGGGAGTGTCTGGACGCCGCAGCGGGCAGGCGCTCCCGGCAGCCCCCTCGGAGAGCCCACGACACTTTGCAGCCCCCCGGGCTGAAAGTGTCATAGTGGGTTATTACACTTCCCGCAGGAAGTGCTCCCCCGTCCCCAGTGGGGCGTATCTCAAGGAAAGGATGTGATTTACGATGGCAAGAAATGCGGGAGACCGTACCTGTGTCCGCAACGTTAATGTGTCCGACGCCAACATCGGCAACACGCAGACGCACAACGAGCGGGAGAAGAAAAGCTACGTCAATCCCGACATCGTGCCGGAGCGCGCGGCGTACAATGTCCACTTCAAAGCGCCCACGGATGACTATACCAGGATGTTCGGCAAGATGGAAGGAGAAAAGACGATCTCGACGCGCGGCCTGAAGCCAGGCGCCATCAAGTTCTGCGAGCTGGTGTTCGACGTCAACTCCGCTTACTTCTACAACCACGGCGGATATGAGTTCGCCAAACAGTTCTACGAGGAGGCGTACCGGGCAGCGGTGGAGATCGTCGGCGGCGAGCAGTACATCTTATCCGCCGTCATGCACGCCGACGAGCGTAACCGCGCCATGTCGGAGCAGTTGGGTGAGGACGTGTACCATTACCACCTCCATGTAGTTTATGTGCCGGTGGTGGAAAAGAAGGTTTTGTACTCAAAGCGGTGCAAAGACCCCGCGCTGCGTGGTACCGTCAAGGAGGTCATCACGCAGGTCAGCCGGAGCAAGAAATGGGCGTCGAAACCAGCAGTGGACGATATTGGTGAACCAATCCTCCAAAAGAACGGCAAACCGGTACTGAAAAAGTCGTACAGCGTCTTGCAGGATGATTTCTACCGGCACATGGTCGCCGCCGGGTACACAGACATCGAGCGCGGCGAGGTCGGCAGCACCGAGGAGCATCTGACGGTGACGCAGTTCAAGGTGGAGCAAGAGCAGCAGCGCCTCGCACAGATACAGGACGCCGCAGCCTTAGCAATGGCTGAGACGCAGCGGCAGAACCAGCTGAGAGAGGATGCCGAACGTCGGGCGCGCGAGGCGGAGGCGCGCCTCAGAACGGCGGAACTGAACGCCAAGGCCGTTGAGGAGTTGGCGCGGGAGTTCTCCAACGACGTGGAGCGGGTGCTGCCCGAAGCGGGCGCGCTGGAGAGTGCGAGAACCTACCGAGAAAAGAAAGCAAAACCGCTCTACAAGAAGATCGTCGATGTCCTGCGCGCCCTGTTCAAAAGGTATCTGGATTTAAGAGAAAGCTTCGACCGGCTGAGCGGCAACTATAACCGGCTCCAACGGCAGTATGCCTCGCTGGACGCCTCCAATGACCGGCTGGCAGAGGAAAACCGAGGGCTGAAACGAGTTGCGGCGGACTACGATACCCTATGCCGGGGTTATGGTGCGGACAGGGTGGAGGAGCAGGTCAAGGCGATCCGGAAGCGCGAGGAGGTAAGAAAACGGGAAAGAAAGGTGCAGCGATTTAACTATCTGCAATATATCAGATAATTTTAAAAAAATGCTTTACAAATTAGAATATTTGTTCTATAATAGTCTTGGAAAAACAAGGAAGCTCCATATACAATGCAACTTCCTTGTAAAATCTGCATATACTGTATGGGCCCCATTGTGTTAAACTTTGTTGAAAGTGTTGACTTTTCAAAAAAGTGTGATACAATGTGCTTGACAAAGTAGCACTTTGTGTGTTATTTTGTCCTCAGTTCATCTACCATGTTGTAGAAGGAGCCCAAGGCCATCGTACTGCGATGGCCTTCTTTATTTTTTTGAAAAATAAGACCAACTGTATTTCTGCGAATCTTTGTTAAATTCTTTCCGCTCTTTTGTGTAAAACACCGGAAACGCGGAAATTAGTCGATAGAAATGCTTATTGTCCGAAAAAATCAAAACAAAATCATTGCCGTAATGATTGTATCGTAAGTATAGTTTACCATCTGGTTTTTTCCAAACAATTACAGATGGATCATCTCGATTCGCAAGCTTTATGATATCGAGAATCCACGGCAATCTACTAGCGCGCAACAAGCATATATTGCGAGTTTCTGTTTGGTATTTGATACAGATTTGATGACTTTCTGTCTCACAGTTTTCGCTGCAATGCTCCATTGTTTCATCATTATTGCACGGTAAGACCTTAAACTTGTGCGTTTCCTCCAAGCTTACAATATGCCAAAAGCCGACAGGACGGTCATTGATCCACTCTTTTGCTTCAACATAAACCTCTTTGTCAAACAACGCAGGCCGTTTTGCTTTGTTGTTAATTTGCGAATCAAAAAATTCGTATGCAATCCTCAAACTGTCGTCAAAATTCGCTGAAAGCGGAAGTGGTAAGGAGAGTTTTGCGAACATACTTAACCCACCAACTTCCACAGGAAAATATTCATTTTTTGTTCTCCTCGTCCCGTCCCATATATGATATTGCCTTTATAGTTCTCAAACAATTTATCTACAACTGCTTTTTTTGCTACACTTGATTGCGGGTTTGAATAATGACCGTTATGATAGAATCCAACAGCCCCCATAATAAGGTCCGTAAGCTGCAATATTTCTGATTCGTGGGACTGAATTTGATAGATTCCTTTTATCACATCTTGCTTAAAATCATATTTATTATTACAAAGAACAGTTCTTAGCTTTGCAACTTTCGGCCCACCCTGTGTATCCTTAATGTCTATCATGATTTTGTATTCATCATTATAGCTGATGATCGCATCTAAAAGATAGTAGTATGTCTTATAATACCAAAGGTCATGGCTACCCTTATTATACTTTTTGTGATTTAGATCTTTCTTGTCCTTTGCAACAACAGCCCTAAAAGAAAGAGCAGATTCATTGACAAAAAAGTCAACAAGAGCAAGATACATCGACAATTTGGATGGTGAAACTCCCGTCCATTTTATTTCGGTCCAACTTGACAATCCATATTCTTGCTTTATCGCACGTATCTTCTCATAGATTCTCTGCTTTTCGCTCTCTGGGCAACTAATAGCACCCATAAGCATTGCTTTAGCACCATCGTGTTCAAGATGACAACTCTCATCACAATATATATTTATCATTTCGTTTTCCCCAAGCAAAATATGGTATATATTTAAGTATATTATACTTAATTTGTCTTTTTTAGCAAGAGAAATATTAAGATCAGAAATTTAATCAGCACTGGTTGACAACCGTTTAACATTGTGCTACACTATGTTAAACGATTGTCAACCACTTTGCTTTGGAGGACTTGTATATGAAGGTTTCACTGTCAAACATGGAGTGGAAGCTGATGAACCAGCTCTGGGACAACTCACCCATGACGCTGATGCAGCTCACGCGCGCGCTGGAGGCGGATACCGGCTGGACGAAGCACACGATCATCACGATGCTGACCCGGCTGGAAGGGAAAGAGGCGGTGCGCTGGGAGCAGATCGGACGGACGCGGCACTACTCGCCCGTGATTGCGCGGGAGGATGCGCGGCGCGAGGAGACCGCCAGCTTTCTCGACCGCGTCTACGGCGGTAAGCTGGGACTGATGATGAGCGCGCTGGTGGACGACCACGCGCTGACCAAGGAGGACATCGACGAGCTGTCTGAGATCCTGCGAAAGGCGGGCGAGGGAAAATGAAGGAGACGCTGATCACGTCCTCCGTCCTGATTCTCGCCATTTTGCTGCTGCGGTTCCTGTTTCGCAGCACGATTTCCCGCCGTGTGCAGTATGCGCTCTGGCTGTTGGTCGCGCTGCGGCTGTTGATGCCGGTCAGCGTCGGCACCAGTGGTTGGAGCGTCGCGGTTGTAACGGACAAGCTGCCGGAGCGGGAGATTTCTGATAGTATTTTGACAGTAGTGGGTGGCGATGCTCCCGATCTTGCGGTGCGCGAGCCCGACCCGTCGCTGCCTGAAGCGGAACAGCGGGAGCTGTATCAGGCGTATCAGAAAGAATGGAAGGACGAGGTAGACCGCTCGAAGATGGAAACGGGCGGCATACCGATCACTGTTCAGAGCATTTTGTATATCGTCTGGTACATCGGCGTAGCGGCCATGGCGCTGTGGTTCCTCGCCGCCAACCTCCGCTTTGCCCGCAAGCTGCGCCGCACCCGCGTCCTTTTGGATGGAGCGGAAAGCAAGTATCCCGTCTACCTCTGCGACGATATTCCCTCACCCTGCCTGTTTGGGCTGTTCCGCCCCGCCATCTACGTCACCAGCGCGGCGGCAAAGGACGAAAATCGCCTGCGTTACGTCATCGCCCACGAGGAGGCCCACGCGCGGCACCTTGACCCGCTGTGGTCGCTTGTGCGGAGCGTGTGCCTTGCGGTCTGGTGGTTCAACCCGCTGGTGTGGCTGGCGGCGTACTGCTCCAAGGCAGACTGCGAACTGGCCTGCGACGAGGGCGTGTTGGCACGTCTGGGCGAGACGGAGCGTGTGCCCTACGGCGAAACGCTGTTGGCGCTGGTTCCGGTGCGTCGCGGCGGCGACCCGATGCTTGCCGCCACCACCATGACGGCGGGCAAGCGGCAGATGAAGGATCGCATCCAGCGGATTGCCGAGCACAAGCGCCCCCTCGCGATCGCATTGGTTGCCGTACTGCTACTGACGGGCATCGTATGCGCCGCGACGTTTACGGGGGCACGGCAAAACGATTCCGGCACCGAACAGATCGCGGTGAATCTGCCTGATGCCGGGGACGAGCAGTTGATCGGCGCGTATGCGAATGTGGAAGACTACATCGACGCCGTGCGCGCAAAGCTTACATCGATGACTTACTACGCCTCTGACGGCTCCGGGGAGAAGTCGGCGAACGTGCTGGATACCCGCGTCGCGCTTTTGAAAAAGGACGGTGAGCTGTCCGGCCTTGCGCCCGACGGCACGCTGGAGCTCTACAACTATAGGATTGAAA
>JAWRIJ010000070.1:0-2901 GCA_040307975.1 Oscillospiraceae bacterium | reverse complement strand
GCGCCGCCTTGTTTTCAGGTGTTTTGCCGCGCGTCGTCGCGCGCCTTTGCCCGCCGCTCCAGCGCGGGCAGGAACTCTTCCTCAAAAACGAAGTCGAGGATCGCGGCGAGCGGAATGGCGAACAGGATGCCGACGATGCCGAACATGTTGCCGCAGACGATGATCGCCGCGAGGATCAGAAGGCCCGATACGCCGAGCGAGCCGCCGAACAGCTTCGGCTTGATGACGTAGCCGTCAAGAAACTGGAGCACCAGCGTGAACAGCAGGAAAATGAGCGCGTGAAGCGGTTTGACCAGCAGCAGGATGAACCCGCCTATCACCGCGCCGATGACGGGGCCGAAGGTGGGGATGAGGTTGGTCACGGCGACCGCCAGCGATACCAGTCCCACATACTGCATCCCGAGGAACGCCATGAAGGTTGCGTTTGCGACGCCCACAATCAGCGCGTCGAGCAGCGTGAAAACGATGTACTGCACCAGGATCTTATCGCAGCGGCTGAAGAACGTGACGACGGCGTCCATGCGCTTTGGCGGAAGAAGCGCGCGCAGCAGCCGCAACGTGCCGCGCTTGAGGGAGGTTTTCGACGCGAGCAGGTACACCGAGAGAATGAGCGCGACAAACCAATTGACAAGGCTCTTGCCCGCCACGGCGGAAGCGCCGAGGATGCTGTTGACATTGTCCTTCACGAGATCCACGAGCTTGTTCATCACATCGCCCGACGAGCCGATGAGGTCTTCCAGCTTGAGCGTTTCGGCGACGCCGAGCCGCTCCGTCAGCGCCTGCAGCGAGGCAAGATAGTCGTCCATGTTGCTCATCAGCGTCATCATGCTGTCCGCGAGCTGCGGGATGAGCGTGCCGAGCGAAAAACCGAGAAACAGCAGCAGCGTCAGCACCGTCAGGCCGATGGAAAGCGGCCAGCCCAGCTTTTCGCCGCGCGATTTTTTGAACAGCAGGCGATGATACAACGACGCTAGCGGGTTCATGACATAGGCGAGCACGCCGCCGAGGAAGAGCGCTTTGAAATAGCCGAGAAACGTATGGATCCCGCCGAGGATGGAGCTCAAATGCGACAGCGCCACGTACAGCGCCACCGCGATGCACGCGGCGAGAGCGTGAGGGTACCACTTCTTGTCGCGCAGCTTTTCTTTCATGCCGGTCTCTCCTTGCCACTATATATTCTAACCGAATATTTTATATTATTTCGACGCAAAAAGCAAGACGCTTTCCGGACGGAACAGGGTACGGCGCGCGAAAGCGCGGAAACGCCGATTGGGACTTGAAAAATCGCGCGGCGCAATATATAATATCCGCATCATAATGGAGAATTGGATTTTTTTTGGAAACAGCGGCGCGCAGCGCCGACTATGCAGGGCGGAGGTTGCCGGAATGAAACAGAAAAAAGCAGCCGCGTTGCTTTTGGGCGCGGTCTTGCTTGCGAGTATGCTGACGGGCTGTCAACAGGGCGGCGCGGAAAGCGGACCCGCCAAGCCTGCCGAGCCGCAGCCGCCTGCGGTGGACTATGCCAATGATCCGAACTGGTTTGGCACCGACGCGGGGAAGACCGTTACGCTGAACTTTTATTGCGGCATCCAGCCGGAGTACGGCTATCAGCAGATGGTGGACGACTTCAACGAGAAATACGCCGACCGCGGCGTTCAGGTGACGTACAACAAGTACTCCAACGACACCGACGGCAATACCCAACTTGACACCTATCTGCTGACGAACTCCTATGTCGACGTGTTCATCGGCTACGGCAGCCGCGACAGGCTTTTCAGCCGCGGCGAGGCGGGGATGCTCTACGACTACAGTGAATATCTCAGCTCCGTCGGCTTCGACGTGGCGAAGGAATTGGGCGAGAGCACCGCGCGGGAGTACATCCGCGAGGACGGCACTATTTGGGGCCTGCCCACGAAGTTCGACAACAAGGGCTGGATCATGATCAACGCGGACGCTTTCAAGGCGGCGGGCGTGGAGATCCCCTACGCCGGCTGGACATACGACGAGTTCAGGGACGCCTGCCGGAAACTGAAAGAGGCCACCGGAAAATACGCGATGTGCTGGGGCTTTGGATTTGACTATGCCTCGAAGCTCAGCTATGTCGCCGGCGTCCTGACGCCGAACGCTTACTTTACCGACGAGACCATGACCGAGACCAATTTGGACGATACCGTCTGGATCGAGGGCTTGCAGCTCATCCGCGACACGCTGGACGAGGGCTGGGCGCTTCCGCTTGAGGAAGACATGGAAGGGAAAAAGGACACCGTCAAGACGGAGTTCCTGACCGGAAACTGCGCGATGTTCGGCATCTATTCCCAGCTTCGCCTTGCGATGGATACGGCGGCGTATCCGCACGATTTCGTTACGGCGCTGGTGCCTTTCCCCGTGCCGAGCGAGGAGTACGCGGCATACAAGGATCAGGCGAGCCAGTCCTATTCCGGCGACTTTATCAGTATCGCCTCGGGCTGCGAGAACAAGAAGGCCGCCTGCGAGTTTGTGCGCTGGTATATTGAGGGCGGTATGAACCCGATCATTCTTGCCGCGCGCTATCCGCTTTGGAACGGAAACGACACGCAGGAGATCCTGAACGTCCTCTCCACTCACGCGCACGCGACGATCGACCCCGACTCCCTGGCGCACCTCTTTGGCGTCGATCGCTCCGCCTTTGTCGGCGCGGGCTACGTCAGCGGGCATGACGACGAGATCAAGGCCATCATTTGGGAAGAATGGCAGAGCTTCCTGAACGGCAAGACGCCGAGCGCCGAGGCGGCGATGCGGAAAGCGAAGGAGCGCGCCGACGAGGCGATCAAATCCGCGGGCGGCCTGCTCGCGGAATAAGCGCGTGAAACGGCGCGTTCGCGCCGACGCGGGGAAAGGAAAGCATACAACCGAAGAGTGCCG
>JAWRIJ010000069.1:0-2965 GCA_040307975.1 Oscillospiraceae bacterium | reverse complement strand
CCCGCACCTCAAAATTTTTGGTATATATTGGGTTTCGCCTCAGTACTTGTCGTTACTCGTCGAGAAGTGGGACTCGCCGGCGGAACGAGCGGAGGGTTCCGCGGCTCTCGCAGGCGCGGAATGGATGCTCTCCTCCCGCGGACGCTCCTCGCGAGCCGGCTCGGAAAAGCTCGGACGGCTCCCAATACCGCCGACGTCCTGCAGCGTGAAGCGGCCGACCAGCTCCTTGAGCAGGTTCGCCTGGCCGGAAAGCTCCTCGGATGCGGCGGCGGATTCCTCCGCGGTGGCGGAGTTCGTCTGCACGACGCTGGAAATCTGATCGATACCGACGCTGACCTGCGCGACGTCGTGCGTCTGCTGCTGTGTGGCGTCGGAGATAAGGTTGACCGCCTCCATGACCTTCTCGGCACGAAGAACGACCTCCTTGAGCGCCTCATCGGTCTCGTTGGACAGGCGCGAACCCTCCTTGACCGCGCGAACGGTGTCCTCGATGAGGGTTGCGGTGCTCGCGGACGCCTCCTGCGACTTGGTGGCGAGGTTGCGCACCTCGTCCGCCACGACCGCGAAGCCCTTGCCGGCGCTGCCTGCGCGCGCGGCCTCAACAGCCGCGTTGAGCGCAAGGATATTGGTCTGGAACGCGATATCCTCGATGGTCTTGATGACCTTGCTGATCTCCTGGCTCTTGCCCTCGATGTCGCGCATGGCCTCCATCAGCTCGGACATGTGCGCGGAGCAGATCTCGATCTGGTCGTGGGACTGTTGGTTGTCCTCGCGCGCCGCAGCGGCATGGCCCGCGGTCGCCTCGACCTGTTGAGAGATCTCGTTGATGGTCGCAGCAAGCTCTTCGACGGAGGACGCCTGCTCGGTGGCGCCCTGCGCGAGCGCCTGCGCGCTGGAGGACACCTGCTCGCCGCCGGAGTTGACCTGATCGGCGGAGACGTCGATCTGGGAGAGGGTATCGCTCATGGCGGCGGTCAACTGCTGCACCGCGCTGCGCAGGCGGGCGTAATCGCCGACATACACCTCGGGGCAGTTGCTGCGCACGGCGAAGTTGCCGCGGCCCATCTCGGAGAGCTGGTGCTCGACGTCGCCGATCATATCGTGGAAGGTCTTCGTCAGGTTGCGCATATTGTCGGCAAGCCTGCCGAGCGCGTCATGAGACTCGTAAGTAATCTGAACGTTGAGATCGCCGCCCGCGAGATCCTGAGACGCCTGCTGCATCTCGTTGACCGGGTTGACAATGCCGTTGGACATCGTGATGCCGAGGAACACGCCGACCGCGGCGCTGATAACGCATGCGATGATGATGACGATACGTGCGGTCACCGCTTCTTTCTTGGCCGCCGCGACCTCTTCATCCGCCGCCTCGGCGGCGTCATCGCAGATCGTGTCGCACGCATCCGCCACCTGAGTCAGCGACGGAACCACCTGCTCCAAATAGAGCGAGACCGACTGCCCGTAGTTTCCGGCGCTTACCAGGCTGAGAGCCTGCGTGAAAGTCGGCTTGGCGTTCGTGAGCAACTGGTCGAGCTGCTTGACGGCGTCCTTATCGGGATAGCACTCCATCAGTGCATCGATGTTGCTCTCCGCGGAAGCGTAGCCGTTCTCGGCCGCGGTCACATAGGACGCCGTCGGGTTGCCCGCTTCAAGCTCGATCATCGAGCGCATCGTCGAAGCGCGGACGACGTTGATGTCGCGCTGCAGCTCTACGCTGTTCTTGACCGAGGCATATTCGACCTCGTAAAATTCTTCGAGAGCACCCGACACTTGATTGAGCATGATGATCGCCACAATGCTCGTAGCAGCCATCAGTGCGACAATGATCATGTAGGAGAGAATCAATCTCGTGCTGATTTTGAGGTTCTTAAACATAGTCCTGTCTCCTTCACCAAAAATTCCCGTGCCGTCCGCAAGCGGGTAATACGCTACGTAATACGCTACATGTTACCGATTATTATATAGCAAAAAAACATGCAGGTCAATAGAATCATTGCGGAAAGTGTCGAAAAATCAGCCGCCGATCCCAATGACCGAGGGGGACAGCTCCACGACAACACGATCGCCCTCGTCACGGAAGAGCTTGCTGGCGTCCATGCTCAGGAAATAGCGCCCCTCAACGTCGTTCGTGCCCGCCTGCTCGTTCACGCTGTAGACCATGATCTCGCGGCACTTGATTCCATCCACTTCCAGCGTTTTGCCCGTAGTGTACCAGCGGTATTCCGACATGCTCTCGCCTTCAAGGCCGAGGCTTGCCGGGTCGAAGTGTCCGAACTGCTCCAGCGCCCGCGCGGTATCCATCGCCTCATGCGGAGCCGCCGGATCGTTTGACGCCGACTCCTGTTCGTCGCTCTGCCGCGGCTCCGGCATCGTTTCGGGATCGAGGTTTTCGATCAGCTCGTTGTCCTCGGGCGGCTCTTCCTCATTCGCCTCAATAAAGGGCGGCGGTTCCGGCACATCCTTTTTCTCCCACGGTTTGAGAAGCAGCAATGCCGCCGCGGCGCCAAGCAGCAGGGCGACCGGGATCAAAAGCAACAGCAGCGGAAGCTTTTTCTTGCCCTCCTGCGGCGCCTCGCCGTCTTCCGCGTTTTCCGCGCTCTGCGCCGCCCCCTCGGGCGCGGCGCTCTTTTTCTTGCTCAAAAGCTTGCCGAAAAAGCCTGATTTCCCGTTTTTCTCAGGCTTCTTTTCCTTCTTGGCTTTTGCTTTTTTGGGCTTCTTCGGCTTCTTTTTGCCTTTCTTGCCGCCTCCCGCGTCCTCCGGCCATGCCGCCGGACCGCCAGGGCTTTCTGGGGCGCTCGGCCATGCCATCGGCCCACCGGACGCGCCACTGTTTTCGGGTGTCGTCGGCCAGCCGCCGTCCTGCGGCGTGGACCAGCCCGCGTCCTGCAGGGCTGTAGGCCAACCCGCCGCGCCGCCGTCTTCGGGCGCTGTCGGCCAAACGCCGTCCGGCGGAGGCGTGGGCCATCCC
>JAWRIJ010000068.1:0-3793 GCA_040307975.1 Oscillospiraceae bacterium | reverse complement strand
CCCGCCGTAGTCGGGGTCGCCGTGCTGGTAGAAGTTCCAGTCACGCAGCAGCTGCCCCGAGAGCATCCCGCGCTTTTTCGCGTCGAAGGCCTGCGCCTGCGTGAACACCGGCACGTAGTCCGGCTCTTCCTCCTTCTCCGGTAAAAGCGCCTCCGCCTGCGCGCGCGTGATGCCCGCGAGCGCGAGCGTCTCGTCGTCCGGCATGCGCCCCTGCGCGAGCATCCGCCCCGCGAGCGTCCGCGCCCACGACTGCCGTTCCTTTGCCTCCGCGCGCTCCTCCTGCTCGGCGCGGAGCCGCTCCGTGTGCTCCTCCTGCTCGCGCCGCGCCTGCTCCGCCCTGCGCTCTTTCGCTTCCTGCGCGTAGAGCGCCGCGCGTTCCTTCGCCTCCTGCGCCGCCGCCTTCGCGTTGTTGACGTCGCCCGTGAGGCGCGCCTGCGTGATCGCGCGGTCAATGCTGCCGAGCGTCTCGCGCCGGCTCTGCTCAATGCGCCGCAGCTCATCGGCGTAGGCGGTATTCAGCCCGAGGATCGTGCTCTCCGCCGCGCCGCCCGTGACGCCGCGCGCGCCGAGGTACTGTTCTATGTCGCGCTGCGCGTCCATCCGGTCGCGATACGCCTGGCGCGCGTAGTCGTCGTAGCCGCGATCCGTCTTCTCCCGCTGCGCCGTAAGGTCGGAAACCGCGCGCGCCGTCGCCGCGTCGTTCGCCGCGCGCTGCGCGTCGTAATACGCCGAGGGATAGCCCGCGCCCGCGCCGTCATAGGCGGACGCGCTCCCGCCCGTCGTGCGCAAAGCGCGGGAGTCGCCGCCGCGGCCCGTGTCCGCGCCGCCGTTCCAATCGCGAAGCTCGCTTGTGTCGGGCGGCGCCCACGCCTCACCGCGCAGCGCCGCGTCCTTGTCCTGCGCGTGCGCGCTCATTGTCGTTCCGGCATAGTTGGCGTGGTTGGGGTTCACCGCGCTCACCGCGTAGCCCTGATCGTTGTAGGTCACGTTCATCCCGTTGGAATACACCGTCCGCCCCGCCAGCGCCTCATTCCGGCTCATGTCCGGCATTTTGATGGAATATTGTGTTGCCATCGTTTCACCTCCCTTCCGATTAAGCGGAAATGTAGTACTTGGCATCGTTGATTTGAGAAACCAAACCGCCGCTAAAGGTTATCCCATCGTCATTCCACGTTATTGTATATCGATTTGCATGCGGATTTGTTGACGAAAAAGCTACAAAATAGGTTGAACCCATACATCTTGATGCAATCATAAAACCGTTCGCATTGCTACTGGCTGCGTCTTTGTACCACATGATGAGTAACGATGGGATAAACGGCGTCAAGAATTTGTACCCCGACGTTAAACTGCCGCTTACTTCCCCGGTTATTGCTGTTACGACGTCGCTTGACAGAGAAGCGCCGTTTACTTTTGTCGTTTTCTCCGCTTTCCCGTCAATAAGCGCCGCCGCGGCCGCGAGAATCTCGGTTGCCTCATCGGGCGTAGCCGGCGCTGTCTGCGAAAGCCCCGCGTCAACGAATTTTTGCGCGGTCTCCGCGGAGAGCACTTCCGCCTTGGCGAACACCTCGTCCTTCGTGTACGTGTCCGCCCGCTCCGCGGCGTATGCGAAAATATCCGCCTCCACGCCGTTCGGGTCGTAGATCTCCGCTACCATGTCGCCCGCGCCCGTGCCGTCGCGCCCCTTCGCCGCAATCAGCCGCCAGTAGTCCGTGTTCGTCGGCAGCACACCCCTGCACGCGGTCGTACACAGGTAGCTGGAGCCGTTGTAGACGGCCTTGTTGTCCGGCACGTAGTCCTTCTCCGCGTCGTACGCCTCCCACACAAGGCTCTCCTCCAGCGCCGTGACAAGGGCGTTGTGCTTGCCCTTGACGCTCTCGCGGATGAGCCGGTCGAACACCGTCTTGTTCTCCGCCGCGGTGCCGGTGAGCCGGTCCGGCGCCGAAACGACGCCGTTCTGCGCTATGTCTTCGCCGGTGATCTTCAAATCCGAAAGATCGCTCACAGTATCACACTCCTCTCTCAGCGGCGCCGAACGCAAAGTGCTTGACGACGCCGTACACGCCGAAGCCCTCG
Source organism: Oscillospiraceae bacterium (assembly GCA_040307975.1). GTDB lineage: Bacteria > Bacillota > Clostridia > Oscillospirales > Oscillospiraceae > Hominicoprocola. Next base: position 1,717 of record JAWRIJ010000068.1, on the reverse strand, counting down.
TTCACCGCGTCGTTCCTGACGAGGATCTGAAGCCTCCGGTACTTCCTTGCCGCCCTTCGCGGAAAAGGGATCTCCTGCGGCGCTTCGTTTGCGTTGAACGTAAAGCGCGAGAAGTCGATCTCCTCCCACGAAAAGATGTCCATTGTTCCTTCCGCCGTCTGCCACGCGACCACGTCGCGTTCCGTACGCAGCAGGATCTTTGCGCCGGAGCGCGCATACGGTTTGATGGTCACGGCGTTTCCGCGGACGAGCAGTTCCTTAATTGCCATGGGATCGCCGTCGTCGTCGCTCTTGGTTGCCCAGACCGCTTCAATGGGCGCGCCGTCATCGTTGAAGCGTTCGACTGTTTTCACGTCGGTATTGAACCGGCACGCGCGGCCGTCCTCCGTTCCGAAATACAGCGTCTCCACGCCGTCGCGCATCACGCGCAGCACACAGCGCGCGGGCACGTTCTCCCAGTAGAAGCACTCGTAGAGAAACGCCGTGTCGTTGCGGTTGGGATAGCTGCGCGGCTGTCGTCCGTCCAAACCGTAGACGTGTCCGCCGACAAAGACAAGATACGAACCCTCATAGCCGCAGGACACCGCCTCGCGCAGGTCCTCGCGCAGCAGCTTCGGGTCGATGCGGGCGCTGCGGTTCTGCACGATGCGCTCCGCGGTGAGACTGTTGGTCGTCAGCGCGTACACGCCCGCGCCGGTGAGGATAAGCTGCTCGTCGCCGATGCTGCCGAAGCCAAAGCGCGACGCCGCGCCCGCGCCGGTGAGGCACGGCCGAACGGTGAACTCCGCCTTGCCGTCCGCGTTTACGCTGCCCGCGCGGATAAACACGGTCGGCTCCCGCCCGTTGTCCTCCTTGACCACCGCGAGGTATTCGCCGAGCCGGCGGTAGCCGACGATCGCCGTCTCCTCCGAGCCGACGACGGCGTAATTCACGTCCGGCCAGTAGCTCCCGTCCTCATAGCCGCAAATAAAATCACGGTTCGGGTAATCGGGATTCCCCGCCGCCACGATGCGGTCCGAGCCGCCGTTTGCACCCCACACGGTGGCAACCGCACACTTGTCGATGCGCGCGGCATAGTCTCCGGCCGTCTTGGTGAACGTGATGAACACGTTGTCCGCCGCGCCGGCCGCAGGTTCTTCCGGCGCCGTGTCAAACGTCACCGTGCCCGCCGCGAGATCGCTTGTAAAACCGCTCGTCAGTTCCCGTCCCTCCACCTCGACCTTGTCCACGCTCTCGATGCTTTGGCACGGCAGGTGGTAGACCGCGCTCGTTCCGTCCGCGAGAAAACCGACCCGCTGCGCTCCGGTAAGCAGATTGACCGGTTCGTAGGCGGTGCCGCCGCCGCCCGGATCGCTTGAGATCACAGTCGTCGGCACATACGCGTTCTCGCTTGCCGGAGCGCAGGATACGCCGTCATAGCGCAAAAGCTTCGCGCCCGTGAAGAGCCAAAGCTTTCCACTGAGATATGCCGCCGTGCTCCGCTCGTCCGGCAGGCCGTCCGCGAGCTCGGTCGGCTCCGCCCCATCCTCGTACCAGCGATAGAGCTTCGTCCCCGCGTGCGCCAGCAGATGACAAACGCCGCCGAATTCCGCGCTGAACAGGCCGTTGACCCGTCCCGGAAACGTTTGCAGCGTGCGCCAGCCCGGCCGCTTTTCGGGCATACCTCCCATGTCGGAGATCATATTGAGCGCCCAGGGAGAACGCGTGTCGTCCACCA
>JAWRIJ010000067.1:0-4531 GCA_040307975.1 Oscillospiraceae bacterium | reverse complement strand
CCCCCCCCCCACGACCGCATCAGGCGCGGAAAAAGGCGAGAGCGTGCAGCCGGACGCGAAAGGCGGCTCTATTGTTGTCAGTTCCGTTGCCGAGCTGATCGAGGCGATTCGCCCCGGCGCGGAAATCGTTGTTGCTCCTGGGCGCTATGACCTTACGAAATATCTCGCGGATGAGTATCTCAACAGTAGGGATTGGGACGCGTGGAACGAGGAGCACGAATTTGTCAAGATAGAGGACGTCTTTGACGGCTTGGGGCTTGCTGTCATGAATGTAGCCGATCTCCGCATTGAAGGGGATTCCGAGGACCCGGCGGACATAGAGATCGTGACGGAGCCCCGCTACGCCACGGTGTTGAGCTTTGTGGGATGCGAGGACATTGAGCTTGCGAGCCTCACCATGGGGCACACCGACGGCGGCGAATGCAGCGGGAATGTTTTGGACTTTTATAGCTGCCGGAATATTCGCCTTCGCACCATGGATCTCTACGGCTGCGGCGCATACGGTATAAGCGTCGAGGGCGGTACGGGAGGCATGGAGATCAGCAATTCAACGATCCGGGATTGCGCTTTCGGCCCCTTTGAAATTCGCGATGCTTCGGGCAGTTTCACCTTTACCGCCTGTACGCTCGCCGGCTCCGACGGCGGCGGCGACTATGAGAGCAATGAGAAGACGTCGCTCTCGTTCGTCGGCTGCTCCTTCGGCCAGGAGGAGAGTAACGTGTGGTACTGGGACGAGCGCGCAACGTTTGAGAACTGCGATTTTATGGAGCCCACGTTTTATCCGGACGTGGAGCCGGAATACGCGGACGCTTACGGCGACGATGAGAACTACATTCCGGACTTTGATCCCGAGACCATGGAGGAGGTATCCTTTGAAGCGCCGCAGATCGGGAATACCCGCTGGAACGGATACGCCGTTGTCGATCCGCAATCGGGGGACACCACATACTTTACCGGGGCAACGTCCGATGATTATGCCGTTTTAGAGATAGACGAAGATAAGAAAGCCCGCCTTACATACAAAGGCGAGACGGAGAATTTGACATGGAGTTTTGTGGACGTCAATTCCGTGTGCTTGGAAAACGCGGAGCTGAGGCTCTATATTTCCCTGTATGAAAATGCAGATTCCTATTACTGGCTGTTGATGCAGTACAACAACGACCTGATCTGGTTTTACTGATCTCGGGGGCGGCAACAATGAACAACCTTTTGATCAACGCCTGCGTACGACCGGAATCGAGGACGCTGCGGCTGGCGCGGAGGGTACTCGGCCATTTGGACGGCGAGACGGCGGAGCTTGACTTGCAGCGTGAAGGGCTGCGGCCGCTGACCGCCGAAACACTGCGTGAGCGGGACGATATCCTCGCGCGCGGCGCGTGGGACGCCCCGATGCTCCGCTATGCACGGCAGTTTGCCGCGGCGGAGCGGATCGTAGTGGCGGCGCCGTACTGGGATCTGAGCTTTCCCGCGGCGGTCAAAACGTATTTTGAGCATGTCGCCGTGAACGGCGTCACGTTTTCCTACGGCGCGGACGGGCGGCCCGTCAGCCATTGCAGGGCAAAGCGCCTCTTTTACGTGATGACCGCGGGCGGCCCCGTCCTTCCGCCCAACCACGGTTACGCCTATGTGAAAAGCCTTGCGGAGATGTTTTACGGCGTATCGGAGATCAAGTGCTTTTCCGCGGAGCTGCTGGATGTGGAGGGCGTGGATGCCGAGACGATCCTGCTCGACGCGGAGGCGCGGATCGACGGATATTTTGCCGACGCGAAATAAGACCGCAAAACGGAGAACGGCATGGCGGCAAAGGCCGCGCCGACGGCTTTGGCTGCGGCTTCCGCGCGCCGCAGCCGAAAAAACATCCGACCCAGCGATGGGCCGGATGTTTTTTTCGGTAAATTTGACAATTGGCGCTTGCGGAGAAGATACCGCTCACTTCTTGACGTAGCTCACATGCAGCAGCTTGTGCGCCTTCTTCTCTCCCATATCACGGAGGAGATCCGCGGCCACGGGATTGCGCTCGGCGCGCTTGAAGGGGGCGGAGTGATCCAGCGCCGTCAAACCGGCGCCTCGGGAAAGCTTGGTTTCGCGGAAGCCATGGGGCTGTCCCGCGCCGCCGACGCAGCCGCCCTGACAGGTCATCACCTCGACGAGGTGATAAAACTTCGTGCCCTCGTCGATCTCCTTGAGAAGCTTGCGGGCATTGGCAAGACCGTTGACAATGGCAAGCTTGATCTCCTGCTCGCCGAGGCGCAGCGTCGCCTCCTTGATTGGCGCGTCGCCGCGCAGCCCCATGAACTCGATCTCGCGCAGGGCATTCTTGCTCTTGTCCGGCACGCAGTGGCGCACAACGGACTCGGCAACGCCGCCGGTCATGCCGTAGATCATCGCCGCGCCGGAACCCATGCCGAACGGCAGGTCGGGGGATTCCAGCTCCACTTCGTCAAGCAGGATGCCGGTCTCGCGAATCATGTCGATGATCTCGCGCGTTGTGAGCACCAGATCGACGTCGGGCATACCGTCGCGCTTGAATTCCTCGCGCGCCGCCTCCATCTTCTTCGCGGTGCAGGGCATGATGGCAATATGATAGGTCCTGCGTCCGTCCTCCGCGTCCTTTGCGGCATATTTGTCGCGCAGCACGGCGGCGAACATCTGCATGGGGGATTTGCAGGTGGAGATGTTTTTGAGGTACTTCGGATTTTCAAGCTCCAGATATTTGACCCATGCGGGGCAGCAGGAGGTGAACATCGGGAACGGGCCGCCCTTGGCGAGGCGCGCCTTAAACTCCTCGGCCTCGGAGACGGTGGTCAGATCGGCGCCGAAAATCGTGTCGTAGACCTCGTCCACGCCCATGAGCTTGAGAGCGGTGACGAGCTTGTCGAGCACGTTCTGCCCGGCGGGGATGCCGAACGCCTCGCCCACGGCGACGCGCACGGCGGGCGCGATCTGGACGACGACGCGCTTTTGCGGGTCGTGGATGGCCGCCCAGGCGGTTCCGATCTCGTTCTTGACCGTAATGGCGCCGGTGGGGCAAACCGCCGCGCACTGACCGCAGCTGACGCACTTGGTTTCGCTGAGCTTGCGGTCGAAGGCGGGAGCCACCTGCATCCGCGAGCCGCGGTTGACAAAGTCGATGATGCCCATGCCCTGCATTTCCTCGCACACGCGCACGCAGTCGCCGCAGAGAATGCACTTGTTCGGGTCGCGGACGATCGCCGGGCTGGATTCGTCATGCTCCGCGCGCTCGCGGGTATCCTGAAAGCGGACGTGGCGGACGCCAAACTGCTGCGCCAGATCCTGCAGCCGACAGCTGCCGCTCTTGACGCAGGTGGTGCAGTCGCAGTCGTGGGACGCGAGCATAAGCTCAAGGATCATGCGGCGGTGCTTCAAAAGGCGCATGGAGTTGGTCTTGATGACCATTCCGTCGCGCGGCTCCAAAGAGCAGGCCGCGTCGATTTTGCCGCGCTCGTCCTCGACGATGCACATGCGGCACGCGCCGTATGTGGAAAGGTCGGAATGATAGCAGAACGTCGGCATCTCAATGCCGGCCTTGCGAACCACGGACAGTACGTTTTTCTCGCCGTCGAAGGCGACGCGCTGGCCGTCAATAATCATAAATCCCTTTGCCATTGCGTTACGCCTCCTCGCTGATGGCGCCGAACGGGCAAGAACTCAGGCAGGCGCCGCATTTGATGCATTTGTCGATATTGATGCTGTGGGGCTTGCGCGTTTCGCCGGTAATTGCCTCCATCGGGCAGTTCCTCCGGCACTTGCCGCAGCCTTTGCACTTGTCGGGGTCAATGACAAGGCCCTTTTTGCTGCCGTTGCAGTGCGGGCAATGCTTGTCGCGCACGTGGGCAAGGTACTCGTCGCGGAAGTACTTGAGCGTGCTCTTGACCGGGTTGCAGGCGGCCTGACCAAGACCGCACAGCGCGGCCTCGCTGATGGTCTGCGACAGCGCCTCCAGCAGGTCGAGATCCTCCATCGTCCCTTCGTTGTTGACGATGCGCGTGAGGATCTCCAGCATCCGCTTCGTGCCCTCGCGGCAGGGAACGCACTTGCCGCAGGACTCGTTCTGCGTGAAGCTCATGAAGAAGCGCGCGGTCTCCACCATACAGGTGTCCTCGTCCATGACGACCAGACCGCCGGAGCCGATGATCGCGCCGACGCTCTTGAGCGAGTCGAAATCCAGCGGCAGATCGAGGTGCTCTTCAGTGAGGCAGCCGCCCGCCGGCCCGCCGATCTGCACGGCCTTGAACCTCTTGCCGTCCTTGATGCCGCCGCCGATGTCAAAGATGATCTCCCGCAGCGTCGCGCCCATCGGAACCTCAATAAGTCCGGTGTTGACGACATTGCCGGTCAGCGCGAAGGCCTTGGTGCCGCTGGATTTCTCGGTGCCGAAGGAGCGGAACCAGCTTGCGCCGTTGCGAATGATGAGCGGGACGTTGGCGTAGGTCTCAACGTTGTTGAGCACCGTCGGCTGCGCCCAAAGCCCATGCTCCACGGTGCGCGGCGGCTTGACGCGCGGCATGCC
>JAWRIJ010000066.1:0-13786 GCA_040307975.1 Oscillospiraceae bacterium | reverse complement strand
GGGCGGTTTTCCTTTTCTGGTATCGCGGCTCCGCCACGAGCCGATCAAATTCATTGAGAGGGGAGTCCCCTCCCCTCTCAAACTCACCCTATGCGAGTTTGGGACTTGGCAAAAAAGAATAGGAGTTTTATTCGGTTGATGCAAAAGCCCTCCGAAATATCAGATTTCGGAGGGCTTTTGCGATTTTTCGGAGACGATGGTGTGTCCGAAAAAATCTATACGCAGGCGGAGATCGCGGCATGCGTCATACTTTTACCTTCCAACTCGCGGCCTCGCGGCGTTCGCTGATAAAGTCTCTGTAAATACCGTCCTTGTTCATCAACTCGGCATGCGTGCCCCGCTGAACGATTTTTCCGTGATCCACCACCAGGATCTGGTCGGCGCGCTCCACGGTTTTGAGCCTGTGCGCGATCATGATGACGGTTTTTTCCTCCGTCAGTGCCTGAACGGCCCGCATCAGCTCGTTTTCGTTCTCGGGATCCACGTTGGCGGTCGCCTCGTCCAGAAAGATCACCGGCGCGTCCTTCATCATGGCGCGCGCGATCGAGATGCGCTGCTTCTCGCCGCCGGAGAGCGACGCACCGCCCTCGCCGATCACGGTGTCGTAACCGTCGGGAAGCGCGGCAATAAACTCGTGGCAGCAGGCCTTCTTCGCCGCGGCGATCACGTCCTCCATGGGGGCGTCGGGCAGCCCGAAGCGGATGTTGTTGGCGATGGTGTCATGGAACAGGTACACGTTCTGGAACACGAAGCTAAAATTCTCCATCAGGGAGTCCATATCGTAGTCCTTCACGTTCCTGCCGCCGAGCGTAACGACGCCCTCGTCCACGTCCCAGAACCGGGCGAGAAGATTCACCAGTGTGGTCTTTCCGCCGCCGGATGGGCCGACGATCGCCGTTGTGGTCTTTTCCGGGATATCGACGCTAACGCCGTCAATGATCCTGCGCTTATCGTAGGAGAACGCGACGTTCTCCGCGCGGATATCCCGCGACTCGGGCGCGAGGGCGTCTCCGGAGAGATCCATCTGCGGCGTGTCGAGGATCTCCTGCGCCCGGTTCACGCTCATATCCACCACGCGAAGCAGCGCGGAGTAGTTGCCCGCGGTCTCAAGGCTGGCATAGACGATGAAGGCGGAGATCACCATTACGACGGCGACCAGCGCGTCCATCGTGCCGCCGCAGTAGAACGCGCAGGAGAAGGCGACCATGGCGGTGCCCGTCAGCTTGGCGACGAAGGTCTGCGCCGTCATGCGGGGAATGAGGTTCATCTCCATATCCGTATTGATCTGTGTGTTGGCGGCGATGGCGTCGTTGAGCTCCCGGCTTTTTTGTCCTGTCAGATGATACGCCTTGACCTCAGTCATGCCCTGCAGGTATTCCAGCACCTTCTCTACCAGCTTTTCGTCCGCGTCGAGCTTGCGTTCCGCCAGCTTTCCGGCGGCTTTTTGCAGGTATCCGTTGGCGTACAGGAACAGCGCGAAGCCGACGAGCAGCACCAGCGCGATGCGCCAGTCGAAAAACAGCAGCATCACCGTGATGAGCGAGGTGGTGAGAAGCCCCTCGCACACAAGCATCACCACGCGGGTCGCCACGTTTTCCAGATTTTCCATGACGTTTGTGGTGACGGACGTGATCTGACCGAGGGAGTTTTCGTTGAAATAGCCCATGGGCAGATAGCGCATATGCTCGGCGATCTCCACGCGCTTTCTGGCGCAGGTATCGTAGCCGGCTTCCGTTTGCAGCATGGTGCCCTTTGCCTTGATGAGCCCGGCTCCGAGAATGCTGAGCAGCATGATACCGAGGCTGAGAAGGTTGTCCCGCGTTGTGACGCTCCCGCGCAAAAGCGCCCGGAGCATACAGGCGATCGCGGGGATCTTGAGCGCCTCAAAGACCGCCTGCAGCACGCCCAGCAGGATCGACGTTCTGAACTTGCGGCGGTTTTCCTCGCCGCAGAACGCAAAAAACTTGCGGATGATTCTAACCATTGTCCTTCACCTCCATGTGTGCTCTCCACATTGCCTCGTACAAGCCGTGATGGGAAAGAAGCTCCTCGTGCGTGCCGGCGTCGTTGATCGTGCCGTCCTTCACCACGTAGATCCTGTCCGCGTCCATGACGGTGGAGAGGCGATGGGCGATGACGATGAGCGTCTTGCCCTCGGTGAGCTTGGACACGGAGCGCTGGATGACGGCTTCGTTTTCCGGGTCGGTATAGGCGGTCGCCTCGTCCAATATGACGATGGGCGCGGCCTTGAGCATCGCGCGGGCAATGGAGATTCGCTGCCGCTCGCCGCCGGAGAGGTGTCCTCCGGTGGAGCCAACCATCGTGTCGTAGCCGTTTTCCAGCCTCAGGATGAAGTCGTGGCAGCCGGACTGCTTCGCGGCGGTCTCGACCTCTTCATCCGTGGCGGAGGGCCGGCCGAGGCGGATGTTCTCCCGCACGGACATGTTGAACAGATAGTTGTCCTGGGAGACGAACGCGACCTTGTCCGCGTAGGCGTCCTGTGGGATCTGACGAATGTCCGTTCCGCCGAGCGTGATGCTGCCCCGCGAGACGTCCCACAGCGAGGCCGTCAGTCGCGCGATGGTACTCTTGCCGCTGCCGCTCGGACCGACCAGCGCCACGAAGCTGCCCTCCGGGATATCCAGCGACACGCCGTGGAGCACCTCGGCGTCCCGGTAGGAAAAATGAACGTCGTTCAACTTGAGATCGTTTCTCTCCGGGACGTTTCCCCCGACAGGACGCTCCATTTCCGGCGCGTCCAGAATGGAGCGCACCTCGCCGAATATCGTGCCCATGGTGCGGATGTCGTCGGAATAGCTCATCAGCGTGATAAGAGGCGTGATTAGGCCGACGGAGAGGATGATGACCGTTACAAAGTCCTGGGCGCTCAGGCTGCCGCCCTTTACCAGCAGGCCGCCGATGGGAAGCACGCTCACCATCGTGGCGGGCATGATCACCGTGGCAAAGGTGAAGGGAATGATGCTGGCGCGCATCCAGTCGATAAAGCTGTGGGCGGCGTCATAGGCGTCGTGGACAAAGCGGTCGTAGCTGGACTTGGTTTTGCCGAAGACCTTGATGACCTGAATGCCGCCGATGTACTCCACCGCCGTGTCGTTCAGCGCCTTGGTCGCCGTTACGGTATGCGCATAGAACTTTGCGCTGCCCGTCATCATGAGCGCGTAGCAGGACAGCCCCAGCGGCAGGGTGACAAGGCTCGCCAGCCCCATGCGCCAGTCGACGGTAAAGATATAGATCAAAATGACGACCGGGATCAGCAGGTTTGCCGTGAACTCCGGCACGATATGCGCCAGCGTGGTCTCGATGCTGTCGATGCGCTCGATCAGCGTGTTCTTCAGCGCGCCGGAGCTCTGATCCAGCACCGCACCCAGCGGCATCCGCGCCAGCTTTTCCGTGCAGCGCTTGCGAATTTCGCCCAGCACGGCAAAGGTGGCCCTGTGGCTGGTGGCGGTGGACAGGGCGTGAAACAGCACGCGTCCCAGCCAAAGCGCCGCCATGATCAGGCAGCGGGTCAGATAGAAGCCCAGCTCCTTCTGCCCGGTCATGAGCCCCCTCACGATCCCGATCACCACAAAGTACGGGGCGACGGAAAACGCCACGCCGACGATCGCCAGAACCACACTGAGGACAAACTGCCCTCTGTGGTCTCCGGCCTGGCCCAAAACCCATGCAATGGGCGATTGGGTCTTCTTCTTTTCCTCCATAAACGAACCTCCTGTCAAAATTGTTAGCTAACAAACTGATGTTAGCATTAACTAACTCCTAACAAAACCCATCGCCTATCCTCGTTGGAGAATAGGCGGTGACAAATGAAAAGAAAAATGAAGTTTTAAAAACCGAGCAATTGCTTCCAGCCCGGCAGAAAGAAGTCTTCCACCGTGTTCAGGCAGTTAAGCGCTTCCTCCTGAGAATAGTAATGAGTGACCGGCTCAAACAGCGCCGTAACATAGGCGGTCAAAAGCATATGCAGCTCCTTGGCGCTGATCTCCCGGATGGGATAACCCTGCGCGCGGAGATAAGGGAAATATGCGTAGAACCGTTCCTGACTCTGCAGGGTCATGTCATGGAGAAAGTCGGCGTATTTTGTCCCCTGAGATTTGACCAGCAGCAAATGGTAATCCTCTATGTGCGGATACACGACCTCCCGCATCATGTCCACCCAGGAATCCTGCCAAAGCGCCTTCTTGCCTGCGCGGATTGCCTGTGAATAGCGGCTGACGTGAGCCTCCGTCCATGCTTTGACCCGCTCTGCGGCAGGGGAAACGAGCTGATCGAACAGATCCGCCTTGTCTCTGCAATGGCGGTAGAGCCCCGCGGCGGTCATGCCGCAGCGTTCGCCGACAGAACGCATGGACGCCTTTTCGTATCCAAATTCCAAAAACTCTTCGCGCGCCGCCGCCATGATTCTTGCGTGGGCGGCGGTTTTATCTCTCGGCATGGCAACGCTCCGTTCAGAAAACGATGTTAGCTAACACTAACGTATATAGCACACAATTCTGAGTTCGTCAAGAGGGATTTTCATTTTTTGCAGTGCTGCAAGTGTCGGTGTTTTGACTGCTATTTCACGAAATAGCCGCCAGGGCGTTGATTTCACGCTTAGGCGGCATTCCATACTGAAAAATCTGAAAAAGCAGGCTTTGCATCTTGCATTTTGTGTTAGCTTGTGCTATCATCCGTAGTTAGTTGAAACTAACAGCAAAGCGAAAAGAGGAACGCCGGCATGGAGGCGACGGCGCGTCTGTACGCGGCGGACGGCGTGACGGACTTCGTGCGGAAATATACGCTTGCCTCGGGCAGGCCATGTGGAGCATACAAAGGCCCATTTTATCTATGAATTCATGGAAATGCCTGTGTAAGTGAGTGAGAAAAAATGACAGACGAGGGGGAAAGCCATCATGGATCTCAAATTCGGAGACATTCAGGAAACCGCCCTGATCCCGCTGGCGATCAAGGCGAGCGAGACCGCGCGCCCGAATGCGCGGATACGCGATGAGAAGGCGAAGGAGATCATCGAGACGCTTGGCGTGGACGTGAGCAAATACGATCCTTTTTTGTCGCACGAGGGCGTCGTGGCGCGGACGATCCTGTTCCGCGACCAACTCAAGACGCTTCTGCAAACCCATCCGGACGCGACCTGCATCAACCTGGGCTGCGGCTTCGACGATAAGTTCTCTCAGGTGGACAACGGAAGGCTGCGGTGGTTCGACGTGGATCTGCCCGACCAGATCGCCGTGCGGCGCAAAGTGTATGAGGATCGGGAGCGCTGCGTCATGCTCGACGGCGACGCCCTGAACGGCTATTGGACGGCGAGCATCCCCAAGGCGGAGCTTTATATCATCGTCATGGAGGGCGTGCTGGAGTATTTCTCCAGAGAACAGGTCAAGACCTGCCTCAATATGCTCTGTGACAGTTTTCCCCACGGATACCTGCTCGCAGAGCTGCACTCGCCGTTTTTGGAGAAGCACGGCTCGCATCACGACGCGGTCAGGCACACGAACGCGACGTTTGGCTGGGGCACAAAGTCCGGGCGGGAGTATCTCGCGCTGGAGCCGCGGCTGAAGTTCGTCTCCGAGACGAGCTACAATACCGAAATGAAGAAGTATTCCATCCGCGGCAAGCTGTTTGCCGTCATCGGCAGGAACATCAACAACCGCCTCGCGGTGTATCGCTGGTAATCACCTGAGGCAAAACCGACATAAAAAATTTCTTGTTAGGTCTTGCTTATTCTGTTAGTATACGCTAATATTCTGTTAGATGATGCAAACAGCATCAAATAACGAAAGGGTGGGATCACGATGTCTTGGAGCAAATGGGCGATTTTTGCAGGCGGTGTGCTGTTTGGCACGGCGGGGATCAAGGCGCTTGGGAGCCGTGACGCAAAAAAGGCGTATACGCACGTCGCCGCGGCGGCGCTGCGGGCGAAGGACTGCGTCATGGACGCTGCGACGACGGTGCGTGAGGGCGCGGAGGACGTCTATGAGGACGCGAAGCGTCTCAATGAAGAGCGCGCCTCGGCGGAGGATGCCGCCGTCATCGAAGACAAAACCTGACGCTTGGAAAAAGAGGAGGCGCGGGCTTCCTCTTTTTCCTTTTGGAGTGAAAGCGATGAAGTGTAAGATATTGCATGAGTCTGCCGGACGCATCCGCGTCCATCTCTGCGGTGGGCACATGAGCTGCCGACAGGCGGATATTCTGGAATACTATCTTCTGTCAAAGACCGGCGTGATCGCCGTGAAGGTCTATGAGCGTACCGGCGACGCGGCGGTCTCCTACCTCTGCTCACGAGAGGACGTGGTCGGAGCGCTGGCCGCGTTTTCCTACGAGCACGCGGCGAAAAGCGTCGCCGTGCCGGAGCACACGGGGCGTGAGATGGACCGCGCTTACGAGGAAAAGCTCGTCTTGCGCGTCGTGTGGCGCGGCCTCAAACGGTTGCTTCTGCCCGCTCCCGTACGCATCGCGCTTGCGTGGCTGCGCGCGGCAGGGTACATATATAAAGGGCTTGCGACGCTGCTGCGCGGGAAGCTGGAGGTGCCGGTGCTCGACGCGACGGCGATCACCGTTTCCCTTCTGCGCGGCGACTACAGGACCGCCTCGTCCGTGATGTTCCTGCTCGGGATCGGCGGGCTTTTGGAGGAGTGGACGCACAAGCGTTCGGTGGACGATCTCGCCGGCGCGATGTCGCTGGGCGTGGAGCGCGTCTGGCTGCGCCTTCCCGACGGCACGGAGGCGCTGACGCCGATCTCCGACGTAGCTCCCGGCGCGCGGATCGTCGTACGTGCCGGGAACCTCATCCCGCTCGACGGCAAGGTCGTCTCGGGCGAGGCGGAGGTCAATCAGGCGTCGATGACCGGCGAGGCGCTTGCCGTACATAAATCGAGCGGCAGCTACGTTTACGCCGGTACCGCTGTGGAGACGGGCGAGTGCGTTGTCGCCGTGGAGAAGGTCTCCGGCGAGGGGCGCTATGACCGCATCGTGAAGAGCATCGAGGAGTCCGAACGGCTCAAGTCCGCGGTGGAGAGCCGCAGCGAGCATCTGGCGGATTCGCTTGTGCCGTGGAGCCTCGGCGCGACGGCGCTTGTTTACCTGCTCACGCGCAATGCGACCAAGGCGCTCTCTGTTCTGATGGTGGACTTCTCCTGCGCGCTCAAGCTGTCCATGCCGCTTTCCGTGCTCTCGGCCATGCGCGAGGCGATCACGCACGGCGTATCGGTCAAGGGCGGGCGTTTTCTGGAGGCAATCGCCGACGCGGACGTCATCGTGTTCGACAAGACGGGTACGCTGACGCGCGCAGAGCCGCGCCTTGTGCGCGTGGAAGCGTTCGGCGGGCGGAATGAGGCGGAGATGCTGCGCCTTGCCGCGTGCCTCGAGGAGCATTTCCCGCACACGATCGCAAACGCCGTGGTGCGCGCGGCGAAGGAACGCGGCCTCGACCATGAGGAGCGCCACTCAAAGGTGGATTATGTGGTGGCGCATGGCATCGCGAGTGAGATCGACGGCGAGCACGCCGTCATCGGGAGTTATCACTTCGTTTTTGAGGACGAGGGCTGCCGTGTTCCCACGGACGAGGAGGCGCGCTTTGACGCGCTTCCGAGCGAGTATTCGCAGCTCTATCTTGCGCTGAACGGCTCTCTTGCGGCAGTCCTTTTGATCGAAGACCCCGTGCGCGCCGAGGCGGCGGACGCGATCGCGCGGCTGCGGGAGCAGGGCTTTACGCAGATCGTGATGATGACGGGCGACAGCGAGCGCACCGCCGCGGCGGTGGCGCAGCGCCTCGGCCTCGACGGCTACCGCGCCGAGGTGCTGCCCGAGGACAAGGCGCGCTTTGTCAGGGAGGCGCGCGCTGCCGGACATACGGTGCTCATGGTGGGCGACGGCATCAACGACTCGCCCGCGCTTTCCGAGGCGGACGTCGGCGTCGCCGTCAGCACGGGCGCGGCGATTGCACGGGAGATTGCGGACGTGACCGTGTCAGAGAACGACCTTTTTGCCCTCGTGACGCTGCGCAAGCTGAGCACGGCGCTGATGCGGCGCATCCGCGGGAACTACCGCGCGATCATGTCGTTCAATCTGGCGCTCATTCTGCTGGGCGTTTTCGGCGTGCTGCCGCCGGCAACGGGCGCGCTTTTGCACAACAGCTCCACGGTCGCCATCGGGCTTCGCAGTATGACGCGGTTGCTGGAGGAAAAGAAGGAGGAGGAAACGACTTGCTGAAGTATACGGCAAAATACTGGGCGGTCATCCTGCCGCTCATTAAAAAGTCGATGAACCGCTATTACGGCTCGGATTTCGTCGATGAAACCGTGAAAAAGGCGAAGCCCATCTACCGCGAGATGCTGCGGGAAACGGACGACGTCGGAGCGGACAACCCGATGGCGAAGAACATCTACGAGTGCTTTGTGTTCCTCGCCGTCTGGAAGGCGGCGGAGGGCAGGATCGCGGCGGACGATCTGCGCAAGATCACGAAGGACGTGCTCTCTTTCCCGCCTCTCAAGGCAATGGGCCTTGTCATGAACGCCAATTCGCCCGCGGCGGTCAAACGGGCCGGCGAAAAGATGCGCGCCAATCAGGCGTGGCTCGACGCGCATCCGCAGTACAAGGCGGCCTCGTGGGATTTTAACTTTGATGACACGCTCCACCGCGACGGGTTCTACTATCATTTCACGCACTGCCCGCTCAACGACTACGCGCGCAGGCACGGCATGATCGACGTCCTGCCGGTCATGTGCGAGATCGACCACATGACCGCCGCGCTGATGCACGCGACGCTCCACCGTGAACAGACGCTTGCGACGGGCGGAACAAAGTGCGATTACTGGTTCTATGGCGATAAGCTGAAAAATCCGCAGTAAGGGGGCGCAGTCATGACGCGCAAGGAACAGATTCGGAGTGCATACGGTTTTCTCGGCGGGAAGGAGCACACGTTTTACGACGGCATGATCACCTGTTCGACGTTCGCGGGTACGGCGGTCAGCCGCCTCGTGTGGAGCATCGGGCGGGAGAAAAATCTTGCCTATCTCGAACGTGCGCTCTCCGGCGTGCCGGAGGACTTCACGGGAAGACTCCTCGAAGTGCCGGTCGGGACGGGCGTGCTGACGATGCCGGTTTACGCGAATCTTCCAAACGCGGACGTCACCTGCCTCGACTACTCGAAGGACATGATGGCGTCGGCGCAAAAGCGCGCGGAAGGCGCGGGGCTCAAGAACGTGCGCTTTTTGCAGGGCGACGTGGGCGCGCTGCCGTTTGAGGACGAGAGCTTCGACATCGTTCTCTCCCTCAACGGCTTTCACGCCTTCCCCGACAAGGAGGCGGCGTACCGCGAGACGTATCGCGTGCTAAAACCCGGCGGGACGTTCTGCGGCTGCTTCTACGTCAAGGGCGAGAACCGACGCACGGACTGGTTCATTGACAGGCTCTACACGCCCAAGGGCTATTTCACGCCGCCCTATGAGACGCTGGTGAGCCTGCGCGCGCGGCTGAATAACCTGTATGCCGAGGCGGAGGTCAGCACGACGGAGGGCATCGCCTGCTTTCGGTGCGTCAAGGGGGATTGACCATCAAGGCTTTGGTATTCGGCGCGGGCGTCATCGGTGGACAGCTCGCGCACGCGCTCTCGCTGAGCGGGAACGACGTCACGGCCGTCGCGCTCATTTTACTTGTCGTTGTGGCCCTCGTCTCCCTCTCCCTCATTCGCGACAGGAAGCGGGGAAAGCGCTCCTGCGCCGGTTGCGCGCAGTGCCACGGAGGCTGCAAGGAATAAAAGGAAAGCCGCAGAAAACCGCGGCTTTCTCTGTAGGAAAAGGAGGGAAACGATATGGTCAAAACAACGCTTCAAATCGACGGCATGATGTGCGCCATGTGCGAGAGCCATGTCGACGACGCCGTCCGCAACGCCTGCAAGGTCAAAAAGGTCACATCCTCGCACAAGAAGGGAAAGTGCGAGATCCTATCGGAAGAGACGCTCGACGAGGGAGCGCTTTGCTCCGCCGTCGAGGCGACGGGCTACCGCGTGCTTGGCTGCGCATCGGAGCCGTACGTGAAAAAGAGCCTGTTCGGCTGAAATGGAGGAAACGCTTATGGAACGCTATGATGTCAACACGCCGATAGCCTTTCAAAAGGGCTATTGGCACTTTTGCCCGCAGGCGAATTTCAACTTCCAATTAAACCGCGCCATCATGTGGGATGGCGGACGCAAGGAGGATATCGACAAGATCGGCGCGTCCGTTACCAGCAGCGAAGCGTGGGTGCGGGCGATGCGTCGCCTCACGGACGAGGCGCACGCCGAGGGGCGGACGCAGAATGAGATCGCCTACCGCCGCATGACCGAGTTTTTCATGTACGACAGCGACCCGGACAAGCGCAAGACCTACGAGGACGCCGCCGCGCTGTTCTACGACTATTACGGCGATTATTTCGACCGCGGCGTCGTCACACGCGCGCAGGTGCCTTACGGAAACGGGTATCTTCCCGTGATGACCGCTAAGGCAAAGGGCGAGTCCATCGATACCATTCTGCTCCACGGCGGCAACGACAGCTACTTTGAAGAGTTTTTCTTCGCTATGCTCTATCTCGCCGAGCGCGGCTTCGACGTGTACCTCTTCGAGGGTCCCGGGCAGGGCGGCGTGCTGCGCGTGCAGGACATGAAGTTCGACTATCAGTGGGAAAAGCCTGTAAAAGCCGTACTGGACTATTTCAGCTTGAACGACGTGACGATCATCGGCGCTTCGCTCGGCGGGTATCTTGCCCCGCGCGCGGCGGCGTTTGAGCCGCGCATCAAACGTGTGGTCGGCTGGTCGATCTTTCCGGACTTCTTCGACGTCGTCATCGCCGATCATCCCGGCGCGATGCGCTCCGCCATCGGCAGGATCTTTAAGCTCGGGCTTGGCAAGGCAATGAACGGGATGTACGATAAAATGATGAAAAAGGACGAGCTGGTGCGCTGGAACCTGCTCCACGGGATGTACGCCTACGACGCGAAAACGCCGGACGAGTACATTCAACGCATCCGCAAGTTCACGCTCAAAGGAATCGCCGACAGGATCACGCAGGACGTGCTGATCCTCGGCGCGCGGGAGGACCATTTCATCATGCCAAAGCTGTTCCATGAGGAATACGACCTGCTCACAAACGTCCGTTCCCTGACGCTGAGCCTCATGACCGACCGGCAGGACGCGGGCGCGCACTGCAACGTCGGCAACACAAAGCTGGCGCTCGACACGATGGCGGACTGGATCGCGCGGACAAAGGCGGCGTGAGTGAGATGAAATACCACATCGAAAAGAACTCCGTGCAGGAGACACTGGTGATCCCGCTCTTCGCGCGGAAGATCTGCTCGGAGCGGTATCCGTCGCTTTTCTTCGACCCCGAGGCGGAGCGCATCTGCGACCTGCTCAATTACGATTTTGCGAGCAGGGAGAAAAAGATGCGCGGCACGATGGGCCTGTTCGGCGCGCTGGAGGTCGCCCAGCGGCAGTGCGATCTCGCGTGGGAGGTGCGGAACTACCTCAGCACGCACCCGAACTCGGCCGTGGTCAACCTTGGCTGCGGGTTGGACGACACCGTCCGTAAGACCGACAACGGCACACGGCGCGGCTATAACGTCGACCTGCCGGACGTGATCGCCGCGCGTAATGAGATGCTTCCCGCCGGAGAACGGGAGGAGAACATCGGCTGCGATCTCAATGATTTTTCATGGATGGAGCGCATCGACGGCGCAAACGGCGCGGTGTTCTTTGCCGCGGGCGTTTTCTATTACTTCAAGACTGAGGACGTGCGCCGCCTCTTTTCGGAGCTGGCGCGGCGCTTCCCCAGCGGCGTGCTGGCTTTTGACTCGTGCAACCGGCGCGGCGCGAAAATGATGACGAAGACGTGGCTCCGCGAGGCGGGTATCCGCGACGTGGACGCGCTGTTCTCCATCGAAGATCCGGCGAGTATCAAGGGTTGGAGCGCGAACTTTGCCTCCGTGACGTCAAAGAGCTATATGCGCGGCTACCGCGATATTTCGCATGAACTGGGATTCGTCCATCGCTTGATGCTCAAATTCTGCGACGATGCGGTCGCTATGCGGATCGTCAAAGTAAGTTTTTAAGGAGGAATTGATTTGAAATCCCGCGTGCTTCGCACGCTCATGCGATACCTACGCGCCTGCGGCGCTATCAAAATGCTTTTCAAGCATTTTTATCAGGTGTCAGAATAAGATCAAGGCGGAAAAACATATTGAATACCCCTTGACAAATCAAGCGAGTTACCTTAAACTAACATCAAGAAAGAGAAAGAGCCGGCCGGCTTTTTCTTTTACTAATTAGTTAGCGCAGGGTAACAAGGAGGAGACGACATGAGCATTGTGATCGTCGGCGGGAACGAGCGCATGGAGCGGCAGTACCGTGAGCTGTGCGAGGCGTACCGCTGTGAGGCGAAGGTCTATACGAAGGAGTCCGGCATGAGCGGCAAGGTCGGCTCGCCCGATCTGCTGGTGCTGTTCACCGGCACGATGTCCCACAAGATGCTTCAGGGAACGCTGCGCGCGATCCGCGGCAAGGAGACCGTCATCGCGCGTTCTCATTCCAGCTCGATGGCGGCGCTGCGCGGTATCCTTGAAGCGCATGCAAAGGCGGCGGCGTAATGTCGGAGGAATACTTGGTTTGGCAAGCCGCGCCGACGCTGGCGGGATTGAAAACGGGGAGCCTGTTTCCCTGCAAGTATGAGGATTACGGGGACTTGAAGCGCGAGATCTGCGCGGTGAACCGCCTGCTCTGCAAGAAGGGGCTGCGGCTCATCCCGCTGCGGCGCACGTCCACGCAGGCGCTGCTATACCTCTACCGTCCGGCGCGACTGCGCGCCGACCTCTCCGCGCCCGAGGCGGCGGCGATCCTGCGGCGCGAGGGCTACGGCAGCTGCCGCGAGGAGCACTGCCTGCACGAGCTGATGCGCCGTTTGCAGCGCTTTGAGGACTTTCCGCACGAGATCGGGCTCTTTTTGAGCTATCCGCCGGAGGATGTGCGCGGCTTCATCGAGCACAAGGGTAAGGAAAGCAAGTGCGACGGCTGCTGGAAGGTCTACGGCGACGAGAACCGGGCGCGGGAGCTGTTCGCGGCGTACAAGGCATGTACGGCACGCTGCTGCAAGCGGCAGGCTGCGGGCGCGTCCGTGGACGAGCTTGCGGTGGCGGGCTGAGTACCAAAATCTTGATTGGGAGGAACACAACATGAGCAAGGTAGCAATCGTTTACTGGAGCGGCACGGGCAACACGGAGGCGATGGCGAACGCGGTCGCGGACGGCGCGCGCAAGGCGGGCGCGACGGCGGAGGTGTTCGCGGTCGGCGATTTCTCCGCAGACAAGGTCAAGGATTACGACGCGTTAGCGTGGGGCTGCTCGGCGCAGGGCGACGAGGTGCTGGAGGAATACGAGTTCGAGCCGCTGTTCGACTCCTGCGCGGCGGGGCTCTCCGGCAAGAAGGTCGCCCTGTTCGGTTCCTATGGCTGGGGCGACGGCGCGTGGATGCGCTCATGGGAGGAAAAGTGCTCGCAAAAGGGCGTCAGCCTTGCTGCGGAGAGCGTGATCTGCAACGAAGCGCCCGACGACGACGGCGTCGCGAGGTGTGCGGCGCTCGGCGCGGCGCTGGCGTAAGAAGAACGGACGGCGGGGAACAAGCCCCGCCGTCTGCTTCATACCGATGAAGTAATCCACCCGCGGGAAGCCGTTCGCCATCATAGGAAAAAAACATCAACAACCGTCTCGCCGTGTTCCAGTGGTGAGAAACCGCCCCCGAGG
>JAWRIJ010000065.1:0-2933 GCA_040307975.1 Oscillospiraceae bacterium | reverse complement strand
CCTTATGGCGCGGGGCATTTCTGCTTTAGGAGGAAAAAATGTTTGAAGTCGAACAGACCTATGACCTTACCGCGTTAACGGCGCTGTGCCGCGCGGCGCGTAAGACGGTGCGGATGTTCGCGCGGGCTTGGCGCATTGTTTGCTGGTGCATTTTGGGAGTGGGCGCGGCGCTGTTCGCACTGCTGATCGCTTTCGGCGGTATGCCGGACTTCTGGATGTGGGCGGTGCTGCTGGCACTGTTGGTTTTGCTGCTCACCGAGGACAGGCTCAATGCGTGGATCGCGCTCAAACAGATGGTGCCCGGCACGGCGCACTCGACGACAGTATTTGCCGATGACGTATATACGGTGACGACGGACACAACGGAGACGAAGTATCAGTACGAAAACATCACGGCGCTGCGGGAAACGGAAGGTTATTTCCTCTTTTTTCTCGGCAAGCGCCATGGGCAGGTTTTTGACAAAAACTGTTTTCAAGAGGGCGAGCCGGACGCTTTCCGGACTTTTATTGAGCAAAAAACGGGAATGACATTCGTAAAGACCAAATAATCATTTCACATAAGGAGAGCATCATGAAAGAACTGCCGAAAATCTATGAGCCCCAGCAGGCGGAGGGACGTATCTACAAAATGTGGGAGGACGCGGGTTGCTTCCGCGCGGAGGTCGACCCCGCGAAGAAGCCCTTTTCCATCGTCATGCCGCCGCCCAACGTTACGGGACAGCTGCACATGGGTCATGCGATGGACTCCACCTTGCAGGATATTCTCACCCGCTTCAAGCGCATGCAGGGATATTCCGCGCTGTGGCTCCCCGGTACCGATCACGCGGGCATCGCCACGCAGATCAAGGTCGAGGAAGACCTTCGTGTCAACGAGGGCAAGACCCGCTACGACCTCGGACGCGAAAAATTCCTCCAGCGCGTGTGGCAGTGGAAGGAGAAGTACGGCAACCGCATCGTCGAGCAGCAGAAGAAGATGGGTGCGAGCTGCGACTGGTCGCGTTCCCGTTTTACGATGGACGAGGGCTGCTCCCGCGCCGTGCGAGAGACGTTCTGCGCGCTGTACGACAAGGGGCTTATCTATAAGGGCAGCCGCATCATCAACTGGTGCCCCCACTGCCTCACCGCGCTCTCCGACGCCGAGGTGGAGTATGTGGACAAGCCCGGACACCTGTGGTATATCCGCTATCCGCTCGCGGACGGCAGCGGCGACATCGTTGTTGCTACGACGCGTCCCGAGACGATGCTGGGCGACTCGGGCGTGGCGGTCAATCCGGAGGACGAGAAGTTCAAGCATCTCATCGGCAAGACCTGCATCCTGCCGCTCGTGAACCGTGAAATTCCCATCGTGGGAGACGAATACTGCGAGATCGGCTTCGGCACCGGCGCGGTGAAGATGACCCCCGCCCACGACCCCAACGACTTTGAGGTCGGCCTCCGCCACAATTTGGAGGTCATCCGCGTTATTGCGGACAACGGCACGATCAACGAAAACGGCGGCAAGTATGAAGGCATGGACCGCTACGAGTGCCGCAAGCAGATCGTGAAGGATTTGGACGAGCAGGGCTATCTGGTCAAGACCGAGGACTACTCCCACAACGTCGGCACCTGCTACCGCTGCCACAACGACGTCGAGCCGCTCATTTCCGCGCAGTGGTTCGTGAAGATGGAGCCGCTTGCCAAGGAGGCGCTGCGCGTCGTCAACGACGGCACGATCAAGTTCGTCCCCGAGCGCTTCGCCAAGACCTACCCCAACTGGATGGAGAACTGCCACGACTGGTGCATCTCCCGCCAGCTTTGGTGGGGCCACCAGATCCCCGCGTGGTACTGCGACGAGTGCGGTCACATCAACGTCTCCCGCACAGATCCGACGAAGTGCGAAAAGTGCGGATGCGAAAAGCTCACGCGCGAAGAGGACGTGCTCGATACGTGGTTCTCCTCCGCGCTCTGGCCGTTCTCGACCATGGGCTGGCCCGATACGAACGCGCCCGACCTCAACTACTGGTATCCCACCTCCGTCATGGTCACGGGCTACGATATCATCTTCTTCTGGGTCGCGCGCATGATCTTCTCCGGCATGGAGCAGATGAAGAAGGAGCCGTTCAAGACGGTCTTTATCCACGGGCTTGTGCGCGACGACAAGGGCCGCAAGATGTCCAAGTCCCTCGGCAACGGCATCGACCCGTTGGAGATGGCGGAGAAGTACGGCGCGGACGCACTGCGCTTCAACCTCATCACCGGCAACAGCCCCGGCAACGACATGCGCTTCTACGTCGAGAAGTGCGAGGCGATGCGCAACTTTGCCAACAAGATCTGGAACGCGAGCCGCTTTGTGATGATGAACCTCACCATCGACCATGTCGAACTGCCTGAAAAGCTGGAGCTGGAGGACAAGTGGATCTTGTCCAAGCTCAATACGCTGACAAAGGAAGTCACCGACAACATGGACGCTTTCGAGCTTGGCGTCGCGTCCGCGAAAATCTACGACTTCATTTGGGACAACTACTGCGACTGGTATATCGAACTGACCAAGGCGCGTCTCAACGGCGACGATAAGGAAGCGAAGAAGAACGCGCAGAACGTTCTCTGCTACGTGCTGATCGAGACGCTCAAGCTGCTCCACCCGTTTATGCCGTTCATTACCGAGGAAATCTGGCAGGCGCTGCCGCACGGGAAAAACGACGAGGGCGTAAAGTTTATTATGCTTTCGAAGTGGCCGGAGTGGAACGACGCATTCAGCTTCCCCGAGGAGGAGCAGGCGATGGGCATGGTCATCGAGGCGATCTCCGCGGTGCGCGCGCGCCGGAGCGAGATGAATGTCGCCCCTTCGAAGAAGGTGCGCTATACCGTCGCCACCGCGCACGGCGATACGTTTACCGCGGGCATCCCGTTTTTCCTGCGTCTCGCGTCCGCGAGCGAGGTGACGGTCGCGGCGG
>JAWRIJ010000064.1:0-4942 GCA_040307975.1 Oscillospiraceae bacterium | reverse complement strand
GGCGGCGGAACCGGCGGGCGGACTCGTGCCGCCCGGCATCGCGGGCGGCTCGGAGGAGGATGAAACGCGCGATTTCCGCGCCGCGGGCGGCGTGCTCTGTCCCGTGGACGAGGAGGGGTATTCGATGCGCTGCCTCGACGCTGAGACCGAAATGCGCAACGGCGGCTTTTGGGGCGGTATGGGCTTCCCTCACATCGTGTGCCTGTACGTCGCGGGCGACGGCGAGACGCGCGCCGCGGCGGCGGCGATGGCGGCGCTTTGGCACGAGAAGCTCAACGTTGTTATCACCACCGAGGGCGTGCCGCGGGAGGAACTGGACCGCAGGCTTGCGGAGGGCGATTACGACCTCGCGGTAGAGTCGCTCGGCGCGAGATACGGCGACGCGATGGATTACCTCGCGCCGTTTGCGGGAGCGGACGGAAACAACGCGCTGCACTATGCGAGCAAGCCCTTTGACCTGCTCATCGGCGTGGCGGAAACCTCGCAGGACCCGTCGGCGCGCGCCGCGTTCCTGCACGACGCCGAGGCGTTGCTGCTCGGCGACGCCGCGCTCTCGCCGGTCTGCTTTGGTACGGAGGCCTACGTGCTGCGCGAGGGGCTCTCGGGCGTGCGCTTCGATCTGCGGGGAAACGTATATTTTACAGACGTCACCCGTACGGCGCCGCCGGAATGAATCGTCATACGGAACTTGTGAAAAGCGCCGCGTAAAAACGCGGCGCTTTTGTCTAAAATACCCATTGACTTTTACACATTAAAGCTCTATACTGCGAAAGAACCATTACAGAGGAGGAAACGAACCATGAATGTTAAGAAGCTTATGACGCTTGTACTGGCGCTTGCGTTGTGCCTTTCCCTTGCCGCCTGCGGCGGCGCGTCCGGCGGACAGAAGAAGACCTTCAACGTCGGCATCTGCCAGCTTGTGCAGCATCCCGCGCTCGACGCGGCGACCAAGGGCTTCCGTGACGCGCTTGAGGCGGCGATGCCCGGGCAGATCACCTTTGACGAAAAGAACGCCTCCGGCGATCAGCCGACTTGCGCCACGATCGTCAACGGCTTTGTGGCGAGCAATTACGACCTGATCCTCGCCAACGCCACGCCCGCGCTGCAGGCGGCGAGCTCCGCCACGCAGACCATCCCCGTGCTCGGCACCGCCATCACGGAGTATGGCGTCGCGCTCGACCTTAAGAACTTCAACGGTACCGTGGGCGGCAACATCTCCGGTACATCCGACCTCGCTCCGCTCGACCAGCAGGCGGCGATGTTTGACGAGCTGGTGCCGAACGCGAAGAAGGTCGGCATCCTGTACTGCTCCGCCGAGGCGAACTCGGTGTATCAGGCTGAGGTCGTCAAGACGGCGCTGGAGGCGGCGGGCAAGACCGTCACCATCTACACCTTCGCGGACTCCAACGACGTCGCCACCGTGACCGCGCAGGCGTGCGGCGAAAACGACGCGCTCTATATTCCCACCGACAACACCGCCGCGACCTGCGCCGAGGCGATCAACAACGTTGCCGAGCCCGCGGGTATTCCCATCGTCACGGGCGAGGAGAACCTGTGCAAGGGCTGCGGCATCGCGACCCTCTCCATCGACTACTATGAGCTCGGCAAGACCACCGGCGCGATGGCGGCGAAGATCCTCAAGGGCGAGGCGAAGATCGCCGAGATGCCCGTTGAGTATTATCAAAACCCCGTCAAGAAGTACAATGCCGCGCTGTGCGACGCGCTTGGCATCACCGTTCCCAGTGGGTATGAGGCGATCGCATGAGCATTGGCGCGTACTTTGCCGCGCTGAGCGTCCCCAACCTGTTCTCCCGCATGCCTGCCGGTATCGCGCAGGGCATCCTTTGGGGCTTGATGGCGCTCGGCGTCTACATCACGTTCCGGCTGCTGGACGTCGCGGATCTGAGCGTTGACGGTACCTTCGCCACCGGCGGCGCGGTGACGGTCATGTTGATGCTTGCGGGCTGGAGCGGCGTTGCGGCGCTGCTCGCCGCGATCCTCGTGGGCGTAATGTGCGGCCTCTGCACGGGGCTTCTGCACACGAAGCTTGGCATTCCTGCGATCCTTGCCGGTATCCTGACGCAGTTCGCGCTCTATTCGATCAATCTGCGCATCATGGGCAAGTCCAACCAAACCGCGAGCGTCAAAAACTTTGGCTTGTTTTGGGAGTCGAAGGGGAAAGGCTTCCTGCTTTCCTCGCTCTACATCCCGCAGGCGATCGTGGTGGGGCTGCTGATTGCGGCGCTGCTCGTCGGCGTTTTGTATTGGTACTTCGGCACCGAGCAGGGGAGCGCCTTGCGCGCCACCGGTTCCAATCCGAATATGAGCCGCGCGCAGGGCATTAACGTCGGCAACATGAAGCTCATCGGACTTGCGCTCTCCAACGGCCTCGTCGCGCTCTCGGGCGGGCTGATGACGCAGTTTCAGGGCACGGCGGACATCAATATGGGCCGCGGCGCCATTGTCATCGGCCTTGCGTCCATTATTATCGGCGAGGTGATCTGCGACGCCATCTTCCGCAAGGGCTCCAACTTTGCCGTGCGGCTTGGCTTCGTCGTGCTCGGCGGCGTGATCTACTACCTTGTCATGGTCGTGATTTTGTGGCTGCGGCTCGACCCGAACGATCTCAAGCTCTTCACGGCGCTGATCGTCGCGGTTTTCCTCGCCGTTCCATACCTGCGCGCGCAGCGCAGGGAAGCGGACGTTCGCCGGCACGCGGACACGCGGAAGGAGGCGTGAAGGAACATGCTGAAGCTTGAACACGTCTCGAAGACCTTTCATCCCGGCACTATCCACGAAACCCGCGCGCTGCAATCGCTCGATCTGCGCCTCGCGCCCGGCGAGTTCGTCACGGTCATCGGCGGCAACGGCGCGGGCAAATCCACGCTTTTGAACGCGGTCGCGGGCGTTTGGCCCGTGGACGGCGGACGCATCCTTATCGACGGCGCGGACGTGACCGACCTGCCGGAGCACAAGCGCGCGGCGTTTATCGGCCGCGTGTTTCAGGATCCCATGATGGGCACCGCGCCGAACATGCAGATCGAAGAGAACCTCGCCCTCGCCAACCGGCGCGGCAAGCCGCGCGGCCTCAAATGGGGCGTGACGCGCGCGGAGCGCGAGATCTACCGCGAAAAGCTCGCGACGCTTGGACTTGGCCTCGAAAACCGGATGGAGGATAAGGTAGGCCTTCTCTCCGGCGGACAGCGTCAGGCGCTGACGCTGCTGATGGCGTCGTTGCAAAAGCCGAAGCTGCTGCTGCTCGACGAGCACACGGCGGCGCTCGACCCCGCCACCGCCGCAAAGGTGCTGGAGCTGTCCGACAAGATCGTGGCGGAGAACCAGCTCACGGCGCTGATGATCACGCACAACATGCGCGACGCGCTGACCCACGGCAGCCGCATCATCATGATGCACCACGGCCGCATCATCCTCGACATCTCCGGCGAGGAGAAGGAGCATCTCACCAAGCAGGATCTGCTCGACCGCTTCGCCGCCCTCGCGGGCGTACAGGAGGAGACGGATTCGGTGCTGCTGTCTTGAGACCGATAAAAAAGGAAGTCATGCAAATCGCATGACTTCCTTTTTCACCGTTTGGCTTATCGCTCGTACCGCCGTCCTCGGCGGGCGTTGCGGCGCTCCGCCAGCTCCTTGGGCTGCGACGCTTCGAGCGCGCGGGCGCGGCGCTCGACGATTTCCTTCGGCTTTTCGGTGATCTCGCCGGCGGCGCGCAGCGCCTCCTTGGTCATCAGCGGGCCGACCAGCTCATAGACCAGCACGGAGAAGAGAATGATGTTGCGCACGAGCGCTCCGTCCGTTCCGCCGAGCTTCTGCGCGGTGACGCACATGCCCAGTGCGACGCCCGCCTGCGGCAGCAGCGTGACGCCGAGGTGTTTAACGACGTTGTGGCTGCATCCGGTGGCGCGGGCGGAGAAGTACGCGCCGAAGTATTTGCCGAGCGAGCGCGCGAGGATGTAGACCGCGCCGATCAGCACGAGCATCGGCTGCGAAAAGACCTCAAGCTGCAGCTCCGCGCCGCTGACGACAAAAAATACTGCGAGCAGCGGCTGCGACCATGTGTCCGCGCGGCGCATCAGGTCGTCGGAGAGGCGGCTGTAGTTGCAAAACACCGTGCCGAGCATCATACACACGAGCAGGGACGAAAATCCGATGTTTACGCCGCCGACGGCAAAGCGCAGCGACGAAAGCCCGACGGTGAGGAACACGAACGCAATCGTCATCGACGTGCGGTTGGTGTTGGAGTGGAACATCGTTTCAAGCTTTGTGAGGACGCTGCCCGCGACCGCGCCGAGCAGCAGCGACAGAACGATCTCCAACAGCGGCTCGACCAAAACGGAAACGAGACTCACCGCACCGGAGATGAGCGCCCGTGCGATGCCGAACGACACGGCGAAGACAATTAGACCCACCGCGTCGTCCAGCGCGACGATGGGCAGCAGCAGGCTCGTCAGCTCGCCCTTGGCCTTGTACTGGCGCACGACCATCAGCGTGGCCGCGGGAGCCGTGGCCGTCGCGATCGCGCCGAGGGTGATCGCCGCCGGCAGCGACAGCAGCTCCGGTACGAAGAAGTGGAACACGGCAAGGGCCAGATCGACGAGCGCCGCGGCGACGAGGCCCTGCACCACGCCGATCACCAGCGCCTGTCGGCCGGTCTTGCGCAGCTGCTCCAGGCGGAACTCGTTGCCGATGGAAAAGGCGATGAAGCCCATGGCGACCTTGGAGATCGCCTCGAGCGAGGCAACAGCCTCATAGGTCGGGAAGCCCAGGCCCGGAATGCCGAGCCGTCCCAGCACGAACGGGCCGATCATCACGCCCGCGACGAGAAAGGCCGTCACGTCGGGCAGGTGCCATTTGTTGAAAAGTCGGGTCATCATCAGTCCTGCGAGCAGGGCGATGGCTACATTCAAAAGTGCGATCATGCGTT
>JAWRIJ010000063.1:0-13064 GCA_040307975.1 Oscillospiraceae bacterium | reverse complement strand
GTACGCGGTAATCTACGTCTGCTGGCTTTACTACCTGGTCTTTTCGGTATACCTGCTGGACAAGCACTCCTCGCGCATCGACCGTTTCTCCTATGTCGGCGCGATGGGCTACAATATCGTGCTGTTCATCGGCAACTTCGTCCGCCTGCTGCTGCCGCACTATCTCATTATGAACACGTTCTGCCTGCTGGCGATACTCATCATCTATCTTATGTTTGAAAACCCCGACCTCTACCTCGCCAACCGGCGCATCGCCTTCAGCACACGCGCCTTCCGCGCGGAGCTCAACGACTGCGTCGGGGTGCGGCCGTATCGCGTGCTGGCGTTCGCGATTCGGGACTACGCCGACGCGCGCGAGCTTTACGGCGGGCTGCAAACAGACCGCGGGATCGACATGATCGCAGCGTTTTTGACACAGACCTTCCCGGAGTATCTGGTGTTCTATCTGCGAAGCGGCTGCTTCGCCCTGCTCGGGGACGGGCGGATGCCGTGGGAAAAGATGCGCGAATACATTGCAAAGCGGTTCCGCGCGCCGTGGACGGCGGACGACGCGGAGCTGCATTTGGACGTCTCGTTCGTTCAGGTCGGCTCGGACTCGCAGATCGACAACGCGGACAAAGCGGCGCGCATCATCGGCGACGCGCTGCGCTACGCCTCGACCGCAGTGGAGGAGCTGATCGACCTCGACCAAAGCAGCGAGCCGGATCATCGGTCGGAGATCAAGCGCGCGCTGGAGTATGCGTTGGAGCACGACGCTTTGGAGATCTGCCTCCAGCCGCTTGTCGACAGCGTCAAGCGCGAGTGCGTCGGTGCGGAGGTGCTCGCGCGCATCCGCGACGCGGAGGGGCACATCATCCCGCCGAGGCTGTTCATCCCCGTCGCGGAGCAAAGCGGCAAGGTCGGCCTTTTGGGCGAAAAGCTGATGGAGCGGGTCTGCCGCTTTCTGCGCGCGCACGATCTGAGCGAGCTGGGGCTTTCGTGGATCAACGTCAATCTCTCTCCCATCCAGTGCATGCAGCACGATCTGAGCGAGCGGTTCCTCGCCATCCTCAACGCGAACGGCGTATCGCCGGAGTCTATCCGGCTGGAGCTCGACGAGCGCTCGCTGCTCGTCGCCCCGCTGCTGGAAGAGCATGTCCAAACGCTGTGCGAGAGCGGCTTTCTCTTTTCGCTGGACAACTACGGTAGCGGCTTTTCCAGCCTCAGCCGCTTTAAACGCTACCCCTTCGCCAACATCAAGCTTGGCATGTCGATCGTACTGGATTACTGTCACGGGCAGGATCAGATGCTGCCCGGCATTGTGCAGGCGTTCCGGCAGATGGGCTGCACCGTCACCGCGGAGGGCGTGGAGTCGGCGGAGATGGCGGACTCCATGACCTCCGTCGGCTGCGACTATTTGCAGGGCTTCTATTTCTCGAAGCCCCTCTCCATCGAAGACTTTGTGGATACATACGGTCGAAACGCGCAGCAGGCGGTCCGTTAGTATGGATACGGACAAATAAAGGCAAACGGCGGGTGTTGGACCTGCCGCTTGCCTTTATTTTCCAAAAACTCCTGTTTGCTTATTCGCCCACGTCGCCCCGCAGCACCTTGCCGAGGTTCCAAACGTAAGCCGCCTTGCGCGCCGCCTCCGCGCGCTCGTCCGGCGTTTTGAACGAAAAATGCGCGGTCTGCGCGCCGCAGTCCATGCACATGGCGTACCAGCACCAGCCGTTTTCTTCCTCCAGCAGTCCCGCGCCGCCGCAATAGGGGCAATCCTGCAGGGGGTTCGCTTCGTAAATGTCCATCGGTCACTTCTCCTTTTCCGTGCGGGGCGCACCCCGTTCCATGTTAAGCATACGCTCATTCGGCGAAAAATGCAAGCGCGGCGCGCAATTGACTTTTTCAAGCAAATGGGATAAACTCTGTAGCCGATACAGGGGTTTGAATTCTTTGATCGTGAGGTCGTCATGAAGATCAACGAGCTTGCCAGAATCAGCCGCGTCAATCCCGAAACGATCCGCCTGTACCGGAACAAGGGGCTGCTCTTCCCACGGCGAAGCGAAAACGGCTATTACGAATACTCCGGCGACGATCTGCAAAACCTGCTTTACATCCGCAAGCTGCGCGGGCTGAACCTCTCGCTCGGTACCATTGCCTACACCTACGACCACGAGGATGTGGATGACATCGTGGCAGGCTTTCAACGGGAGTGCGACGAGCTCGGCGCGCAGATCGACGAGCTGCGCCGCCGTCGGTTCATGCTGCAGGTCACGTTGGAGCACTACCAGTCCTACCGCGAGAACCTGCGCGGCGTCATGCCCGTCCCCGTCGCCGACGACCGCTTTGACGTTCCGTTTGACGGCCTGCGCGCGGAGCAGACGCCGGGCGAGTGGCTGAACAACATCGACCTCTTTACGCAGGGCCTGCGCATCCCCGAGGAGTATCTGTGTGCGGAAACGCTGCCCGAGCGCGTTCCCGTCCGCCTCACGCTGGGCACCTACCGCCCCATCCTCGAAGCGCACGGCGTCGCGATACCGCAAGACGCGGCTCGCCTCCCCGCGGGACTGTACCTCGCCGCCGTGGCGGAACGCCGGGGCGACACCATCGACAGCCGAGCGCTGCAGGAGCTTCTCGATTATGCCCGCGCGCACGCCTATCGGCCCACGGGCGAGTCCACCGCCTTTTTGTTCCGCGTCAGCCGCGCGCCGGAGGGAATGAGCTTCACCTACCGCCTGCGCGTCCGCGTGGAGGAAGCATAAGGCGCATCCGTCACCGGGCGGAGCGCGGAGTCCGAACGCTGTGTTCGGGCTCCGCTTTTTTTGCGCGCGAAAAGTGAAAATCCCTCTTGACTCTGTATCCGCTACAGAGTTTATTTTGTAAGCAGCGCATTAGAGAGAGACGATCGCCCCTTGGGCAAAAACAAAAAGAGAGGAGATTCCCCATGAGTGAAAAGAAGATTTCCCGTCGCGAATTTCTGAAGGGCAGCGCCGCCCTCGCCGCCAGCACCGCCATCCTTGGCCTGTCCGGCTGTGCCCAGCAGCAGAGCGCCGCGACTCCCGCCGCGCCTGCCGCCGGCGGCATCTATACGCCCGGCACCTTCTCCGCCACGGCGGAGGGCATGGGCACAGTCATTGTCAAGGCGACTTTTGACGCCAACTCCATCGTGAGCGTCGATCTCGACGTCTCCAACGAGACCGAGGCCATCGGCCAGGCCGCCAAGGACGAGCTCATCAAGCAGGTCATGGCCGCTCAGAGCGCCGAGATCGACGGCGTTTCCGGCGCGACCATCACCACCAACGCCGTGAAAACCGCCCTCAAGAGCTGCATCGCGCAGGCAAAGGGCGAGCCCATCGCCGCTGCGGGCGGCGCCGCGAAGGCTGCCGTGGAGTCCACGGGCGCCTACGTCATGCCCGACATCACCGCCGAGGACGTGAACGCTTCCGCGGTCATCCTTGAGCCCATCACCGACTTCGCCGAGACCGTCGACGTCGACGTCGTCGTCTGCGGCGCTGGCGCAGCGGGCGTCATCGCCGCCGTGCGCGCCGCCGAGCTCGGCGCGAAGGTCGCGGTGCTCCAGAAGGAGTCCGTCGCGGTCTCGCAGGGCAACTGCTCCTCCGCCATCATCAAGAGCGGCTCCACCGAGGGCGGCCTTAAGAAGTGGCTGACCTTCGCCACCGCCGTCAACTGCTGGCGCAACAACCGCAAGCTGCTTGAAGCGTACATCGACCGCAGCGAGGAAGCCCTGAAGTTCGTTTGTGAGAGGGGCGGCGTCACCGCGCAGACCGAGTGGAAGAACGAGAAGACCGGCGTCACAAAGTATCAGGACACCTCCGCCGTCTACACCGGCGTGTGGCGCGACGGCACGCAGTCCTATGACTTCGGCGATGACAAGGTCGAGGTCTTTGCCCCGTGGTTCGGCCCCAAGCCCAACAATTACGGCAATCTGGTCGCCGGCATCCTCGACGACGCCATGGCCGCCAACAGCAACCTCAAGGCCTACTTCTCCACCCCCGTCGTTCAGCTCGTCAAGGACGGCGGAAAGGTCGTCGGCTGCGTCGGCCAGACGGCGGACGGCAAGTTCGTCAAATTCAACGCCAAGTCCGTCATCCTCGCGACCGGCGCGTATGAGAACAACGCCACGATGGTCCGCCGCTTCTGCCCGGACATCGAGAACTTCGACAAGAAGGTCTTCCATCGCACCGGCGACGGCAACATCCTTGCCATCGAGGCCGGCGGCGTGATGGAGCCGGTCGCACACAGCCGCGTCATGCACGACTTCGACGCGGGTCTCATGTGGGATGAGCCGCCCTATCTGATCCTCAACATGGCGGGCGAGCGCTTTGTCTGCGAAGACGTCGACATGGCGTACATCTCCAACGTTCTGCGCTGGCAGCCGCGCTTCAAGGGCGAGAACATGGACCCCGAGCACAAGGACACCGGCTCGCTCGGCTGGTATTGCCAGATCTACGACAGCGACTACATGAACTATGCAACCGGTCCCGTGCCCGAGGTCGTCATGGCGCGTTACCTCAAGGATGAAGATCCGAGCAAGCATGTCGGCGTGTTCCCCGAGCTGATCGACACCTTCCGCGCCGACACCATCGAGGAGCTGGCGCAGAAGCTCGGCCTGCCCGTCGATAAGACCGTCGCCTCCGTCAAGCGCTACAACGAGCTGTGCGACAAGGGCGAGGACACCGACTTCGGCAAGAAGCCCGAGTACCTGCACAAGTTCGATCACGCCCCGTTCTGGGGCACCCGTCGCCACATCCGCTGCTCGTCCATCACCGCGGGCGTCCTGTCCGACGAGTATGGCCGCGTCACCACCGAGAAGGGCGATCCCATCCCCGGCCTGTACGCCGTCGGCAACCTCGGCGGCCAGTTTTACGGCGCGCCGGACTATCCGTTCTTCCATCCGGGCCTGTCCCTCGGCCACGCCGTCACCTTCGGCTACATCGCCGGCGAGCATGCGGCGCAGAACCGCTAAGCTGTCGCGCAAACGTCCTGAAACGGGGCTCAGTCCTTTCGGGCTGAGCCCCGAAGCGCTGTCCTTGTTGACAGGCGGCGCGGATTTCAGTATAATTTCTGATTGCAAATGAAAGGGGGTGCGGCATGAAGATCGGAGCGATGGAGCTGATCGTCATATTCATCGTGATCCTTGTGGTGATCGGGCCGGACAAGCTGCCGCAGTACGCGCGCAAGTTTGGCAGCGCCATGCGGGAATTCCGCAAGGCGTCGGCAGACGTGACCGAGGAGTTCCGCGAAACCGTGATCGACCCGCTGGAGGAGGCGCAGGCGCCTCTTCGCGAGGCGATGGAGCCGCTGGAGGAGCTTGACCGCAGCCTGAAGGCCGACGCAAAGAACATGGAAAACGAATTGAACAATATCGGCAAGCCCAAAAAGGAAACTTTCGCCGCGGAGGCGGCGGAGAACGCACCCAAAGAAGAAAATGGAGGAGACGCCCCATGAAAATCGGAACCAACGAGCTGATCATCATTTTGATCGTTGTCATCGTCATCTTCGGACCCACGCAGATCCCCAAGCTCACCCGTATGTTCGGCAAGAGCGTGAAAAACTTCAAGGAGGGCATGGGCGACGCCGAGGACGAGGAAGACGCCCCGAAGCCCAAGAAGGCGAAAAAGGCGCAAAAGGCCGAGGCCGCCAAGGATGCCGAGGCTGCCGATGAAGAAGAAAACTGATCCGGCGGAGGGTTCCACTTCCGACGGGAGCATGAGCCTGTCCGGCCACCTCAAGGAGCTGCGCAACCGCATCATCGTCTGCGCGCTCGCGTTTCTCGTCGCGTTCAGCGTCTGCCTCGGCTACGCGCCCACGCTTGTCACGCTGCTGACGGACAACGGCGAGCGGTATGCCTACCGTTATGTCTATATCGCGCCGCAGGAGCTGTTCCTCGTCTACATGAATGTGGCGCTCATCGGCGCTTTGGTGGTTTGCTTCCCGCTGTTCGCCTATCAGGCGTACGCGTTTTGCCGCCCGGGTCTTGGGCGCAGGGGACGGATCTACACGGTCGGCGCGCTGCTCGCGGGCACCGTGTTTTTCGCGGCAGGCGTGGCGTTCGCCTACTTCATCAGCATGCCGTTCATGCTGCGCTTTCTCATCCAGTTCACGCATGAGGTAAACGTCGCCGCCTCCATCAGCATCAACGAATACGTCAGCTTTCTCATGACGGTGTTCGTCATCTTCGGCGTCGTCTTTGAGCTTCCGGTGGTCTCCGTGCTGCTCACGGGGCTCGGCGTCATCAAGGCGGAGTGGCTTGTAAAGGGGCGTCGGGTGATGATCGTGCTGATCTTCGTGCTCGCGGCGATCATCACGCCGCCGGACGTCGTTTCCCAAGTCATGGTCGCCGTGCCGATGATCGGGCTTTACGAGCTGAGCATCGTGCTGAGCAGGCTCATCGGGCGGCTGAAAAAGCGCGAAGCGCCCGCAAAGGACGAATGAGCCGCAACGGATGCGGCCGCATTTTTACGATTCGGAGAACCATCATGTCAAAGCGTATTCCCGCTCTTATCTTGGCGGCGCTGCTGCTTGCCGGCTGCGCCGCCAAGCAGCAGTCGGCGAGCCGCACCGTGTTCGCCATGGACACCGTGATGAATTTTACCGTCTACGGCGGCAAGAGCGCCGAGAGCGCGCTCGATTCCGCCGTGCGCGAGGTCTACCGGCTCGACGCGCTGCTCGCGCGCGGCGTCCCCGGCAGCGCGGTCTATGCCTACAACCACGGCGAGGAACCGAATGAGGAGCTTGCCGCGCTGCTCGCGCTCTCAGACGAAATTTCCGCGGCGGCGGACGGCGCGTTCGACCCGTACCTCGGCGGCGCGCTCGATCTATGGGGCTTCGGCAGCGGCGCGGGCGAGCACCGTGTTCCGACGGACGCGGAGCTTGCCGATGTGTCGCGCCTTTTGGACTTCGGCGGCGTCGCCAAGGGCTACGCGGGGCAGCGCGCCCGCGAGGTGCTGCGGCAAAACGGCGTAAAGAGCGCCGTGATCGACCTCGGCGGCGACGTGGCGCTGCTCGGGAAGAAGCCGGACGGCTCCGAGTGGCACATTGCCATCCGCGATCCGAACGACACCTCCTCATACCTCGGCACACTCGCGTCGTCCGGCGATTGCTACGTTGCGACCTCCGGCGTCTACGAGCGCTATTTTGAGGAAAACGGCGTGCGCTACCATCACATTCTCGACCCGAAAACGCTCCGCCCCGCCGAAAGCGAGCTGGTCTCCGCCACCGTGATCTGCGAACGCGGCGTGTGGGCGGACGCGCTTGCGACGGCGGTATGCGTGATGGGGACGGAAAAGGCGCTTCAAATGCGCCGTGCGCTTGCGGAAACGGCACCGTTCGACCTCGTGCTCGTCACGAACGACGGCCGCGCGTTCTATACCTGCGGCGGATTTGTACCGGCCGACGCCTCACGCTATACCTTCCGACAAGTATCCTGAAAAATTCGCCGCGGGTCGGGTGACCCGCGGCGAATTTTTAACTAAACCGCTTTTTCTTTCTCGCGCGTCCCTGCCCCCTGCACATCCGCGCGGACGCGGACGCCGCCTCGCATTGGCGCCTGAGCTCCGGTGTGAGGGGCGGGATCGCCGCACGGGCAAAGACCTCGTCCCCCTTGCCCGGGATCACGCTCAATCGGCAGATAAACTTCCCGTGCTTCTTGCAACGGAGCAGGCTGAAATACGGCTGCTTTTTACCGTACCACGCCTTCACCCACATCCCGCCGCCGCACAGCGGGCACTTTTGCAGCCGCGCGGCGCGCGCATCGAGCAGGCGCTCCTCGGAGGGGTACGGCCCGATCTTGACGCCTCGATTTTTCGGAAAGGGCTCGTCGCAAAACGGAACGTCCTTGAGCCGCCGGGGCTTTGGGCGTTTTTTCCGTTCCGGCTTGTATTCCACGTCCTCGCGCCGCAGCCAGGCGGTGATGAGCGCGGCATAGAGCGCGTCGTAGAGCGCGTTGTGGTAGTCGAAAACATCCGGTATCCCCAAAAAATCCACGACGCGCCAAAGCGCCATCTGCGCGCTGCCCGCGCCGTAGGCGTGCGCAAAGGCAAGCTGGAGGTTGTAGACCTCCGGCGGCTCCTCGCACGCAAGCTTCCAGTACTCGCAGTTTCGGCGCAGCGTATCGAAATCGTCCCTGCCCCAAAACGCAAAGCAGCTCTCGTCGCCGCGCCAGTCGTTGAACGCCTCCCACGCCTCGGCAAAGGTCAGCTCGGAATCGAGCGATTCCTGAAGATCGGGCAGCTTCCTCGCGCCCGGATCGAAGCGCTTATGGATGCGCGGCTTGATGTAGGCGTTGAACTGCGATACGACCGGCCCGCCGAGACGGTCGATCTTCACCGCGCCGATCTGCAAGATCTCCTCCAGCGCCTTGTTGTCATAGCTTCTGTTCCATTCGAGGTCAAGGACGATCATGTGCCTCTCCGCTTGTCAGATATCGGGATACGCCGCGCGCCGGCGTTTTCAGAATTGATAGACCCGCGCGGTTCCCGTCCCCGGATCGTTTTCACTCCGCGCCGGTCTGTCCGGCCGTCGCTTTGAACATCATAACAGGAAGCGCCCTCCCGCGTCAATCGACATTTCCCCCGAAAAAAAGCGCGGTTTTCTATGGAGAACAGCGGAGGATCAGAGCGCGGTAAGGCGCGGACGCGCTTGCAATACGTGGGGGACGTGTTATAATCAAACAAAAAACGGCGAAAAGAGGACGTCACGATGACCCTTGACAAGCTGAAGGCGGGCGAAGCCTGCGTTGTCACCGCGGTGGGCGGCAAGGGCGCGCTGAGGCAGCATTTTCTGGATATGGGCGTGATCCCAGGCGCGGAGATCACGCTGGTAAAGTTCGCGCCGATGGGCGACCCCGCCGAATACCGCCTCCACGGCTATGAGCTGACCCTCCGGCTCGCGGACGCATCCCAGATCGAGGTCGCGCCCGCCGACACGGCGGAGCAAAGGGGGACGGGAGAAGCTTTATCAACGCGCGCCGCGCACCCCGGCCTCGGCGAGGGCGGCAAATTTCATCCCAAGGGCAGCGGCGACCCGTTGCCGGAGGGAACGCCGCTGACCTTCGCGCTGGTGGGCAATCAAAACTGCGGCAAAACGACGCTTTTCAACCGCCTCACCGGTTCCAACCAGCACGTCGGCAACTTCCCCGGCGTGACGGTGGACCGCAAGGACGGCCCCATTCAGCATCATCCCGGCACGCTCGTGACCGATCTCCCCGGCATCTACTCCATGTCGCCCTACAGCAGCGAGGAGATCGTCTCGCGCAACTTCGTGCTGAACGAGAAACCGCGCGCCATCATCAACATCGTGGACGCGACGAACATCGAGCGCAACCTTTATCTCACGATGCAGCTCCTTGAAATGAACCTGCCGATGGTCGTGGCGCTGAACATGATGGACGAGGTCACGGAAAACGGCGGCTCCATCGACGTCAACGCGATGGAAGCGGCGCTGGGCGTGCCGGTGGTGCCGATCTCGGCGGCAAAAAACTACGGCGTGGACGAGCTCATTGACCACGCCGTCCATGTCGCGCACTATCAGGAGCGTCCGCTGCGGCAGGACTTCTGCGACGAGAACGACTGCGGCGGCGCGGTACACCGCTGCCTGCACGCGATCTGCCACCTCATTGAGGACCACGCGCTTGCGGCGGGGCTGCCGCTGCGTTTTGCGGCGAGCAAGGTCGTTGAGGGCGATCCGCTCGTTCTCGCGCAGCTCGCGCTCGACCAAAACGAAAAGGAAATGCTGGAACACATCGTCGTGCAGATGGAAGCGGAGCGCGGGCTTGACCGCAGCGCCGCCATCGCGGACATGCGCTTCGCGTTTATCCGGCGCGTCTGCTCCGGCACGGTCAAAAAACCGCATGAGAGCCGTGAGCGCGCGCGCAGCGAACGGTTCGACCGCATCCTCACGGGCCGGTACACCGCCATTCCCATGTTCATCGGCATCATGGCGCTGGTGTTCTATCTCACGTTCAACGTCATCGGCGCGGCGCTGCAGGAGCTGCTTGCGCGCGGCGTCGACGGTCTATGCGCGCTTGCCGACCGCGCGCTTGCCGCCGCGCACGTCAACGCGGCGCTCCACAGCCTGATTGTCGAGGGCGTGCTCGCGGGGGTGGGGAGCGTGCTGAGCTTCCTGCCCATCATCGTAACGCTCTTTTTCTTCCTCTCCCTGTTGGAGGACAGCGGGTACATTGCGCGCGTCGCGTTTTTCATGGACAAGCTGCTGCGCAGACTTGGGCTCTCTGGCCGGAGCATCGTGCCGCTGCTCATTGGCTTCGGCTGCACGGTGCCCGCAGTCATGGCGACGCGCACGCTCCCCAGCGAGCGCGACCGCCGTATGACGATCCTGCTCACGCCGTTTATGAGCTGCACGGCAAAGCTCCCCGTCTATGCGTTTTTCGTCTCCGCGTTCTTTCCCGGGCGGGGCGGGCTCATCATGACGGGGCTTTATGTGCTCGGCGTGCTCTTCGGCGTCCTCGCCGCCTGCCTTTATAAAGATACGTTCTTCCGCGGCGAGCCAGCGCCGTTTGTCATGGAGCTGCCGAACTACCGCCTGCCGGGGCTGAAGAACGTCGCGCAGCTATTGTGGGAGAAGGCAAAGGATTTCCTGCAGCGCGCGTTCTCCGTCATTCTGATCGCAACCGTCGTGGTTTGGTTCCTGCAAAGCTTCGACCTGCGCTTCGACCTCGTGGAGAACTCGCAGCAGAGCATCCTCGCAACGATCGCGGGCGCGGCGGCTCCCGTCATGCGCCCGCTGGGGCTGGACGACTGGCGCATTTGCACCTCGCTCATCAGCGGCTTTCTCGCGAAAGAAACCGTGGTGTCCACGCTCAACGTCCTCTTCGCGGGACAGCTCGGCGGCGCGCTGGATACGCTCTCCGCCGCGGCTCTTCTCGTGTTCTCGCTGCTTTATACGCCCTGCGTTGCCGCGATTGCGTCCATCCGGCGCGAGCTGGGCGCAAAGTGGGCGGTCGGCGTCGTGGTATGGCAATGCGCGCTCGCGTGGGTCGCCGCCTTCATGGTGCGCGCGGCGCTCATCGCGCTGGAGGTTGTGTGATGGGCGCGCTCGACATTCTTTTGATCACGGCGCTTTGCGCGGCGGTCGTATGGGCGGCCGGACGCTGCGTGAAGAACGCGCGGCAGGGCTGCGGCTGCGGCTGTGCGGATTGTCCTCGCGGCACATGCCGCCGCGGCGCGGCGAAATCATTCGGCGCGGATCCCCCTTGCGAACCAAAAAACAAGGTGCTAAAATAGCGGTATCGTAAGCGGCAGTCGTTCAAAGGCAGGAGGCAAGAGCATGGGTATGATCCAATATCTGCATATTTCCTTTGAAATATGGAGCGCAGTATTCTGCCTGATTGCCGCGATCTTTGTCGTCGCAACGGTCATATACGACCACGATGAGGCAAAGGCGCTGCTGTGGCTTCTGACCGTGAACATCGTATCGAACGTCGCCGAGGCTTTCGCCTACTACTATCGCGGCGAGATGAGCACGCTCGGATTTTATATGACGCGCATCTCCAACTTCACCGTGTTCCTGTGCAACCAGTTTCTGCTGCTGTTCGGTATGGATTTCCTCTGCCGCGTACTGGAAAAAAACGGCGCGGAAAAACCCGGCCGGCTCCGAAAAGCCGCCGTCGCCATCATTTACCTCAACATCGCGCTGCTGGCCCTCTCGCGCGTATTCGGATTCTACTATGCCTTTGACGCGCAGAACCGCTACTACCGCTTGGACAGCTACTGGATCATGCTGGCGCTGTCCGAGGTCGTGGTGATCCTCATCATAATCATCACCTTCACCAACTGGAAGTACCTCAGCCGGATCGAACGGATCGAATTTCTGACGTTTGAGTTTCTGCCGCTTGTTGCCGTCGTCATACAGGCGGTCTCCTACGGCGTCTCGATCACGACGCTGGCGAACACCGTCTCCATCCTGCTGATCTTCATGACCTACGAATACGGCTATGCCGACTATACGATGCAAAAGGAGCGCAGGCTGCTCGCACAGATGATCTCCGCTTTTGCCCAAGCGATCGACGCGAAGGACAGCTACACGGGCGGGCACTCCACCCGCGTCGCAGAGTACAGCCGCATGCTCGCCGAGCAGATGGGGCTCAGCAGCCAGCAGATCGACCGCGTCTATAAGATGGCGCTGCTCCATGACGTGGGAAAGATCGGCGTGTCCGACCTCATCCTGCGCAAGAACGGCAAGCTCTCCGACGAGGAGTACAACGTCATCAAGGAACATCCGTCAAAGGGCAGCGCGATCCTCGACAACATCACGGAGATGCCGGAGCTGTCCATCGGCGCGCGCTGGCACCATGAGCGCTACGACGGCACGGGGTATCCCGACCGCATCAAGGGTACGGACATTCCCATCGAGGCGCGCATCATCTGCGTGGCGGACAGCTATGACGCCATGACCTCCAGTCGGGGCTACCGTCCGGTTTTCACGCAGGAAATGGTACGCGACGAGATCGTGCGCTGTGCCGGCACGCAGTTCGACCCGCAGATCGCCGCGTGCATGCTGCGGATCATCGACGCGGACACGGACTATAATCTGCGCGAACATCACGACGGCGGCTGACGCGTCAAAATCCGGCAAAAATGCCTAAAATTCGACAGATTTCTTGCTTTGCGCTATTGACATACGCGCGGTTTTGCGGTATAAAACAGATAGTCTCATTTTTATTGATGGAGGTATTCACACATGAACAAGTCCGATCTGCTCACTGCGATGGCCGACAAGAGCGGCCTGACCAAGAAGGATTCCGAGAAGGCGCTCAACGCTTTTATTGCGACCGTTCAGACCGCCCTCAAGAAAGGTGACAAGGTTTCCCTCGTCGGTTTTGGCACCTTTGAGGCTCGCAAGCGCCCCGCCCGCACCGGCATCAACCCGCAGACCAAGAAGCCCATCAAGATCAAGGCTTCCAAGGCTCCCGCGTTCAAGGCCGGCAAGGCGTTTAAGGACGCCCTCAACTGAGCAAGACGTTACCATGTGAAAAAAGAAACACGCACTTAAAAAGTGCGTGTTTCTTTTTTCGCCGCGGAAAACGGGCGCGCCGCGGCGCGCCC
>JAWRIJ010000062.1:0-14392 GCA_040307975.1 Oscillospiraceae bacterium | reverse complement strand
CCCCGGTCCGGCGCTTTTATGCAAAGCTTACTTGGTAATGACGGTGCTGCCCGCCTGCTGGTTGACCCAGTTGATCATCGTGGGCATGAGCAGGTTCAGCGCGAGGATGAGCACGAAGATCAGCACAAAGCCGATGATCGCGTTCTTGAGCGCGCCCTTCGCCTTCTCGCGGTCCTGCGGCTCCTCCGCCTTGGCGAACTTGACGCCGAGGACGACGCAGTAGAGCGCGCCCGCCGCGCCCACGATGGCGAGCAGCGGCCCCATGAGCTGGTTGAGTAAGGATACGATCGGTGCTACAACCGCATTAAACATGTCTTTTTCCCCCTATAATCCGGTATGTGGGAACGGCGTCCCCGTCCCCTGTCTTGATTGCATTATACTCGCTTTTTGCCGCAATGTCACCCCCCCATTTTTGCGTCAAAAGGTCAATTTTGAAGCCCGCGGCAAAAAAGCTTGAATCGACAAGGCTTTTCTGATATAGTCGTTGTCAGAAAGCAAAAGGGAGTGACTCCTAATGATGATCAAGATGGTCAAGCGTCCTCCGAACGGCGCCGAGCTCCGCTTGGAAGGCAAACTTGACTCCAGCACCGCCACCGCCGCGGAGGAAGCTTTTCTCAAGGTCGCCGCGGATTACCGCGAGCTGGAGCTCAATTTGGAAAAGCTCGTCTATATAAGCTCCGCCGGGCTGCGTGCGCTTTTGAGTCTGCAAAAGCGAATGATCCGCAGCGGCGGCTCGCTCAAGCTCACGCACATGACGCCCGCTGTGGTGGAGATTTTTGAAATGACGGGGTTCAGCGACATTCTCAACGTGGAGTAAGCAGGCGTTACGCTTTCTTCTTGCCGATCTCCAGCTTGCAGGTGCCGCGCTGGAAGGACGCCTCGACCCCGTAGGTGCAGGAATGGTCATTGAGCAACTGCACCGCGGCAAGATCCGGCTCCAGAGGCGCCGCGCCCTCTTTGTATTGCAGAACGACCACCAACGGCTCAGGGAACACACAGCGGATCACGCCGCCCCCCGCCTGCTGTGCCGATTCCGCCGCGCGGAACATCTCCTCCGCCAGCATACCGGCACGAATGCGCAAAACGGTCGGTACTTCCTGCGTAAAGAGTCGGTTGTCGATTGCCTCAAGCAGTTCATCCATATAGGAAAGCTGCAGCGGTACCGCTTTTTCTTCCATACGCTCCCTCCTGTCGCCGATCTATGTACTTGAACAAATCGGTTTGATTATACTTTATTCGACACAAGCAAGTCAATACCTCCATGCAGATTTTTCAGGCGTACCGCAAAAGCGGTACGCCTGATTTTGTCTCAAAGCCGTAGGATCATCGAGTCGGCGCTTGAGGCTTCTTGGCCTGCTTCTGCTGCTGCTTCTGCTGCTTTTCCACCGCCTGGCGGGCGGGCGCGCAGATCGATTCGTCAAGTCCGATCTCGCCCATGGGATCGTCCGATTTGGGCAGCCTGATACGGCTGGGCATGTCGTCCGCAAGGATCGCTTGGTCAAACTGGGCGTGGAAGTCCCTGCTCCTGTCGTATATTTCCTGGATACTTTTGATCTGTGCGCCTGAAAGTGACTTCACATGAAGTAGCAAGAGATCTTCTCCCAATTTCTCGGTAAACACCTCGCTGAACGCCTTGCCGGGATTGGCGGCAAACGCCTCCGCCGCCCGCCGGATGCGCGCCGCGCCGCTCACGTAGCCCTGCATGACACCCGCCGTGCTGATTCCCGTCGGTTTCCCTGTCAAAAGCTCCGATCCCATAGTGTAATATTCCGAAACGCCGCGCTCCAAAATGCCGTACGTACCGAGTTGGTTCCTTGCCCGTGTGAAAGCGTCCGCGCCGTACTTCGCCGTAAACGCCTCCTCTACTCTGCCAAGCTCCTGAAATGCGTCGTAGCCGAAATTGAGCCCCTTGAGCATCGGGAAAAACTCCGGCGAGGTATAGGTCTTCGGATTGGAGAGATCGTAGTCGCGCGCCATTGCGTCAATCTGCTCGACGTACTTCTGCCCGCTCACGCGGAACAGCTCGCACAGATAGTCGAACCCTTCCTGCCTGTGCTGCTCGGTGGGCGGCTCCTTGGCGGCAATCTTGTCGATGACGAACTTGCCCACCGCCTGCTTTTCCGCTTGCAGCTTGTTCGGGTCGACAATGTCGGAGAGCGAATAGCCCCGTCTGAGCATTTCGAGCTTGGCGAAGGTCGTCCACGCGCTGCGGGTAAGCGAGAAGTCCGCGAGTTCCTGCATACCTTCCTTCTTTACCGACTCTGTCGGCAGCTTTTCCGTGTGTGCTTCCTCTTTCCACTCCCTGAAATAATCGTCCTTGGCGACCATCATAACGCCGCTTTCCACCATCGTCCGGTTTGCGCTGTGAAGCAGCCGGACACGCTCGTGCGCCTCCGCGCGCGCTTTCTGCGCCACCTCCTGCACCTCTGCCTGCGCCGTTTTTTCCCGATAAAAGCCGAACATGCTCCAAAAGCGCTCCCAAAGGTTCATCGTGACCGGATCGAAGCGTGCCGGCTCGAATCCGTGCTGCGTCATTCGCACCGGCTCGTCAGGAATGTCGCCGCGCGCGTCGGGGATAAACGCCTCCACAGCCTTGCCCGCCGTCAGCGCCGCCGAAACGAGCTCGGCAACGCTCTGATGGCCTGATTGCCTCATGAACTCGGCGTAGGAGTCATAGCCCGGATATTTCCCGTCGTGATACCGCTGCGCCAGGATCTGGCTCACCGTCTTTCCGCCGATGCACAGATAGTCGGCGCGGTCCATCGCGGAGCCGACTACGCGTTCACCCGCGAGATCCAGCATGTACGTCGCCGCCTCGACGGAGCTGAACATTGCGTCAAGCGCCCGTCCGGACGTAGCGCGGAGATAGGGGTCGATCAAAGAGCCGATCTCACTGGGAGACAGCGGCGTATAATCCTTCGGCTGCTTGCCCCAGTTCTCGGATTTGGCGAACTGAAGCTGCGCCTGCTTGTTCGCAAAGCTCGGAAACTCGACGGTCATGCTCTCCGGCAGAGTCGGTTTCCGGCATTCCTCGATCGTCGCCGGCGATAGGTCGAGCCTGTGCTCGCCGAAGAATGTCCGGACCTCCTGTGGGATGGGCCCGATTCGAATGCCGAGCATAGCTTCCATTCCCTGCAACATCAGATTCATGTTCACGACGGTCTCCGCCGAGTCAATGTCGCGC
This sequence comes from Oscillospiraceae bacterium, assembly GCA_040307975.1. Classification (GTDB taxonomy): domain Bacteria; phylum Bacillota; class Clostridia; order Oscillospirales; family Oscillospiraceae; genus Hominicoprocola. Next base: position 11,208 of record JAWRIJ010000062.1, on the reverse strand, counting down.
ATGCGCTGATGCAGATTGCGCGGAGCGACGACGCTCGCCGCCGCGCGATCCGTTTGGCTGGGGCTGAACGTATCCTGCTTTGCCAAAAGCGGGCACAGCTTCTCCGCGCGCGTCAGAATGCGCTGTTCGCTCGCCAGCCTCGACAGCTCCTGTTCCAGCCGTTTGTACACTGGGCTCTGCATAACCGTTTGGATTGCGCGCTGCGCCGCCTCGCCGCGCAGCTTAAGCGTGCTGTCGATGCGCGCCAAACGCTCGGCAGCCCTCATGTCAAGCGCGCTGTACCGCCCGCGCGGGTCAACGCCGGGAAATCGGATGGCAACCTCCTGATCCTCCGGCAGTGCGTCGGCGCGCACCTTGGTGCCGGACGCATCCCAAACATTGTCCAGCCCCATGGCCCCAAATTGGCTCTCCGCCAACTCGTGGGAGATCTCAACGTATGCCTTACGCAGCTTCTCCACGTCCGTCGCCGCGGCAAGTCTCTGCCGCTGCGACGCCGTCAGCGTAATCGTGTATTCCTCTCCTGCCATGACAGCCCCTCCCTTGTTATAGTTAGGAAATACCGAATCGATCCATCCCAAACAGGGTCAGATTTGGTATTATAAACGCGCCTTCTGCGCCGATTTCTCCGGCTTCGGCTGAAACGCCTTCGGAAATGTAAATTCAGGCACGCCGTCTCGCCCGTCCTTGACCTTGGCGGTCCGCAGAAAACTGTCCGTGCGAATGGCGTCCCGCAGCTCGGGAGCTCTCTTCGGATCTTGCGTTAACATCGTCCCCAGCGCTTCCGGTTCCGAAGACGCCGCCAAATTGCCCTTGAGCGCCATCAGCTCCGCTCCAAGCTCTTTGGTGACCACCTCGCTGAGCCTGACCTTTCCGTCCGGCTTCGTTCCGGCAAGCTCGGCAGCCCGCGTCCCCACTTTTTGGATAGCCGCCGTTGCGTACAGATAATCGTAAAAATCTCTGCGGAAGCCGGCGCCGATCGGCTCCATGGTTGTGATGGACTTTTTTGCCGCGTACAGCCCCTCGACCGCGACGCCAAGTGCGCCGAACTGCTTGAGCGTCGCGGACATTTCTCTGAATTGCGCCGCCTCCGCCTCCGTAAATTCGTTCTGAAGCAGCCCAAGCTCCTGAAACGCATCGTAGCCTACGTAAAATCCACGAAGCAAAGGCCGGAACTCCGGCGACGTAAAGGTCTCCGGCTTCGTAAGGTCGAATTGCTCCGCCATCTTGTCGATCTGCTCAAGATACCGTGCCGCGCCCTTGACGAAAAGTTCCTTTTCCTTTGCGGGATCGCCCATGATCTCTTCGATCAGTTCTCTTCCCGCCTCCTGCTTCTCCTCCCGCAGTTTGGCGGGATCCAAGACGTCTGCAAGCTCGTACCCGTCGCCAAGCATCTTGAGCGTGGCAAGCGTCGTCCACGCGCTGCGTGAGAAGTGATAAGGCCGCGTCGGTCTGGCAGGCTCCGGTGCGGTCTTGAAATGTTCCGCCTTCCAGTCGCCGAAGAACTCGTTTTCCACACGTTGTGACGTTCCGGAATCCCATATCCGGACCTGCGCGTCCTCATGGCGGATCCTGACGCGCTCATACGCTTTTTCAAAGCTCGCTTGCTCCGCCGCCTGCGCCACTTTCTGCTTATAGAACCCAAAATAGCTCCAAAACCGCTCCCACGCGTTGAGCGTAACCGGATCGAGACGCGCCGCCTCAAAGCCGGACGCCTTCAGGCTTACCGGACGCGCCGAGAGCTGCCCGAGCTCATTCGGAATAAACGCCTCCACGCGCTCGCCCCGTGTCAGCGCGGCCCCCACATACTCGGCAACGCGCTGATGCCCTTCTTTTCCATAGAAGTAATTAAAGTCCTGATCCCGATAGTCCGGATCTGTAAACAAGCCGGCCTCGAACATCTCGCGCAGGTGCTCCTTCACCGTTTTTCCGCCGATGATCAGGTAGTCGCCGCGATCCATCGCATACAGCGTAACGTCGTCTTCGCGATACTCCGTCGTCCTTTCCACGCCTCCGAACATCGCGTTCAGCGTCCGTCCCTCCGTGGCGCGGAGATAGGGGGTGACGAGCTGGTTGATCTCGTCCGGCGTAAGCTGTGCGAATTCCGTTGGATTCCTGCCCCAGTTCTCCGGCTTTGCCGCCTGAAACTGAACCTCCCTGTTTAGGAAATAGCTGTGCTTGATCTCCACCTTCTCCGGAATGGTCACCTTTCTGCACGTTTCGAGCGTGGCCGGAGAAACGTCGATGCCGTGCTGCCGGCAGAACTCCCGCACATCTCTCGGAAGCGCGCCGGTCTGGATGCCGAGCAGGTATTCCATGCTCTTGACCATCTTGTCCATGTCCAGCGTAGCTTGATTTCCTTCGCTTTCCTGCACAGGCTGGCGCAGATTGCGTAGGGCGACAGTACTCGCCGCCTGCTTGTTGGCTTTGGCGACCGCTTCGTCGCCGGAAATGACGATGCTGCTGTCAGCCGCCAGAAGAGCGCATATTCTCTCCGCGCGCATATACTTGCGCTGCTCCCTTGCCAACTCCTGCACCTGCCGCTCAAGCCCTGTGTAGAGCCGGCTCGCCATAAGCGTCGGGATCACGTCGTTCGCCGCCTCTCCGCGCAGCGCAAGCGTGCTGTCGATGCGATCCATGCGCTCGGCGATTCTCATGTCAAGCGGGCTGTAATGGCCGCGCGGATCGACGCCGGGAAAACGGATGGAGACTTCCTGATCCAGCGGCAGCGCGTCAGAGCGCACCTGAACGCCGGATTCGTCCCACTCGTTTTCCAGCCCCAGCCCCACGATCTGCTGCTCCGCCAGCTCCAGTGAAATATCCACATAAGCCCGGCGCAGCTCTTCCACGTTCGCCGCCGTTTCAAGCCTCTTTCTCTGCGTCTCCGTCAAAGGAAGCGTAATTTCCCCTGCCATCGTGATTTCCTCCTGTTTTTGACTTGCAAGCCCTCTGCTTCACAGCGCCTTTTCTTTGGGCTTCGCCGCCTTTGGCGCCTTCGCCTCCTCCGGCTCCTTGGGCAGCGGTGGGAACAGATCGCCGGGCAGCTCCACGTCCACCTGCATGCCCTCGCCCATCTTGAAGACGCCGGTGCGTATCAGTTCGTCTGATACCACGGCGCGGCGGAGCGTGTCGCGCGCCTCGGGCATCTTGTCATAGCGCTCCGCGAGACCCTCGCTAAGGCCGGCGACGGCAGTCTGCGCGCTTGCCATGAGCGTCCCCGTACCCACATATGTAAACACCTGCGAGACCGGCGTCGTCCTGCCCGCCTCCCGCGACTTTTGCAGCGCGCCCTTGAGAAACGCCGCCGCGGTCAGATAATCGGCAATGCCCTGCGAGGCCCTGCCGGAGCTGAACTTTCCGGTAAGGATCTCCGCCCGCGAGCGGTTCAGCCTTCTCATGCAGTCGCCCAAAGGCGCCATGGCGCTCAGCGCATCCGAGATCTGCTCGTGATCCGGCACTTCTCGCCCCTGCGCCACCATCGCGTTCCGGGCGCGCTTCATTTCCTGCGACGCGTCGAACCCCGCGGCGCACGCCCGAATCAACGGGAAATACTCGGGGGACGAGAGCGCCGATACGTCGTCCGGCAGCGGGTGGTCCGCCACGAGCTTGTCGAGCGCCGCGGGGAATTTTGCCGCGGCGTCCCGGAAGAACTGCATCTCCGCGTCGACGTTGTCCGTACCCTGAAATATCTGAATGACCTTCTGCCCCGCCGCCAGCTTTTCCGCCTGCAGCGCCGCGGGGTCGAATATCTTGTCGAGCGGGTATCCTTCGATGACCATCTGCATCACCGCGAACGACGTCCCCGCGCTGCGCTCAAAGGAGTATTTACGGGGCGAGTCCTTGGGCAGCGGCCGGTCGCCGAAGAACTCCCTTTTGCTCTGTTTTCTGACGCCGTCGATTGCCTCCGTCTTGGCGGCGAGGACCTTTGCCCGCTCGCTCAAGTTGTTGAACTTGACGCGCTCGCGCGCCGCGGTAACGCTCGCGTACTCATCCGCGAGCGCCTTTTTCTCTTTGAAGAAGCCGAAGCGGTTCCAAAACTTTTCCCATGCGCTGAGCTCGACCGGCGGGAGCTTTGAGCGCTCAAATCCCATTTGCGTCAGCCGCACCGGTTCGTCCGCGGCAAAAACGCCGCCCTTACCGTGGGGAATGAACGCCTCCACGCGCGTCTCGGAAAGCATCGCGCTGCCAACAAGATCCGCGACCGCCTCGTGCCCGTAGACGTCGTAAAAATCCTGAAAGTCCTGAAACGTCCTCTTGGCGGCAGTCTCATAGCGTCCTTTCAGCTCGCCCGTTTCGAACTCCTCGGCCAGGATCTCGCGCGCCGTCTTGCCGCCGATGATGATAAGGTCGGCGCGGTCATAGGCGTAGCGTTCATACCGCTCTGTCCCATTCGCCGTCTGCTTCTCAACGGCTTCGGCCTCCAAGCGCTCCGCGTCGCCGAACATCGTGTCGAGCGTCTTCATCGCCGTACCGACAGAATAGGCAAAGCGCTGCTCTTCCAGCGCTTCCGTCGAAAGACGCGGAAGCCCGAGAAGCGATACGCCCCAGTTCTGCGGCTGGGAGAAGTTCCGCTGCACGCACTGGTTGTTGAAATCGGGATAGTGGAACACCATCTCGGAGGGGCGTACAAGCGTCCGGAACTGCGCAAGATTTTGCCTTGCGATATCGAAGTGGAACTCATTCTGGAAAAACTGCTGTATCTCCGGCGTGAGCGGACCGCGCTTGATACCGAGCAGATACTCGATGCCCGTCATCGCCTTTTCCATATCCACCACCGGATTGCAATCGACGGCCCTGCCGTTTTCCATTACCTGAACGCGCGCTCCGACGAGCGCCGCCGCCTCGGTGTGCAGCCGCATTTGGACGGAATGGTCGGCGACCTTTTCCGCGCGCGTGAGCCTGCGCTGCTGGTATGTAACGGCCTGCAGCCTCCCCTCGAGCTTGCGGAACTCCTCGCTCTCCAGCAGCGACTTGACCGCCGTTCTCGTTTCCTGCGTGCGCATTTGGAGCAGCGCTTCGACCCTGTCCCTGCGCCGCGCGTAGCCAAGCTCCAGCTCGCTGTAGTGTCCGCGCGGATCGACGTCGGGAAAGTGTCGCCATATGTCCTCGTCCTCCGGCAGCTCGATATTCGCAAGCTGGCTGTCCGCCACGCTCAGGGCAACGTCCCTGAAGAAATCCGACAGCGCTTGATATTTTGCCGCTTCGTCGGCTTTCTTGCCGGGGCTGTCCGGCGCCTCGGACGCGGCTCTTGCCGCCTTGAGCAAGCCGTCGTGCGTTTGCCTTTGCGCCTCCGTGAGAGGAGGGCGGAACCGATCGTAAAGATCATCTTTATTCTTTGGCAACGGCAGATCTCTTGGCATAATTTGTTACCTCCCGCTTCTTGTTCTGATGTCTGTATTAGGTCAGATAATATGTTTCTTACAACGCCAGCGGCGGAAGCGCCGGAGGCTCGGGCTGCAGCCCTTGCTTCGGAGACGAGGGCGTCTGCCTCGCGAGCTTCGGCGTTTTCACCGCCTTTGCCGGCTCCTCCGGCAGCGGCGCGAAGAGCTCCTCCGGCAGCTGTATATCGACCGTCATATCCTTACCCAGCCTGAACACGCCGCTCGTCAGCAGATCGTCCGAAAGCACGGCCTTTCGGAGCAGTTCGCGCCCCTTGGGGGAGCTCTCGTATTGTTCGGCCAGCCGTCTCCAATTCCGATCCTCGCCCATCACCTGAGTTTTGACGGAATGGAGACTATCCATAAATTTCGTGTCCAACACCTCCGAAAGCGGAGTGTCCGGTTTTTTCTTCAACCGCTCCTGAACCGCGTGGATCATCACCGCTCCCGTCAGATAATCCGCGATATCGTTGCCGATATTGCTGCCCGTGGGCTGTCCCGTCAGGATCGCCTTGCGCGCCTTGTCCATGGAGTTCAGGCTGGAGACGAGAAGCGAGAGGCCGTCGAGTTTTTCCATTGTCTTCCAGTAATCATCCTCGCCGTACTTCTCTATGAACGCGCCCTTGATCTTCGAGATGTCCTGAGAAGCGTCGAACCCCGCCATGCCTGCCCGGATCAAGGGGATCATCGCCTCGCTCGTGTATCCCTTTGGGTCTCCGCGCAGCGGCAGGCCTTTCGCCAGCTCGTCGATCGCCCGACTCAGCTTGTATGCGCCGTCGCGGAAGAAGTCGACCTCCGCGGCAGGGTCGGTCTCGACCGCAAAGCGCGCGATGACCCGCTCGCCCGCCGCCTGCTTTTCCGCGTACAGCTTGGTGGGATCAAGGACCTCGCTGAGCGGCTTTCCGTCGTTGACCATCTGCATGATGGCAAACGTCGTCCACATGCTGCGGCTGACCGAGTGCCCGAGCGGGGTTCTTTGGGGCAGGCGATCCGTATGGTGCTTCTCTTTCCACTCGCGAAAGAATTCGTCCTTGCTCTTTTCGTTCACGCCTTCGGAAAAACGCATTTGCGCGCTCTTGTTGTACACAGCGACGCGCTCGCGCGCCATGGCCCACTTCTCATATTCGTCCGCCCTTGCGGTCTTTTCCTTGTAGAAGCCAAACCTTTTCCAAAACCGTTCCCATACGCTGAATTCGACCGGCTCCAGCTTGTCGTGCTCGAAGCCGACCTGCTTGAGCTCCACGGGCGTCTCCATGTTGATGCGGCCCTGCGCGTCGGGAACATACGCCTCCACGCGCTCTCCGGTTTGCAGCGCGTTGGTCACAAGCTCCGCAACGGCTTCGTGTCCCTTCTCGTCATAAAATTTCTCGAACGTATCGTACCCCTTGACGCCGCCCTCGTTAAAACGCTCCGCAAGGATCTCGCGCGCCGTCCCGCCTCCGATGATCAGATGGTCGCTGCGGTCCAGTGAATTCCCATCGCGGTTCATCCGCTCCGCGGAATCGAAGAACCGATCCAGCGTCTGTCCCGTCGTACCCCGAATATAACGCGCAGTCTGCTCCGCAAGCTCCTCTTCGGAAAGCTCGCTGAAATCGTCCGGGGTCTTTCCCCAGTTCTCCGGCTTTGCAAAGCGCATCTGCATGGCTTGATGGTGAAAGTCGGGAAACGTGACCACCGGTTCCGTGGGGTGTCCGAACTCGGCGCACTGGAGTACCTGCCGCGTCGTGATGGGGGTCTTGAGCTCATCACGGAAAAAGCGTTCAATGTGATCCGCGCTCGCTCCTTTTCGCATGCCGACCAGCCATTCCAGTCCGTCCGTCATCTGCTTCATCGCCACCACGTCCGGATGAAGGCAGAGCGCCCTCGCGCGCATACTCAGCTCTTCCTCGCCCGCCGGATCGGCGCAGAGCTTCGCCGCGCGCAGCAAAAACCTCTGCTCGCGCGCCACGCCCTCCAAAGCGTGCAGGCGCTTGCGATACTCTTCGCTTTTCATAATGTCCCGGACCAGTTTTCCCGCTTCCGGAGAGCGCATCTGAAGCGTCGTCAGGATCTGCTGCTCACGGTGGGCGACGTTCATGTCCAGCGAGCTGTACCTTCCGCGCGGGTCGACGCCCGGAAAGCGCTCGCAGGCGTCCTCTTCCTCCGGCAACGCGGCAGCCGTCTCACGGTGCAGATCCGGCGACCAAGCGTTCACCAAAGGCGCTTTGCCGCCCTCAAGCTGCGTTCTCGCCGCCTCAATGGCAAATCTTATATGGAGCGTCTTTCTTCTTTCGGAATCATTGCCCGCCACGTCAAGCTCGATCTGCTCTCTCCCCTTCGGCTTTACACGGTATGCGGCATATTTGTCAGCTCTCGGCATGTCTTAATCCCTCCAGACCCTCGTGTAGGCGCCGCCGTCACTGCGCGCCCGCGCGAACGGACGCGCTTTGATAGGCGTAAGTCGCATAGGCGGCGTAGAAGCTCCGCACCGCCTGACGGTAAGGGCGTGAGATCGCAACGGTCTCGCCATTGTCCATTGTCAGCTCGGACATATCCCACTTTGCAACGTGTTTGGCGTTGACCATGTAGCTCTTGTGGCAGCGGAAGTAGTCGGCGTATACGTCCAACAGCGGTTCGTATTCTCGAAAAGCGCCGAAGATTCGCAGATCGCGCCCGTCATCCATGCGGAACATCAGGTTGTGTCCGTCGGAGCGGACGTAGGAAACGCGCTCCTTGTTCACGCGCTGCCAAACGCCCTGGATACGCACGGGGATAAACTCGGTCTTGAGCCGTACCCGCTCCCGCAGAAGCCGTGCCAGCGTGGAGAAGAACTCCTCCTCGTCGCTGGGGAAGGTCAGGAACTCCGCCGCGTGTACGGCATAGCCGAACACGGCGTTTTTCTCGTCGTTTCCCAGCAGGGCAAGCGAGCAGGTAGGCAGCGCCTGCGACGCCCACTTCAACCGTGTCTTAAGGTCTGGACAGTTCTCCGTGTCGAAAAACAGCACCTCCATCGGCGCCTCCGTCGACTGCTTGAGCATTTCCGTATATTCTCCGTAGAGCCGCACATTCAGGGAGAGGCAGGCACTGTGGTCGAATTCCTCGATCAGGCGCCCGATCTCCCGGCGCAGCTTTTCCCTCGGGCTATATACTCCAATCTGCAAGCTTCATCTACCTCCTTACGGGGTTCCGCTGGATGATTCGGTTCCGGATGTGTTGTTGGCCGATTCGCCGCCGGACGTGCTCTCCTGTTTCGGCGGCTCGGGCTTCGCGATCACGTTGACTCGGATGCTGACCGTCAGCTCACGGTTACCGTTGCACTGGACAGAGCCGAGGTCGAACGCGCTGTTCGCCGCGGTATTCGCCGGCACCGTGAAAGTCGCGCTGGCGTTATCCGCGCTGACAAACAGGTCGCTCGCGCCATACCACTTCCACGTCGCATCCGGCGCACCGATAACGCTGATGCTCGGCTTGAACGTGACGGTGTCGCCCGCGTAGGCGTTTACCGTGATCTCGCCGGCTTTCTTGGCGCTGTTGACCATCGCGCTCGCCACCGTCCCTGCGCCGTTTGCGCTGCCGCTGACCGTAAAGGAGCGGATCTCGTTGCCGTCCGCCGTGCCGCCCTTGCTCGTGGGCGTCACGGTCACTTTCAGGGAAGCGTCCCGCGAGGTGTGGTTGTTGACGCTCTTCGTCGCAGTGAGCGGCGTGCCGCCAAGCGGCGCGGAGGTCGTCGTGATCGAGGTGAGGAACCAATCGTCGTCCGCGGCCAATTCGACCGACTTGACATAGTCGACGTCCGGAAGCAGCAGGCTGATGCTCTTCGTCGTACCCGCCTCAAACGTCTCGCCCGCGGGCAGATAGCTCGCGATGTCCGCGACTTCCACGGTGCGCTCGGCGCCATCGGCGTTGACATAGCCGACGGTCATGTCGATCCTCCCCTGCGCGCCCGCGCCGGCATAAGTCGCCTCATCGCCCGTGGCGAAGGTAAACGTCACGGGAACCACCGTTTCGGTGTTGTTCGCCATCAGATCCGTCCGCATCGAGCTGCTCACGAATTCCTGCTTGATGCCGCAGGCGTTGAGCAGGACGCCGTTGTCGCCCGACACGCCGTCATAGTTGGCAATGAGCGCGCGCTCAAATCTGACGTTCGGCCCGCTGCTGATGATGCTCATGCCCACGACACGGCCGACATTGCCGACCGCGAAGGGGACCGTCACGCTCTTGCCGTAGCTCAGCGAGGTGATGTTCGCCTGCGTGAGGTAAACATACGGCGAGCGGTACACCATCTTACCGCTGGCGTCCAGCGCCGACACATAGCGCAAGGCAACCAAAATATCGCTGGTTTTCGATTTCAGCGCCGCCGCCTGGCCGGGCGCGACCTGAAGCTGCATGGTTTGGTGCATCGGCGCGACTTGCACGTTCATCGACGGCGGGATATCCGGATTGCCGTTGCCGAGGTAGGCTCCGCCGTAGTCGATGCAGTAGGTGCCGACCATCACGCCGCTGCGCACATGCTCAACGATCATCTTACCGATATAGGGCTGCTCGCCGTTCGCCGACTTGGAGCTGACCATGATCGAATTAAGCGTCGAGAAGTTTTTCAGGTCGAGCTTCTCCGCATACAGCACGGTTGTGCCGTCCGAAAGCGTCTGATACTGCGTGAGGTCGAAGCCGGATTCCACAGGGCGCCCGCCGAAGACCGTGCCGAATTTCACCGTAATGTGAACGCCGGGATGCCCCGTATTGAACTTGGTCTGCTGCCCCAGCGACACGCCCGGGAAGAGATACACGTTGAACGTGTCGTTACGGGTATTCGGAATGCTGGAGATGGTGGTATCCCAGTTGTTCACTTCCTCCGACTGCCCGTTCACGGCGATCGAGTTCTCCGTAAAGGTCACGGCAATCTGTTCGGCGCTCACCTCGACGGGCGAATCGTTGGTGCTCGTGCAAAGGTCGACCGCCTTGTCGACATCGCGGTAGAACTCGCCCTTAAGCTCTTCGCTGATGTACACGTCGCCGACGCCGCTGACCTGCTGAATGGACATTTCGTCCATCAGCCAGTAGCCGTTCTCCGCCGTCGACAGGTAGATCGCCTGGATGGAACTCACGTCCGTCAGGGAAAGGAGGAAGCGATCCATGTGGTTGGGGCGGAACAGCGTCGATACCTTCTCCGTATCGTTGTATGCCTTAATCTTTTCCGAGAGGTTGAATTCAAGCGTCTTTTCCGCGCCCTCGCTGTCGTAGTACACCAGCATGGCGTTTATGCTGCTGTTGGAAAAGAACTCCTGCAAGGCGCTGTCGATCACCGTTTCGCCGTCTACGTTCGTGCCTCCGGTCAGAGCGGCTCCGGCTAGAGACGCAAACGCCTTCAGCAAAACTGCGCTATGCGAAAGCGATGGACCTCCAAGCACATTGCCGGTCTTGACAGAGAAGAGCAGGTCCACCGCCGTCGCGACTCTGGTGACCTCGAACTCCTTGACGATTTCGATGTTCTTCACCTTGCCGTCCGCCTCGGCGGAGCCAAATTCGTTGATGATCTCGTTTTCGCCCTCGTCGGTATAGGTGATGTCGATCCAGCCGACGCGCTCGACGATCCAGCTTCGGCTGACGCCCGACTTACCTGCAAGCGTGACGGCAATCTGGTCGATGTTGAGCTTGTCGAACACATCGCTCGTGGAGGTCACGTTGTCGCAGATGACGCGCACAGAAGTAAGCTTACCGTAATTCTGCGCGGTCTTGATATGGAACGACTCTGTCGTACCCTGGCGGAACGAGTCGGAGGCGAGCTGTTGATTGGCCAGCACGACGCCGCTCTCGCCGTTTTCAAAGCAGAGCTGGAAGTAGAAGTAGTTGCTCG
>JAWRIJ010000061.1:0-35447 GCA_040307975.1 Oscillospiraceae bacterium | reverse complement strand
GCCCCCGCTGCTCGCAAATTTCCGTTTTTCCCTCACGTTTCCTCGCGCGGACGAAACATAAGGATGTACTCCACATTGCTGTACTCGTCATGCACGTAGTCGATCTTAAGGTACAGCTCAAGCTTCTTCCCCGACTGATCGGTCATTTTAAAGGCGACGCCGGTCGGGCCGACCTTCATTTTGTCTTTTTCCAGCTTGTTGAGGCGCGCGCCCTCGTCGGCTTCGAGCCGTTCGAGGAACCGTCCGCTGTTGAGCTCCAGCTCAAACTCATCCCCGCTCAAGCCCATACGGTCGCGCAGGCCATGAACGACCACCTGATATTTCCACTTGTCGCCAATGTGCCGCAGGAACACGATGCTCTCGGACGAGAACTTTGAGAGAAGGCGCATCTGGTTTTGCAGCTGCGTGATCTCCGTGACCTCCTGCATCGCGCCGTAGAAGATCTTGCCGTTCTCAGTCTCCTCCAGGAAGTAGAAATGTTCCAAAAAGCGGCCGAGGGAACCGTCCGTCCGATAGACGCCGAACATTCCCTTCGCGCCGTTGAGACGATCCTGCTCCGCTTTTTTGAGCAGTCCGAAGAAAAGCTCAACGTCATTCGGGTGGAAAAACTGCGTGATGTCGTGCAGCCGCTTGTCAAAGTCCGGCACGTTGGTCACACGGCGGAACTGCTCGTTGTAGCGCACGATGTCCACGTTCTTTCCGCCGTCCCAGCAGTAGAACGCCGCCGCGCCGAGAATGTTGTTGAGCATGGAGTCGCTGTAAATGTTCTGATCCATGAACTCGCGGACGCTGAACTGCTGGTTGGAGAAAAACTGAAAACCGCGCGGGTCGACGTTCTTCTCGTTGGCAATGAGCGTTTCAAACTCCTCCACCCGCAGCGGATGATAGTAGTAGTAACCTTGGATGTACTGGCAGCCCAGCTTCTCAAGGAAGTCCGCCTGCTCAGGCTTTTCCACGCCCTCAACGATGATGGGGATGGCGATGGTCTTCGTCATGTTCACAACGGTTTCAAGGATGTGGATGCCCTTTTTGTTGGTCGTGTCGTCGAGGTGCAGAAACTGCGCGTCGAGCTTGATGACGTCCACGTTAAGCTGGCGGAGCATGTTGAGCGAGGAATAACCGCTGCCGAAATCGTCCATCAGGATGAGAAAGCCCTTGTCGCGCAGCCGCTGCGCCGCGTCACGGATGGCCTCCGTATCGTTGACGTAGGCGGACTCCGTGATCTCTATCTTCAGCGCGCTTTTTGGCAGCTCGTATTTCTCCGTCAGGCGCTCGATATACTCCGGCACGTCGATGGCAAAGAAATCGACCTGAGAGATGTTGATGGAAATGGGAACGATCCTGTGTCCGTCGCGCATCCAGCGATGCAGCCAGCGGCACACCTCCTCCCAAATGTACTCGTCCAGTTCGGTGACAAAGCCGTACTTTTCGAGCACGGGCACGAACTCCTCCGGCGAAACATTCTCACCCTCCGGCGTCTTCCAGCGCGCAAGGGATTCCGCGCCGACGATCAGCCCTGTTGCGACCACGCATTGCGGCTGAAGGCAGAAATACAGCTCATGGTTCTTCAGCGCCCGCTGGAAATCGGACAGGATACGATACTCCCGTTCCTCCCTGCTGCCGACGCTTGGGTCATAGTACCGGATACGCACATGGTAATCGCCCTTGACCTGACTGCCCGCAAGCGTCGCGTGGTCGAGCAGCGCCGCGGGAGTCTCTTTCTTCTCCGGGACACAAATACCGATCGAGGGCAGAAAGCCGACGGAAGTGCCGCGCGACATGATCAGGCGGTGTATCTCGTCATAGAGCTGCTGTACGCGCTCTTCATCGCAAGGCCCCAAAATGCAGAAGTCGTCCTGCCCCATGTAGCCCGCGACGCCGCCGCAGCGCTCTTCCGAGCGCTTGAGGATCCCGCCGATCTGTGCGAGCAGCAGATCGCCCGACTCATGGCCGTACCATTCGTTAAAAAGCTTGAAATTCTCAATATCGATGGCAAGCATGCACCAGTCGACCGAGCGGTCGCGCAGTTTCTCGCGGCACGCGGCAAAGAACGCCTTCTTGGGCAAAAGCCCCGTCAGCTCGTCGTACAGGCTCGCCGCCGGCGCGGACAGGATGCCCTCGCGCCCATCCACGCCGTGCTGGATGTCGAACACATAGACGCGCACTGTCCCTTCCTGAAAGCCGTTCTGCGTCCCACCCACGACTACCTGCTCGACCCATCGCCAGTTGCCGTCGAGCAGCTTATAACGGAACCGCGCGCGTAGAACGCCCGGCGGCTGCGCCTTTGCCAGCCGCTCAAGCATCGTCTCGGGCTCCATCAGCTCGCGGAATACCTTCCTGTCGTCGGGATGTATCATTTCCTCCACGCAGTATTCGTGCAGCTCCGAAAAGGTTCCGCCGGATAAGGGCACGAAGTATTTCCCTTCCACATGGCAGATACTTTCGCAGTAATCCCGAATCAGGTCGATTTCGAGCAGCTCGTCAAAATCTGATCGGTTCAGCCGGTCAAGGATCGGCAGCGGTTTTTCTTCGCGCGGGAGCAGTTCCACCTTGTCAGCGTTCATAAATGACCCCTTTACCGGCGGTTGCCTTCAACTGCTTCTTGTTCTCATACATATTCTCGTCCGCGCGGCGAAACACCTCGTCCACGCACACGTCGTCCTCCGGATCGAATTCCGCCATGCCCGCCGCCGCGGAGCAGCGCTCCCACGGCTCCAGCGTATCGTCGTCCTGCAGGCTTTTGAAAGTCTTCTGCATCTGTTGGAACAACTCATGCCGCTTCGCGTAGTCCCGCCCCTGCAGCAGCACGACGAACTCATCGCCGCCGATGCGGAACACGGGAGAGTGCTGATACGCGTCGCTGATGATGCCGCTGGAGTCGATCAGGTAACGGTTCCCGTTTTCATGCCCGTAGGTATCGTTGACGTACTTCAAGTTGTTCAGGTCGATCATGACGATCGCGAACTCCGCGTTGCCCTCGGCGACGTTGCGCTCGAGCACCTGTACCGCCGTATCGTACGCCGCCTTGCTCTTCACATGTGTCAGCGCGTCCTGATAGGCAAGCTTGGTCATTCCCTCGACCACGCGCTCCGCCTCGCGCACGCGCTTCTCCGCCGCCATGATATCCTCGACGTATTTCTTCATGTCGCGCGACATCTGCATGATGGCGTCCGCGAGCGACTCCACCTCGTTCTGTGTGTGGATGACGGGCGCTTCGAGCATGAGCGCCTCAGGATCCTTCCTTCCGTGGCTCTTCTCCGCAAAGCTGCGCGCGCTCTGCTCCAGCGCGCGGATCGGCTCGGTCACATTCCGCCGCAGCCACAGAAGCTGGAAATAGCCGCAGACAAGACCGACCAGCACCGTCAAAAGCACGCTGTAAACGGTGTAATTGTTCACGTTTCGGCGCAGATCCTGCATCGAAACATCGCCGCACAGCAGCGCGACCGTAGCGCCGTCCGATGCTTGGAGCGGCTTGCACGCCGTATAGTATTTCCCGTAATCCGAGCGCTCCACAAAAAAGGACGTCTCCTGCTTGTCCCACGCGGCAAGATAGCGCGCGACCTCTTCCGCCGGGTACGCGTGGCTCTCATAGAGCAGCGGCAGATCCTCCTCGCCCGCCGCACGCTCCGCCTCGCTGGTTGCGGAGCACACGTTGAGGATGACCGGACTCTCCCCGCGCTGCGGGATCACAATGTAAAGATAGCGCAGCTCAAAGCGGTCGACAAGCCCGTTCAAAAACGCTTGCAGCTCGCCGTATTTCTCGGACGGCTCGCCCGTGCGGACGCACTCGCGCAGATCATCCGCGTCTACGGCGCTCTCGGCATAGCCGAGCACGTCTTCCAAACGCGACCGATAGTTCTGCATCGCAGAATGAGACAGCGTTAAATACCCCAAAAGCGAAACGAAAATGCAAATGATCGAAATGTATCCGACACACCCCAGCAATACGCTGCGATGGATCGGCCTGCGGTAAGCCTGCATGAACCAACACCCCTGAAAAAGGCGACTATGCCACTTTTATCTTGAACAGCATTATTATAAACGAGCGCCGCGGTTAAGTCAAACCCCTTATTTCGCAGATTTCGCCATTTTCCGAGCATCCGGCGCACAAAATGCAAAAGGCTCTTACACGCCGGATATGCGGGTGTAAGAGCCTTCTCCCAACGGCTGGCCTAGTCGGTCCGCCGGAAAATGAGCAGATAGTCCACGCCGCAGCCCCTGTCCTGCACGGTATCAAGGCCCATGCGCAGCACAACGGGCGTACCGTCTGCCGCTTCGACCGTAAACGGCGGGGAAAACGCCTCCAGCTTCTTCTTTTCATCCAGCAGCAGCTTGCGCAGCCAATCGCGATCCTTTGGGGCGACGCGCTCATAAAAGCGCCCGTCGTTGAGCTCGCATTCAAACTCCGCCGCCGTCAGGCCCAGCACGCTTTCCAGCCCGTGGATGGCGACCTGCGCAAATATGTTTTCGTCCCGCCGCGTCAGGAACACGACGCTGTCGTGGGACGTACGCGAGAGCGTTTGCAGCTTTCTGGTCGCGCGTTTCGCCTGCGTCACGTCGCGCACGGAGCAGTAGAAGCGTTTGCCCGCCTCGTCCTCCTCCATGAAGAACGTGCGGATCTCCAGCTCCAAAAGCGCTCCCGTCTTGCGCACGAAGCGGATCTCAGCGCTCGCGCCCTCCAGCGGCTCCCGTTCCGCCCGACGGAGCATCTCATAGAGCCGCGGCAAGTCCTCCCTGAGCACGGCGCCTTGAATGGCGCTCTGCCGTTCACGGAAATCCGGCGTGTTGACCTCGCGGTAAAACTGCTGGTTGTACCGCAGGATGTCCACATCGTCGCCGCTCCAGTTAAAAAACGCCACGGGACCGAGAATGTTGTTGAGCATCGCGTCGCTGAACACGTTTTCGTCGAGAAACTCGCGCGTGTGGAATTCCTCGCGCTTTTTGAAGAGGAAGCCGTCTGTGTCGATGTGCTGCGGATCGGAGATGAGCTTTTCAAAATTCTTCACCGACATCGGGCGGTAAAAGTAATAGCCCTGCACATAATGGCAACCGAGGCTCGCGAGGAAGGCGGACTCCTCCTGCGTTTCGACGCCCTCGACGATGATTGGTACGCCCATGGTCTTTGCCATGTTGACAATGGACTCCATGATGTGGATGCCCTTGCGGTCCTCACCGTTCATGCGAAGGAACTGCGCGTCAAGCTTGATGATGTCGACGTTGAGATTGCGGAGCATATTGAGAGAGGAATATCCGCTTCCAAAGTCGTCCATGAGCACCATGAGCCCTTTGGCGCGCAGGCGCTGCACCGTGTCCGCGACCGCGTTGTTGTCCACGTACGCGGACTCCGTGATCTCGATCTTTATCGCACCCACCGGCAGGCGGTAGCGCTCGATCAGCTCCTCAAAAAATGCCGGCACGTCGATGGTATAGATGTCGATCTGAGACACGTTGACGCTGACGGGAAGCGGCGTGTGTCCGCCGTCGATCCACTTGCGCTGCCACGCGCAAACCATCTCCCAGACATACTTGTCGAGGTCGGTGATAAAGCCGTACTTCTCCAAAATCGGCACAAACAGTCCGGGCGAGACCATTTCCCCGTCCGACTTCCGTTGCCAGCGCACAAGCGACTCCGCGCCCACAATCTTCCGGCTCGCGATCTTGCACTGCGGCTGGAGCTGGAAGAACAGCTCGTGATGCTTCAGCGCGTTTTGAAAATCCGACAGGATCTGATAGTCCCGCTCCGTCTGCTGGTACATGGCCGCCTCAAAGCTGCGGATGCGCGTGTGGTAATTCTCCTTGGCATACCGCGCGGCAAGCGAGGCGCGGTCATACAGCTCCTCCACGACCGTCTTCCCGTCCGCAACGCACAGGCCGATCGCCGGCATGAAGCCCACAGACGTGCCGTATTTCTTGATCAGCTCGTGAACGTCGGCGTAGACCGTTTCCAGATCGTCCATGTTCATCGGCATGAGCATGCCGAAGTCGTCCTGTCCGAAGTAGCAGGCGATACCGCCGGTCTGCGCCTCCATGCGCGAGAGTCTCGCGCCGATCTGCGCGAGCAGCAGGTCGCCGTGCTTGCGGCCATACCACTCGTTGAAGAGCTTGAAATGCTCCAGGTCGAGGGCAACGATGCACCAACCCTCCGGACGCTCTTTGAGCAGCGCGCGGGCATGGTCAAAGAACGACTCCTCCACCAAAAGCCCCGTCAGCTCGTTGCGATAAGTGCAGCGCTCATCGTTCCGCTGCTCTTTTTCGACCTGTGCCTCAATGTCAAAGATGAAGCTGTAGTATACGCCGTCCGGCATACCGTTCTGCTCGCCGCCGATGGTGATCTGCTCCACCCAGCACCAACCGCCGCCGAGCAGCTTATAGCGAAAGCGCGCGCTCACCTTGCCGCCAGCGGCGTCGACGCGCTCCTTGAGCGTCGAAGGGTCGGTCTCGCGCAAATAGTTTTCCAAATCGTCCGGATGCACCATGTTCTCCGCGGAATAGCGCCGGATGTCGCGGATGCTTGCGTCGATCACGGGCACGAAGTACTTGCCCTCCACATGGCGCAGATTGTGCATGCGCCCGTGGACAAAGTCCAGCTCCACCAACTCGTCGAATTTGGACATCATCAGCTCGACGATCAGTGAAACCGGCTGCTCCTCGCCCTCGCCGGGCGCGACGCGCTCGTTCGGCTCGTTGCTTCTTTCTTTTGCTGCCATCCGTCACCCTCCTTCTGCTTCTGATCCCGCAGAAATCCATTTTTATTTTATCCTCTGCCCTGCTATAATGCAAGCACTTTGTTCGTCGCCGCCCGCGTACCGCCGCCGGTCGAAACGCAGTCAGCCCCGCGCGTAAGACAACAAGGAAAAACGGAACAGGTCGGCGCCTGTTCCGTTTTCTGCTTATGCGCGCTTCTTGCCGAGGTACGCCTCCTTGACGCTCTCATTCGCGAGCAGCTCCGCTCCTGTGCCGCTCATCGTGATGCGCCCCGTTTCAAGCACATAGGCAAGGTCGGCGGTCTTGAGCGCCATGTTGGCGTTCTGCTCAATGAGCAGGATCGTCACACCCTGGCGGTTGATCTCGCGGATGATCTCAAAGATGCCCTGCACCACCAGCGGCGCGAGCCCGAGAGACGGTTCGTCCATCATCAGCACCTTCGGGCGCGACATCAGGCCGCGCCCCACCGCGAGCATCTGCTGCTCGCCGCCGGAGAGCGTTCCGGCAAGCTGCCACGAGCGCTCCCGCAAACGCGGGAACAGCTCGTAGACCCACTGGATATCCTTCTCGATGCCATCCTTGTCGCTTCGAAGATACGCGCCGACCTTGAGGTTCTCCAGCACCGAGAGGTTCGCAAACACGCGCCTGCCCTCCGGGACCTGTGCAATGCCCGCCTCAAGCACCTTGTTGATGGGCTTGCCGAGCAGCTCCTGCCCGTCGTAGGCGATCGAGCCCGCCGACGCCTTCACGAGACCGGAGATCGTGCGCAGCGTCGTGGATTTGCCCGCGCCGTTCGCGCCGATGAGGGTGACGATCTTCCCGTCCGGCACCTCCATGTCGATGCCGCGCAGCGCCTGGATGCCGCCGTAGGCAACCTGAAGGTTTTCGATTTTAAGCATCCTCTTCCACCCCCAAATAGGCGTCGATGACGCGTCGATCGCTCTGAATGGCCGCCGGCGTACCGCTCGCGATCAGCTTGCCGAAGTCGATAACGTAAATGCGGTCGGAGATGTCCATGACAAGATCCATATGGTGCTCGATGAGCAGGATCGTCATGCCAAACTCGCTGCGAACGCGCCCGATGAACGCCGTCAGCTCGGCGGTCTCCTGCGGATTCATGCCCGCCGCCGGCTCGTCGAGCATCAAAAGCTTCGGCTTCGTCGCGAGCGCGCGCGCGATCTCCAAACGGCGCTGCTTACCGTAGGGCAGGCTTGTCGCAAGCTCGTGCTGCACGTCGTCCAGCCCTACGATCTTCAAAAGCTCCATCACTTCTTCGCGTTGTTTTTCCTCCTCGGCGCGGTTGCCGCGGAACGTGGCGGAGAAGAAATTGCTCGTGCGGAGCATGTGCTTGGCAATGAGCACGTTGTCAAAAACGCTCTGTGTCTTCCACAGGCGGATGTTTTGGAACGTGCGCGCCATGCCGAGCGCCGTGAGCTTATCCGGCGTCGGGTTCAGCACCGGCTCGTTTGCGTACTTCTCCGCGTCGGAGCCCTTGTACTGCTTTTTCATCTTGCCCTGCGGATGGTTGCGCACGACGGGCGCTCCCATAAAGCTCACCTGTCCGTTCGTCGGCTCGTATACGCCGGTGATGGCGTTGAACGCGGTGGTCTTGCCCGCGCCGTTCGGGCCGATGAGGGCGACGATCTCGCCCTCGTTCACCTCCATCGAAAGGCCGTCGACCGCAACGACGCCGCCAAACTGCATCGTAACGTCGTCGAGGCGCAGGACGCTCTTCTTCTCACTCATTGCCCCGCACCTCCTTCGCATTCGCCCTCTTCGCCCGCTTGCGGCGCAGCGCGCCAAGCGCCTCGGGCAGCTCGCGGTCGCCCATGATGCCCTTGCGGAAGAACAACACGACGATCATGATGATAACCGAGAACACAACAAGGCGAAAGCCGTTGCGGAACACGCCCGGCGCGTTGATGCCGAGGAACGTGCCGGAGTCGAGCCCGCGCAGCCACCATTCGGACGCGGAGATAAAAAGCAGCGCGCCGATGACGGAGCCGGAGATCGAGCCGATGCCGCCGAGCACGACCATGAGCAGGATCTCATAGGTCATGGCGGATTTGAAGTTGTTCGCCTGCGCGATGGAGAGCACCATCGCCATCGTCGCGCCGGAAACGCCCGCGAAGAAGCAGCTCGTACAGAACGCGAGCATCTTATGCTTTGCGAGGTTGATGCCCATCGCCTCGGCGGCGACCTCGTCGTCTCGGATCGCCTTAAACGCGCGGCCGTAGGTGGAATTCACCAGCAGCACGATCAGTGCGACGCACACCGTCGCGATCAGCACCGGCACGAAGGTCGAAAGGCTCAAGGTAAGGTTCCCGAGCTCAAGCTTGAACGTCGAACAGCGCGCAAAGTTTTTCAGAAGGTTGGAGCCGTTCGTCACGGGGCCGAGCTTCTTCCACTGGAAGATGGCGCGGATGATCTCCGCGAAGCCCAGCGTCGCAATGGCGAGGTAATCGCTCTTGAGCCGCAGCACGGGCAGACCGATGAGATAGGCGAACGCCGCCGCCACCAATCCCGCGAGCAGCACGGAAATCAGCACGCCAAGCGCCGTGCCGAAAGCGCCGAGCGCGTTCCCCAGCATTTCGGGGAACGAGACGCGCACCGCGGCGTCAAAGTACTGGTACACGGTGTCGCGCGCATCGGAGGGAATGGAGAAGATGGCGTAGGTGTATGCGCCGATGAGCATGAATCCCGCGTGTCCGAGGGAAAAGAGGCCCGTAAAGCCGTTCAAAAGGTTCATTGACACGGCGGCAAGCGCATAGACCGCGCCCTTTTGCAGCACCGTAAGCAGCATGTACGCCTTGCTCGTGGGCGCGATGATCTGGTCGAGAGCCAATACCAGCGCGAGGAAGATCAGCACCGCGGCAAGGGAGATGAGGTTCTTGCGCCGCGTTTCCTGTTTGTCGATCATACTTCGTCCCCCCTCTCAAACCTTGTCCGTCGCCTTCTCGCCGAACAAGCCCGTCGGCTTAAAGACGAGGATGACGATGAGGAGCACGAAGGTCACGGCGTCGGAGAAGGTCGAAAAGTCGATCTGCTCGGCGATCACACCGTGCGTGATGAGGATAGTGTCGAGGCCCTTGATGAGGCTCTCGGAAATGCCGATGATAAACGCGCCGACGACCGCGCCGGGGATCGAGCCGATACCGCCGAACACCGCCGCGACGAACGCCTTGAGTCCGGGCATGGCGCCGGAGGTCGGCACGATGCCCGGATAGTTCGAGAAGAACAGAAGCGACCCGATCGCCGCAAGGAACGTGCCGATCACGAACGTCGCGGAAATGACGTTGTTGATGCGGATGCCCATGAGCTGCGCGGTCTCAAAGTCCTTGGACACGGCGCGCATCGCCATGCCGATCTTCGTGTGGTTGATGACGTACACAAGCGCAAACACCAACGCCACCGTGAGAAACGGCGTGATGATGGTCACGCGCGTCGTCGTCGCGCCAAATACCGTAACCTTATCTGAGATCCACGGGATCTCGGGATAATTCTTATTGAGTCCGCCCGTGACATACAGCGCGAGGTTTTGCAGCAGATAGCTCACGCCAATGGCGGAAATCATCACCGACATGCGCGGCGCGGTGCGCAGCGGCTTATACGCCACGCGCTCAATGGTAAAGCCAAGCAGCACGGTCAGCAGGATCATCAGCGGTATCGCCGCGTAAAGCGGCATCGACGCCGCAAAGTAGACCATCATCAGTCCCGCGACCATGAACACATCGCCGTGGGCGAAGTTAATGAGGCGCAAGATACCGTAGACCATCGTATAGCCCACGGCGATCAGGGCGTACTGGCCGCCCACCGAGATCCCCGAGAGAATGTACGGCAGGACGGTATTCCATAAGCTCACGAGAGTTTGCCCCCTTCCGTAGATTTTAAGGGTGTTTCATGCAAAATTGGCGGGAGCGAGCTGCTCCCGCCAATCGAGTCATTGTATTCAGCCGACCTTCGCCACGGTGACGAAGTCCCACGCGCCGGTGGAGGTGTTGCACTCCTTGACGAACGCGCTGTCGCGCATGGCGTCGCCGGTCGCATCGAACGCGATGGCGCCGGTCACGCCGGTATATTGGACGTTCGGCAGCGCCTTGAGCACGTCGCCGGGGGCAGTGGAGCCAGCCGCCTTGATCGCCTCAAGCGCGACATAGTATGCGTCATAGCCCATGGCGGTGACCGCGGACAGCTCGTCGTTGCCGCCGTTGTTGGTCTTGGCGGTGGCGTCCTCGTTGAGCCACTTCTTGACGCCCGCGTCGAAGTTCGCGTCCGCGCCCTCCTGATAGAAGGTCGTCACGCAGATCTTGAGATCGCTGCCCTTTGCCGCCTCAAGGATGACGTTGGAATCCCACGTATCGCCCGCAAGGATGGGCATGCCGAGACTCTGCGCGTTCGCCTTGGCGATGATCTGCGCCGCCGCCTCGGTGGACACCGGCGAGAAGAACACGTCGCAGCCCTGGTTCTGCGCGTTGGTGATATAGGTGGAGTAATCGCTCGTGCCCTCGGGGAAGGTCTCCTGGACGCAGTTCGCCGCGCCGAACGCCTGCACGAAGTAGTTCACGAGGCCGCCGGAATAGTCGTCGCCCTGCTTGCTCAGGCAGTACGCCTTGGACGCGCCGAGCTCATTCTTCGCGAAGTTCGCGAGCACCGTGCCCTGGAACGGGTCGAGGAAGCAGATGCGGAAGTACACGTCGCAGCCAGAGGTGACCTGCGGGTTGGTGCAGGTCACGCCGATGGCGGGCACACCCGCCGAGGCAAAGGTATCGCCCGCGGCGATGGACACGCCCGAGCCATAGGAGCCGAGCACGACGGATACGCCGCCGGAAATCAGCGTCTGCGCCGCGGTCGGCGCCTTATCGTTGGAAGAGGCGTTGTCCGCGTAAACAAGCTCGACGTTGTAGGTCTTGCCGCCGACCTCGACGGTGGGCGTCTGCTTGTTGGCGTACTGCATGCCGAGGATCTCCTGCTTGCCGCCCGCGCCGTTGTCGCCGGACTGCGGCTCAAACACGCCGATCTTGATCGTGTCGCCGGATTTTCCGCCGCCCGCGCCGCCGGCATTTCCGCCGCCGCACGCAGCCAGCGCGCATACCATCGCGAGTGCAAGAACAAGTGCGAAAAGCTTCTTCATGGTTCAAACCCTCCTCTGATTTCAGCAGCCGCTTATTAGAAATTATAATAAGCTTTTGCAATTGGTTTTATTTTAGCGCAATGCTTTCGCACTGGCAAGGGGTAAATCGTCCAGTTTTTTGCGCGCCGCCGCACACGCTTGTCCGTGTGAGAGAGTCGCAATGTCCTCCTCCTGCGGATTATTTGTTCTTTCTTGTGATGAGGCGCAAAAATATGTCCGTCGCTCGCGGACGTTCTGTCCGTCATTCTGCACAAACGCTTTTGCATGCATCGGCAAACCATCGTTTTGAAGCGGCGTGACTTCTTCCCTTGAAAAAACGCGAAATTGCGCATATAATAGGGGCAAGTCATCGGAATGGATGTGAGCAGCATGAACGAAACAAACAGCAGCGAGCCGGTCTCCGCCGTGAAGAGATCCGGCCTTTCCGCGAAGAGCATTGCGGTTCCCGCCGTGCTGATCATTTTGATCCTGCACCTCGCGATCATCGGCAATGCGATCCGCATCAACCGTGTGGGAAGGGGCGTCTCCCGCGCCATGGAAAGCGACTTCGCGTTCACGCAGATCGCAAAGACGCTCCAAAGCTCCGCCGACCTGCTCTCCGACAAATCGCGCCTCTATGTGAGCACTGGGGACGCCGGATACCTGAACGGCTACTTCACGGAGCTGCGCGGGTTGGATGCGCGCGACGCCGCCATTCAGGAAACGCTTTCGGGCTATCGGTTCGACGATGCGCAGGAGCAGCTTCACTCTGCGATCCTCGCCGCGGAAGATCGTGCGCGGCTGGAATGTCGCGCCATGCGCCTTTGCGCGGACGCGATGCAGGTCGATTTGGAGCGCTATCCCGAGATGGCGGACACGGCGCTCACCGCCGAGGAGCAGCCGCTCTCCGCCGCGCAGAAGCGGCAGGCGGCCTCCGCGCTGCTCGTCAGCGCCGAATACCTTCAGACAAAGGCACAGGTGACGGAATACATTGACCGCGCCGTGCAGTCCGTGTCCGACACCGTCAAGCAAGACGTTGCGCGGCAGGAGGCGCTGCTGCGGCAGTATCAGACGCTGCAATGGGCGGCGGTCGCGCTGCTCATCGCAGTGCTCGTGGCGCTCGGCGCGCTGATTTTCTTCCTGTTGCTGCGGCCGCTGGAGCGCTGCGCCGATCAGGTGCAGCGCTGCGAGATCATCCCGCCCAACAAAGGGCTCGCGGAGTTCCGCCGTTTGGCGCATGCCTACAACAGCCTGCTTCAGCATCGTCAGATGACGGAGCGCGACCTGCACCGCAAGAGCCAAACCGACGTGCTGACGGGGCTTCCGAACCGGCTGGCGTTTGAAACCTTTGTGGCGCAGCTCAGCCGCAATAATCCGAACTCCTCGGTCATCGTCTTTTCCCTCGACGTCAACGGGCTCAAGGAAACAAACGATCAGGAGGGCCACGCCTTCGGCGACGCACTGCTGCGCAACTGCGCGGAGTGTATCCGCGTCTCGTTCGGCGAGGGCGAAGGGCGGCAATGCTTCCGCTTTGGCGGCGACGAGTTCTCCGCTTTTTGGGTGGACGTCCCGCTCACGGAGCTGGACGCCGCGTTGGAAAAATTCAAAAAGGAACAGGTGGAACGCGACGTAAGCATCTCCCTCGGCTACGCCAACGTGGAGAGTCTGGGCACGACGACCATCGCCGCCCTCTACGAGGAAGCCGACAAAAAGATGTATGAGGACAAGGCGGAATACCACCGCCGTCAGGCGCAGGAGGTTTTGGAGCGCCTCAAGCTGCTCACCGAATGATCCCCTCTTTATTATTATAAGCAGAAAGCCCCCGGACTCCGTCAGAAGTCCGGGGGCTTTGTCGCTCCGTTTGTCGGCGCGCGTCAGCGCTTCTTTTTCGCCTCCGCGGTCAGCAGCGCCTCAATGCGCTCGCGATCCTTGGGCGCAAGCTCCTCCGTCTTGCCAGAGAAAAAGTCCTCAACGACGCTCAGATGAACGCCTGTTTTGTAGTTGACCTTGTAATCGATCAGGCCGAGCTGCTCTTTCAATCTGCGCATTTCCTGATTGTCCATGTTTCCTCCTTTGCGGTCTATTCGACCTCGATCTGCTTGATGTTCATCTCGTTTCCCTGCTTAAGCCAAGTGTTTCCGCCGCCGCAGCGGGGGCAGGTCTTGCCGTAGGTCACGGTGGGATAGGTCTTTTTGCAGTCATCGCACCACGTGACGGCGGGAATCGTCTCGCAGTAGAGCGTCGCGCCCTCAAACAGCGGAAACTTTTTCGAGTACCAGTTCCAGTAATCGTAGAGATACGAGGGAACGATGCCCGATACCTCGCCGAATTCCAGCGTTACCGAGCAGACCTTTTTGACCTCGTTTTCCTCCGCGATCCTGCTGACCTGCTTGACCACATAATTTACCAAGCCGAGTTCGTGCACGATCGTTTCTCCTTACGTACCGCGGCCGCTCATCTGGCGCCCTTGCCGCCGACCTTCTTCTTGAGGATCTTGACGCTCCGCTTCGCGGCATAGGCGCCGATCGCCTTAAACTTGTCCTCCGCGGGGATCATCTTGGAATACGCGTCGCCCATGTTGCGCACGAGATGGATCGCGTCGAACTTGCACTGGACGGTACACATGCCGCAGCCGAGGCACTTGTTCGTATCCACCACGCTGCGCCCGCAGCTCAGACACCGCGACGCCTCGCTCTTGATCTGTTCCTCGGTGAAAACCATGCGCTCGTCGCTCATGGTGCGCACTTTCGCCTTGTCAATGCCCTTTGCCGCGCGCTTCGGCTTCTTGTAAGACTCGGGCGGGAGCACAATGTCGTCCTTGTTGAGCGGCGTGAAATGGCGGGTGTTGCGGTGGATGGTGAGGGACTGGCCCTCGTTGACGAAGCGGTGCAGGGACACCGCGCCCTCGCGGCCGCCCGCGATCGCGTCGACCACAAACTTCTGTCCCGTGTAGACGTCGCCGCCGACGAAGATGTCCGGCTCGGCGGTCTGCATCGTGACGGGGTCCGCCTTTGCGGTGCCGTTGCGGTTGAACTCGACCTTTGTTCCCTTGAGCAGTTCCTTCCAATCGACCTTCTGTCCAATGCAGTACAGCACGGTCGTACACTGCTCGCTCGCGGTCTCGCTGTCGTCGAACTTGGGATCAAAGCGGCCTTCGGCGTTCTTGACGGACACGCACTTACGGAACTTGATGCCCGCGCACTTGCCGCCGCTGACCTCGATCTCGGTCTGGCCCCAGCCCGCGTGGATCACGACGCCGTCTTCCTTGCAAAGCTCCTGATCCTCTTCGCCCATGGGCATCTCGTCGTAGCTTTCCAAGCAGTAGAGCTGCACGCTGTCCGCGCCTTGGCGAATGGCGGTGCGCGCCACGTCCGCGCCGATGTTGCCGCCGCCGATGACAACGACGTTGCCGCTGAGTTTGCCGATGCTTCCGGCGTTGACCTTCTTGAGGTAATCGACGCCCGGCATCACGTTCTCGGCGTCGTCGCCGGGGATATTCAGCTTGCCGCCGTACTGGAGGCCAACCGCCACGAAGAAGCCCTTGTAGCCCTCGTCGCGAAGCTGTTGGATGGTAACGTCCTTTCCGACCTCGACGCCGCACTTGAACTGGACGCCCATCTCCTTGAGAATGTCGATCTCCGCGTTCACAACGTCCTTTTCCAAACGGAAGTTAGGGATACCCGTGACCATCATACCGCCGGGGACGGCGTCCTTCTCAAAGACGACGGGACTGTAGCCCTCGATCGCAAGGAAGTACGCGCAGGCAAGGCCCGCCGGGCCGGAGCCGATGATAGCGATTTTTTGGTCGAAATGCTCGCGCGTGGTGGAAACCATGGGTGGAACGTAGCGATGCTCCGCCTTGAGATCCTGCGCGGCGATGAACTGCTTGATGTCGTCGATGGCAAGCGCCTCGTCGACCGTGCCGCGGGTACACTCGTCCTCGCAGTACTTGCGGCAAATTGCGCCGCAGACCGCGGGGAAGGGGTTATCCCGCTTGATGAGCTCAAGCGCCTCGCGGTACTTGCCCTCGCTCGCCATCTTGATATAGCCCTGGATGGCAATGTGCAGCGGACATGCCGCCTTGCACGGCGCGGTACCCGTGGGCCACGTCTGAATGACGCCGTTCTCGTTCTTATAGTTCCAGTTCCACTTGTCCTCGCCCCACTCGTTGTCGTCGGGCAGCTCGTGCTTGGGATACTGGATCTCGCCCTTCTTGGTGCAGAGCTTCTGACCGAGGCGCGCCGCGCCGGCGGGACATACCTCGACGCATTTGCCGCAGGCGACGCAGTTCTCGGGATTGACCTCGGCGGTGTAGGCGGAGCGGGACATGTTCGGCGTGTTGAAGAGCTGCGAGGTGCGCAGCGCGTTGCACACGCCCACCGCGCAGTTGCAGATGCCGAAGATCTTGTTCTCGCCGTCGATGTTGGTGATCTGATGGACATAGCCCTTCTCCTCCGCCTTGCGGAAGATCTCCATCGCCTCATCGTAAGTAATGTCGTGCCCCATGCCGGTCTCGCGGCAGTAATCCGCAAAATCGCCCACGCCGATGCACCAGTACTGCTCGATGTCGCCGGATCCCTCGCCGCGGATGCGCTGCTGCTTGCGGCAGGAGCAGATGCCGACGCCGATGTGCCCCTCGTACTTCTTGAGCCAGTGGGAAAGGTGCTCAATGTCGAGTGACTCGCACTCGGCGGGGATCGCCTGCTCAACGGGGATGACATGCATGCCGATGCCCGCGCCGCCGGGCGGCACGAGGTGTGTGATGCCCGCAAGCGGCAGATAGGTCATGCGCTCGAAGAAGTCGGCGACCTTCGGCGTGACCGGAGAGATCTCCGGCCGCATGACCATGATCTCGGCGCTGCCGGGGACAAACATGTCCAGCACCCAGCGCTTTTCATGGTTGGGGTTCTTGCCGTCGAGGTTCTCAAAGTGCCACTCGACCAAGCTCACCTGACACAGCGCTTCAAGCGTCAGCTCCAGCCGCTTGTCGTCAAAGCCGCTGAGCTTCTGAAGCTGCGCAAAAGTCTTCGGCTTGCGCTTGCCCATCATCAGGGCGACGTCAAGGCAGTCGTCGGCAACCGCCTTGCCGTACTTTCTCTCGGCATACTGGAGGCCGCAGTCGATACCCCAATACTCCGGAGAATCCACCGACATCTTTTCGACGCCGAGCAGGATCTCCTTTCGATCGGTGATAATCTTTCCCAGCTTGAAAATCTTTTCGTCACGGGTCAATTCCGCCATAAGCTGTCTCCTTTTCTTGATGGTTATGAACGATAAGCTGTCACGGATTCGCGAAATACCATTGTAAATATATCATATAAGAGCCGTTCCTGTCAAGGATTGGCGCCGCCCGCGCCCTCCTGACAAAAACCACCGCAGGAAACACATCCCACGGTGGTTTTTCGCTATTTCGGCACATCTCAGCTCTCGTTTTTGCGGATGACGAGCACGTACTCGATCCCGCTGCTCTTGTCATGCACGGAATCGAGCCGCGCCTGCAGCAGAACGGTCTTCCCGCCGACGCCTCTGACGGGGAAAGGAGCCGTAAACTTTTCGGGCTGCCCGACGTCGTCCCGAATCTCCTGTTCAAGCCGGTCGCCGTCCCCCTCGTTCAGCCGCTCGCGGTACGAGCCGCTGTTGAGCTCTTCCTCGAACTCCTCACGCGGCACGCCGAGGACGTCCTCCAGCCCGTGCATCGTCACCTGGAACAGCAAACCGTTCTCCCGCCTGCGCACAAGCACGACCTCGGCGTTGGACAGGCGCGAGATCGCGCGCATTTGGCTGTTGAGCTTGTCGAGCTGCGTCACGTCGCGCATGGAACCGTAAAAGCGCTTGCCGTTCTCGTCCTCCTCCAGGAAGTAGAACTGCACGCGGAACTGCGCGATACTGCCGTCCTCGCGGCGGAAACGGATGATGTCCGACGCGCCGCCGAGCGGGTCGTTCATCGCCTGCTCCAAAAGCCCGTAAAGCACGGGGACGTCTTCCTCTATCACCAACCGCTGCGAAGAAGTCAGGAGCTGGTCGAAGTACTTGGAGTTGATCTCGCGGTAAAACTGTTCGTTGTAGCGAATGCAATCCAAATCCTCGCCGTGCAGGTTGAAAAACGCCACGGGGCCGAGGATGTTGTTGAGCATCGTATCGCTGTAGATGTTTTGGTCGAGGAATTCGCGCGTGTGGAATTCCTCTTTGTTTTTGAACACAAAGCCGCCTGTGTCGATGCGTTCGGGATCGGCAATCAGCGTCTCAAAGTCCGGCACGGACATGGGCTTGTAGAAGAAGTAGCCCTGCACGTAGCGGCAGCCGAGACTGGCAATAAAGTCCGATTCCTCCTTCGTCTCCACACCCTCGACGATGATGGGCACGCCCATGGTCTTGGCAAGGTTGACGATGGATTCGAGGATATGTACGCCCTTGCGATCATCGTCGCTCATGCGCAGGAACTGCGCGTCGAGCTTGATGATATCGACGTTGAGGTTGCGCAGCATGTTGAGCGACGAATAGCCGCTGCCGAAGTCGTCCATCAGCACGAGAAAGCCCTTCTCGCGCAGGCGCCTGACCGTGTCCGCCACCGAGCCGTCGCCCACGTAGGCGGACTCCGTGATCTCAATTTTGATAACGTCCACGGGCAGCTTGTACTTCCAAATCAGCAGATCGAAGTACGAGGGCACGTCGATGGTGAAGATGTCGATCTGCGAAACGTTTACGGAGATGGGCAGCGGCGTGTGTCCGCTGTCGATCCAGCTTCTCTGCCACGCGCAGACCTCTTCCCAGACGAACTGGTCGAGATCGGTAACAAAGCCGTATTTTTCCAGCACCGGAACAAAAATGCCCGGGGAAACGAATGTTCCGTCCGCCTTCTTCCAGCGCACGAGCGATTCCGCGCCCGCGATCTTGCCGCTTTGAATTTGGCACTGCGGCTGGAGCACGATGAACAGTTCGTGATCCGCGAGCGCCTTTTGAAAGTCGGAAAGGATCTGGTAATCCTGCTCCGTGCGCTGGTACATGGACGGCTCAAAGATGCGGATGCGCTCGTGATAGTTCTCCTTGGCGTGGTTCGACGCGAGCGATGCGTGGTCGTAAAGCGCTTCTATGCTGCTCTCCGCGCTCGCCATGCACACGCCGACCGCGGGCATAAAGCCCACAGAGGTTCCGCGCTCCATGATCATGCCGTGGATCGCAGTGTAGAGATCCTGCACGTCCTTCTTGTCGTAGGGCGCGAGCATGCAGAAGTCATCCTGTCCCATGTAGCAGGCGAGGCCGCCCGTCTCCCGCTCCACGTCACGCAGTTTTTCGCCGATCTGCGCAAGCAGCTCGTCGCCCTGGTCCCTCCCGTACCACTCGTTGAAAAGCTTGAAATGCTCAAGGTCAAGGGCGATCATGCACCAACCGTCCGGATGCTCCTTGATGAGTTCCTTGGCGTGGGCGACGAACGACGCCTCAGTGTAAAGCCCCGTAAGTTCGCTGCGGTCATCGACGTTCTCGGTGTTCACGCCGATGATGATGTGGCTGCCGTCGTCCTGCATGCGCGTGGCGCGCATGCTGACATAGACCGGCTCCCCCGCGACAATCAGGCGATAGGTCATCGTAAACACGCCGTACTCGTCGATCACGCGCAGGACGGTCTCTTTCCTGAACTCCCTGAGAAACGCGGCCTGATCGTCCTTGTAAAGCTGTTCGAGCGCATCCTTTTGGCTTTGGTTGAAGAAGTCCTCGCCCTGGCGCTCCTTCGCGAGCCGGCCGTCTTCGGTATCGGAGCGGTACTCGACAAATTCGTCCGTCTCGGTGTCAACGTAATACAGGCGGGAATAACTCGACGAAAGCGCAAGGGCAATATTGGAATACATCGCGCTCGCCGTCTGCGCCTTTTGATAAGCCTCCTTCGCCTCGATCGTCTCCTGCTTGATGCGCATCAGCTCCGTGAAGTCGATGCACATGCCGAGCAGGCACAACCGCCCCGTGGCGTCCGTGAACTTCAGCTTTGTCGTTTGGAACTGGCACGGCTCGCCCGCGGCGTCCGCCACGTCCTCATAGAACACGAGCGGCTGATCCATGGTGATCGCCTTGCTGTCGTCCTTATAGAAGTGATCCGCCGTCTCCTTGTCGAAAATCTCGTAGTCCGTGAGGCCGACCACCTCCTCAGGGCTATTCTTTTTCGCATACTCCGCAAACGCCTGGTTGCAGGCAAGATACTTTCTTGTCTCGACGTCCTTGGAGAAAGTAAGCCCCGGAATGTTGGTCAAAAGCGAGGTGACCGACTGCGTCAGCTCCGCAATCTTGATCGCCGCCTCCGCCTTTTCCGTCAGGCGGGCGTTCTCCGCCTCCGCCTTGCGTGCGCGCGCCTCCGCCGAAGCGGTGTCCTCCGCCTGCGTCTTCATCTCCTCCGAGAGCTTTACCATGGCGTCGATAAGGAGTTTGACCTCGCTGTTCGCCTCGATGTCGCCGGCATCGAGCTGCAGTTTGTCTGTGCCCTCGATCTCATGGGTCATGCGGGCAAGGCGCAGGGCGCTCTGCTCCAGCGCGCGGATGGGCTTTGTGACGTTCCGGCGCAGCCAAAGGGCAAGCAGAACGCCAAACAGCGCGCAGGTCAGCACGATCAGCGCAATGCTGTCGGCGACGTTGCGCATGATTTCTCCGCTCATCGACTCAACCGCGTAATCGGCGCAAAGCAGGGCGATGGCCTCGCCGTCGGAAGTGACCAGAGGCTTACACGCCGTATAGCAGAGCCCCCACTCGGAATTCTCCCGAAAATAGGAGATATCCGTGTTTTTCATCGCGTCGATGTAGCGCCGCAGCTCCTCCGGCGTATAATCTTCCGTGCAATCGTAAAAGATCGGCCAGTCCTCCGCATCGCCGGCAAGGCGCTCCGCCTCGCTCGTGGAGGACACGATGCTGTAAAGCTCAGCCGTCTCTCCGTCCACGGGCAGGACAATGTAGAGAAACGCCAGCTCGTAATCGTCCACCATCTGATTGACTCGCCGCTGCAGCTCGTCGCGCTTGGGCGAGGACGTGCGGCCGCGCATGCATTCGCGCAGGTCGTCCGCGTCCGTGTTGTGTTCCAGCGAAACCACCGCGTCGCGCAGGCGGGAATCGTACTGCTCGTACATTGCCGCGGAAATGGCGTGGTAGATCTGGAGGGAGAGCAGCACGCTCAGCACGGCGATAAGACCCGTACAGCCGAGCATGATGCTTCGGTTGATCGGGCTCTTATGCTTCGTCATGAAAGCCATGGACGCTCCCCCTCTTGCTCTGCGCGCTCGCAGAGAGATAGATATCATAAATCTATTGTATTATAACTATTTTTTACTGAAAATGCAAGCCGCAAAATGATGAAGCGAAATACAGCCCGTCGCCCCAGCGACGGGCTGTTTCTTATCAAATACCGCTTCACACGCCGAAGGGCGTGACGCGCGTGACCGTGCCGTTCCGGTCGACGTCGACGGTAACCATGCAGAGCGGGTGCTCGGCGTCTCCGACGCCGTGCAGCGCCTTTTCCACGGTCTGCGCCTCAACGGGATACGCAAGGCAGGGCGCCGTCGGAGCGGCACAGTAGACCGCGCTGCCATCCTCATATTCGCCGGTCTGCTCCGTCTCCCGCAGCCACAGCATCCCCGCGTCGCGATCCCAGCGTACCGCCGCGGCGGTAAAGGTCGCGCCGCGCCGCCGCGCGCCCATGTCGCCGATTCCGCGCGAGCGCGTGAGCACAAACCGATGGGTGCCACGCGCGTCCGGTTCCAGCAGCGCGCCGCCTAAATAGCCGTCGCCGTTGTTCGCCTGCGTAAGCTCCAATATCTCCTCGCCGTCCGTATGGTACAGCTCAACGAGATAGTCGCCCGCCGAGCCGGAAACACCGAGCCGGGCGGCGGTGTACTCATCCCCCACGCTCAGGCACAGCAAATCGGGCTTTTGGTACTCCTCGGCGTAGAGGCGGTCCAAGTGCCACACAAGCCGGCAGCCGTACTCGCCGTCGCCCGTGTAAAGCTCCTCGCCTTCGTCGCCGAAGGTCAAAAAGCACTGGTACCCTTCGCCGTTTTGCGCGCGGTAGAGCCACGTGCCCCGCAGCTCCTCGTCCAGTCCCTTTCCTGTCTCAAAGTAATAATCCATGCTGCCGCTCATCGGCTCCGCTGTGATTTTCAGTTCGGGATGGGCGCTCCCCTCCGTTTCAAGGTGCTGCCAGTTGTCCTCGCCGAAGACGTACGCGCCCCACTTGCCGTCTTTGCTTGCGGAAACGCGCAGCTCCGGATGCCACGGCAGCGACGCGCGCAGCGCAATATACTCGCCGCGGTCGAGCACCCTGTCGCACAACGTTTCGCCCGCGACGAACGCGCCCTCTATCATCGCAAGCTGCTCGACGTCGTCCGGCTCGTCCGGCGTACGCTCCACGCGGACGCGGACGCCGGGCTCCAGCGCGCACAGCTTCGTCCAAAACCACGGCGTATCCTCGTCGTTGTCGCGACGCTCAAGCGAGAGCGTTTCGACCGCGCCCACAATGGGGTCCTGCGCGTCGAAGCCGACGGCAAGCAGCTCATCGGGAGCCTTGCGCGCAAGGCTGGCGACCGTTCCGTCGCGGTCAAGCGTCAGGCAGAGCCGCCCCGCAGGTTCGCTGTCAGGCACGGGGAAGCCGTAATAGCTCGCCTCGGCCTCGCCGTAATCCTCGGGAAGAAGTCCGGTCCATCCGTCCCAGACCGCCTCCCATCCGCCACACCAGTCGGCGTCCTCCGAGATCGGAATGGCATAGGCATAGAGCTGCTCGTCACCGCCTTCCGCATCGTCGCCGACCTGACGCCACAGCAACGTGGACGCGCCCTCGATGAACCACACGTCGCCGTAGAGCTCCGTGTCATACTCCACGCAGTCGAACTCCCGCACCGTACCGCCGCCGTCCACCGCGAGGTAGACCATGTCGAGCAGGGTGAAGGCGTCGCGCCAGCCGACGCTCCCCACAGGAGACGCGTGCGCGCACGCGAGCGTCACATACGCCGTGCCGCTTATGTACTCCATGTGCTGCTCGATACACCGATAGCCGTAGCCGTCCGCATAATCGGGTTTAAAATGCTCCCGCAAAACGCGCCAGCCGCCGTTTTCATAGATCTCCAGCGCGCCGCTGTCCTCGGTCTTCCATCCGATGCGCAGCGCTCCCGCGAGCGCGGGGGCAAACGCGACCGTCCCGTCGGCGGCGGGCACAGGATACGGCATCCCCTCAGCATCATAGCCCTCGCCATCGACGTCTTCCGGGAACTCCAGCTCGCGGACGGTGTTCTCCTGCCCCGGCGTCGCCTCCACGAACTGCGCCTCATTGAGGAAATGTCCCGTGCCGGCATAATAGCCCACGCCAATCACGACTTTGTCGCCCATGTCAAGAAAACGGTCGGGCTGCGCGATGTAATACGCTATGTCGTCTTGCGTTTCCGGCAGCGCGCCGAGGTTGATGATCCCACCGTCCGGCGCGATCTGCCAGACGTAGAAGGCGCCGTCGGCGTCCCCGTCGTTTTCTCCGATCAGGAAGAGGCCCTTCTCCGTCAGCCCAGCCCCATAGAGCACGTTGTCCGTCTCCGCCTTGCCGACGGGCTTTTTGTCGCGGTAGAACGTGTAGGTCGCATGATACGAGTCCGTATACTCCGTGGACTCCACCGCGAGCAAGCCGTCCTCCGTTATGCCGAGCGGCCTGCCCGCGCAAAGCAGCTCCGAATCCGAACCGTCAAGCGCGTACCAGCCCACGCAGTCGCGCTCGTTAACGACCTCATGGAGATAAAACCCTCCGTCGCCGTACCTCAGCGGCCCGCCGCCGGTCTCGGCGAACAGCGTTTCGGTCTTTCCGGAGACGGGATCGAGCGCTACCAGCTCCGACTCGCCGTCTACGTTCCACTCTCCGGCAAACTCGCCGAACGTGGCGGTCGCACCCAGCGCATCCGCGCCGTAGCGGCGGAAGTATATCTTGTCGTTCACGCGGACGTAATAGCCGCCGTTGTTCTCGACCTCGATCTTCGTCTCCGCCTGCGTCTGCTCCCCGCCTGAGATGGGCGCGGGGGGCGTTTCAGGCGCGGCCGTCTTTGGCTTCTGCCCGCAGGCGGCGAGCAGAAGGGTCAGCGCCAAGGTCAGGATCAGCCATTTCTTTTTTCCCACCATCGTTCTATTCTCCATCGTTGATAGCCTCTGTCACCATATTCTCCGCCGGCAAAAAGCGTGCGCGCGTTACGTCCGCGACGCAAAAAACTCCTCCAGCCGGCTGATGAGTTCTTCGCGCGCGATGTTCTTGAGGAAATAGCCGTGCGGCTTCATGGAAAGCACCTTCATCACACTTTCCTTATCGCTCTTCCCCGTGAGGAAGATGACGGGGATATCGCGCGTCTCCTCATCGCTTCGCAGCATTTCGAGTACCTGCGGGCCGCTCGTGACCGGCATCTCGTAGTCCAGCAGGATGAGATCCGCCTTGTTCTTCCCGAGCCACTTGATCGCCTGCATGCCAGACGTCGCCATCGCCACTTTGTAAGCGCCCTTGAGCCATTCCCGAATGAGCCCGAGGTAGTTCGGGTCGTCGTCCACGATCAGGATGCTCTTCTCCGTCTGCGCGGGCGCAGACACGCCGAGCAGCCCTGTGACAGCTCTGATGTACTCCTCGTTGTCGACCGGACGCCGGAATACCCCGCCGACCAGATTGCCCGGCACAATGGCGGCGACCGCCTGCAGATCCGGCGCGTCGCCGATGGCGACCATCCGCTTTCCGTCGCCCGCCAGCTTCCCCGCCAGCATTCTGAGCGCGTCCTCCGGCAGGCGTTCGCCCGATTCCAGATAGCAGGTCACGAGCGAAACGCCGTTCCATGCCGCTTCGATCGCGCGCGCGTCCGCCGGAACAAACGCCGCTTCGATCCCCGCCTCCTGTATCTTCTTCACCAGCACCTTCACCAGAATGGTTTCCTTTCCGCCAACCACCATGATGCGATTCGCACCCATTGTTTTTCCCCCTCGCAAATTTTTTCCGCCGTTCCGTTCCCGCGTCCGCCGCTCAGATCGCGGCGCCGGTCATCAGTTCTTCCAGTCTGTCCCAGTCAAAACGTTTGAGCGCCTTGGCGAGCTCTCCGAAGGTCTGTGCGTCCTTGTCCGGCAGGCGGTACTCCTCCACCTGCGCGAGCACCATCTCCACCGCGTCGTAGTCCATCTGCGGGATCAGTTCCCGCAGCGCCTCATACGCGTCCCTGAGCTCGTCGTCCGGAATAGGCGTCCGCGCAGCCTCCGTTTCTATAGCGCCGCGCAGCGGCGCGAGTTTTTCAAGATAGCCGCGGTAGAGGGAAAGAAGCTTTTCGTGATTGGCGCGGATAAACTCCATGTTTTCCTTGTTGCCCGCGTCTTCCAACGCCTGTGCCAGCTCCGAAAGCTCCTGCGCGCCGACGATGCGCGCAGAGCTCTTGAGCGAGTGTACCTTGATCGTATAAAGCCGGACATCGCCTTCGTCATACGCTTTTTGCAGCGTCGAGGCATTGTCGTCGATCGTATCGAGGAACATGTCAAGCGCATTCAGGAACGCTCCCGCGCCGCCGCTGTTTTGTATGCCCAGTTCCACGGAGATACCCTCCACGCTTTCGATCCACCGTTTGTCCTCCGGCAGCGTATCCGGCTGCGCGGACGCCACGCCCGCCGCCGGCGTCTCCAGCAGCTCCTTTGGAATGTGGCGCATGATTGCTTTTTCCAGCGTCGCGCTGTCGATGGGCTTTGCGAGATAGCCGTCGAAGCCCTTGGAACGGTAGAACTCTTCGCCGTTCGTGGCGGCGTTTGCCGTCAGCGCGTAAACGGGAAGCTTCGGATATTTCTCGCGGATATGTTTTACGGTCTCAAGCCCGTCCATGCCGGGCATCATGTGATCAAGCAGCACCACGTGGAAGCTTTCCTGTTCCAGCTTCTCAAGGCACTCTTCGCCGCCGCCCGCCGTGGTAACGGACACCTTCGTGGCGGCGAGCAGTCCGCGGATCACAGTGAGGTTCATCGGATTGTCGTCCACGGCGAGCACCTTTGCCCCGCTCGCGCAGAACTGCGGAACGTAAGGGCCCCTCATCGCCGATTCCGTCTGCTCCCGGAACACGCCGATGGCTGTCGGGTCCACGATCTTCTGACTCACCGTGAAGAAGAACTCCGAGCCTTCGCCGTACACGCTCTCACAGCGAAGCTCGCCGCCGAGGAGCTGCGCAAACTGGCGGGAGATGTCCAGTCCCAGTCCGGTGCCCTGAATACCGCTGTTGCGCGCTTCATCCAGCCGCTCGAAGGCGGTGAAAAGCTTGTCGAGGTTTTCCGGCTTTACGCCGATGCCCGTATCCTTAACGGAGAAGAGCAGCTTGCACGTCTCCTCCGTGTGCTCAAGCACGGTCGCCTTGAGCGTGAACCCGCCGACCTCCGTGTACTTCACGGCGTTCGTCAGTAGATTGAGCAGGATCTGCTTGATCTTTGCCACATCGCCGTAGAGCTGTTTCGGCAGGCTTCCGTCGATCTCGACGCCGAAGCTCAAATCCTTTTCATTGCTGCGCACGCGGATCATCGTCACGATGGAGCGCAGCATTTCCTCCGTGTCATACTTCAGCTCCACAAGATGCATCTTGCCGGATTCGATCTTGGAAAGGTCCAGCACGTCGTTGATGATGCCCAGCAGCGATTCGGAGGCATGCCGGATGTCCAGCGCGTAGTTGATGATGGTCATAAAATATGTCTTGGGCACGCCCTCGGCGTTCTCGCGCAGGATCATTTCGTCCATGCCCATGATGGTGTTGATGGGCGTTCGGATCTCATGGGAAATGTTCGCAAGGAAACGCGACTTGGCGCTGTTTGCCCGCTCCGCCTCCTCCTTTGCAAGGCGGATCTGCTCGTACTGCCTGCGGATAATCGTTCCGGTCATGACGCGCCACACGATGAGGCCCGCCAGCAGCGCCAGCAGGATCGCGAGCAGAAGCTTCACCGCAAAAAGCTCCAAAAGCCTTGGCTGCTTCGTAATAGGAAATCCCTCGTCCTGATAGACCGCTCCGCTCGATGCGTCGAGGATCTGGATGTGAAGCACATAGTCCCCGTAGGGCAGAGCGGTAAATTCGAGCGCGGAAAGGTCGCTCCGCGGGCTTGTGACGCCCTCGTCCCGATAGCCCTCCAAATAGACGCGGACGGTGGGGTTCGACATCGTGTAGTCCAGCACCGCGGCGCTGATGTGGATGCGCCCCGCGTCCGCCGGGATGACATATGCCCCTTCCGCGTTCGGCCGGATCGCCTCTCCGTCGCAGAGGATGCTTTTCACGCCCACCTTGATCTCGCCGGTTTGGTCGAAATAATTGTTGATGTTGACGCGGCTGACGCCGTCTCTCCCCGCAATATAGAGGTTTCCGGCGTTATCCAGCTCGCTGAAGGAGTTCCCCGTCGGAACGCTCGGCAAACCGTTGGCGTTGTTATAAAACCGGTAATCAAAGCTGCCGCCGCCGAGCATGTCCCGCGCCTTGACGCAGTAAACGCCGTATGACGAGAGGACCCACAGATTGTCGTTGTCGTCAAAAAAGACGTCATAGTTGTTGTTGTACGGGAAGTTTTCGACCTGCGTGATCGCGCCGTCCTTCATGTACTCGATGGAGTTCGACGTAACGATCCACAGCACGCCGTGCGCATCGTCGCGCTTGATGCGCAATATCACGTCGCTCGTGAGGCCGTCGTCGCGTCCGAGATGCTCAAGCGCATCGCCGTCGACGACGTAAATACCGTCGCCGTCGGAGCCGGCGTATATCTTGCCGTCCGCGCCCTCCTCCACGGTCAGGAACACCGTGTTTCCGATCCCCTGCGCCTCTCCGAAGGAGCGGATGACCGTCCCGTCCCGGACGACGTTCAGCCCGCCGTTCGAGCCTACCAGCACGGAACCGTCCTTTGCATTCGTCACGCACCGCACGCCGTTGCTGAGCAGGCCGTTTTCCTCGTTGTAGAGCTTGATCTCCCCGCCGCGCGTATAGCAGACAAGTCCAAAGCCGTTGGTGTAGGTGGCGATCCAAAGGTTTCCGCCGCGATCCTCCCGGATGCATCGGATGCGCGTATCCGCGAGTCGGTGGGTAAGCTCGTTCTCCACGGGCATATGCCGCCCGTCCATGAGCTGGAGCCCCTTGTCCGTTCCGATGTAGAGCAATCCATCGTGCAGGCACGTCGTGTTGACGACCTCTCCGTCCAGCCGCGCAATCTCTGTCAGATTTTGAAAATTGTTCGTGACAAGCTTCATCACGCCCTGACGGGACGAGGTAAACCACAGATTTCCCTGATAATCCTCCGCGACGGACTCGATCCCGCTGTTGAGCGGGATGTTCTCCAGCACGCAGAACTTCTCGTTCTCATCGAGATAACCGGCCACCCCTCCGGCGATGATCCAAACGCGCCCGCAGGCATATTCGATCCAGTTGACGTTGCTCGCGGGCGCCACGGCGATTTCGCGCAAAAGGGAAAAGCCGTCCGCAAAGCGCCCATAGCAGAGCCTATCTGAATCCGTGCCGAAATAGACCATGCCGGGCGCGTTCGGGTCGGCGTAGACGGTCGTGATCCGTCCCGCGCCGAACTCGTCTCCGCGGCAGGACGCGACGACCCGCCGGTTCTCGATGCGGAACGCATCGCCGTTTCTGGTGTTGCCGTACACTGCGCCGTCCGGGCCGGATACCATGCGGATGATATACTCGTTATCCAGTTCGGCGGCATGCAGCGCGTGAAGCTCCATGTTTTCATCCACGTAGCAAACGCCGTTGGTCGAGCCGATGTAGACCGTGCCGTCCGCTCCCTCGGCGAAGCCGCGGATGGAGGATGACGGAAGGCCTTCTTTGTAAGTATAGTGCGTGCTTTCTCCGTCGCTGAGCATGACCGCCCCGTTGTCGTTCGTGCCCACCCAGAGCCGACCTCTGCTGTCCTCAAAAAGCGTCTTGCCGCTGGTCAGCCCGCCGGAGGCGTCCTGCCGTTCGAACGTGGCGCCGTCGTATCGGATGATCCCGCCGTAGCCGCCGATCCAAATGTACCCGTCCGCGGTGGGAAGCAGCGTGTTGGCGTCCGAGGTCGGCAGGCCGTTTTCCGCGTTGTAAAGCACCGCCGCGTAGCCAACGCCCTCGATCTGCCCCGTCGCGGCATAGCCCCCGCCGTTCTCCGCCGAAGCGTGCGCGATCGGCGCGGCGAGCACGGCGGCAGTCAGAAACGCGGCAAGTAAAACGAAAACCGGCATCACGACTCGAACTGGATTCTTTTTCATGATCTCGACGAGCCTCCCCCGCTCGCACGCAAACCGCAGCCTGTAAAAGGCGTTTACGCCTTTTCGATCCGTTTCCGGCCGGACGTGATCGCGCGCTGCGGACAGACCAAAACGCACAGATGGCAGCCCACGCATTTGCCGGCGTCGAGGCGCGGCCTGCGGTCCTCGCCAAGCCGGATCGCCTGATGCCCGCCGTCCGCGCAGGATATCTCGCATCTCCCGCAGCCGATACACTTCTCACGATGGAACTTCGGATAGACAACGGTGTCGCGCTCCAGCACATCCGTCGTCTCGCTGACGGAACCGAGCGCGAGCCCCCGCGCCTCTCCGACGCCGCGGAACCCTTTCTCCGCGAGGTAATAGTTGAGCCCCGCCTTTAAGTCGTCGATGATGCGGTAGCCGTACTGCATCACCGCGGTCGTGACCTGCACGCTGCCCGCGCCGAGCAGGATGAACTCCAGCGCGTCAGACCAGTTTTCGATGCCGCCCATGGCGGAGAGGTGCATCCCCGCGAGCGCGGGATTCTGTCCCAGCTCCGTG
Organism: Oscillospiraceae bacterium; assembly: GCA_040307975.1. Taxonomy (GTDB): domain Bacteria; phylum Bacillota; class Clostridia; order Oscillospirales; family Oscillospiraceae; genus Hominicoprocola. The sequence goes on along the minus strand of JAWRIJ010000061.1, from coordinate 5,868 downwards.
ATGAAACGCAGCGCAATGGGTTTGACCGCGGCGCCGCTGTAACCGCCCACGGCGGACATGCCGTGCACCGCGGGCGCGGGAACGTAGGTGTGTGGATTGACGCCGGTGATACTCTTGATCGTGTTGATGGCGGCAATGCCGTCCGCGCCGCCGCGCTTCGCCGCCTCCGCCGCAGGGCTCATGCGCGCCACGTTCGGCGTGAGCTTGGCGAGCACGGGGCGCTTTGTCCCCCGCTTTGCCGCGGCGGTGAAGCGTTCCACCAACTCGGGCACCTGCCCGATGTCGGAGCCGAGCCCCCCGTCCGCCATGTTCGGGCAGGAGAAATTCAGTTCGATCGCGTCCGCGCCATTGTCCTCGCACAGTCGCGACAGCGTCTCCCACTCCTCTTCGTTCTGCCCCATGATAGAGGCGAGAATAAACTTCGTGGGATATTTTTCCTTTAACCGGCGGAAGATCTCCATGTTCTCCGTCACGCTATGATCGGAAAGCTGCTCGATGTTTTTAAAACCGACGATGCTTCCGTTGTCTCCGGTGATCGCGGAAAAGCGCGGCGACGCCTCGTGGATGTCGAACGAGCAGATCGTTTTGAACGCCGCGCCCGCCCAGCCTGCCTCAAACGCCCGCGCGCACATGTCGTAGGTGCTCGCCACCACCGACGACGACAGCAGGAACGGATTCTCCAGCGGCACGCCGCACAGCTCCGTTTTAAGCCGTTCTTCGTCCTGCGGCAATGCAATCTCCAGTTCCGGCTTCACCTCGTCGTGCAGGCGCGTCATCAGCTCCCTGATCGGCACTTTTCCCGCGCGCACGCACGCGTCCTCGCAGGGTGCGGGACATGCCGCGCAGGGATTTTCGGCGGGAAAGCGTGCCGCGGCGGTTTTCTCGTCGTCAAACCAGACGCCGCGCAGCAGCGCCGCACAGTCGAGATGCCCGCAGGCTTTGGAGCACGGCGCGTCGTGGCAGAGCACGCAGCCGAGCATATCCGAGCGAAACAAATTTTTTTCAAACATGTTCTTCTACCTCCGCAAGTATTCTGAGGATGATGGAAACTCAAAGTACGTATCCGGGTACGGTTCGTTTTTCAGGGCGAAGTGCCACCACTCGCAGTCGATCGGCGCAAAGCCGTTGCGCACCATGACCTGCCGGAGCAGCATCCGGTTGTCGTACTGCTCCTGCGTCAAGCCCCGGTAATCCGGATGCGACACCTCGCTGAACAGGTCGAATGGGCTGCCCATGTCCAGCTCCTTGCCCGTTTTCATATCCAGCAGCGTGAGATCGACCGCGCTGCCCCGGCTGTGGCTGGACTGCTTGGCAATATACCCTTTCGCAAAAAGCTCCTGCTTTTCAAGCTCCGGGTAAAAATAGGGCTTCATGCGGATATCCTGATCCTCGATGCCCCACAGCACAAAACGTCTCACCGCACAGGCGGGGCGATAGGCGTCGAACACCTTCAGCCGATAGCCCTGTACGATCATTTCGTTTGCGACGGCCTTGAGCGCGCGCGCCGCCTCCTTCGTCAGCAGCGCGCAGGGCTCCTCGTAGCCGTCGATCCGCTCGCCGATAAAATTGTACGTGGAATAGTAGCGGATCTCCTGCACAATATGCGGCACGTAGTCCGCCAGCAGCACGAACCCCGACGGGTCCATGGTCACGTCGTTTCTGTTCTCGTTTCGCATTCTGCCACCCCTCACGCTCCAAGCGCCGCTTTCGGTCAGTACAGCAGCTCCGGCGCGAGCAACAACTGATTCATGTACTCGGCCTGAAGGCGCGCTTCCGGCGTCAGCGCGGCGTTGGCTTCCTCAATGTCCCGCTGCGTCTCGGCAAGCGTTTTGCACGCCTTGAGATAGTCGTTCGTCAGTCTTCTCAGGCGACTGGACAAATGCTGGAGCACCATCAGCGCCATCGCAGGATTATTTTTGAAGATCGCGTTGAGATCGCTTTCCCTGATGAGCTCCACACAGGTGTCCTTTTCCAGCGCGACCGCGGCAGCCGTGCGGTTCGCCCCCTCAAAAAGGCCCATCTCGCCGAAGAACATCTCCGGCGTCAGCTCCGTCAGGAGCTTCTGCTTCGCCGTGCCGTAGCCCGTGTAAATGCCGACCCTGCCCTCGTGGATATAGTACATGCAGTCCGAGCGATCCCCCTCGCGGAAGATCAGATCGCCCGCGCGATACTCCTCAGCGCGAACGGCGAGGCTCTTGTCGCACTTCTGCGCTTTCGTGTACGCCACAGGCTCCGCAAGCTCCGCCTCCGGCTTCTGGCCCGCGAGATAGACCATCGCGAATTTTTTGATGCGCGCCATAAGCCCATCGTTCGTCTTATCGCGGGAGGTATCCAGCCGCCCGAGCTCGCGCAGGGTGTCGCAGACCTCGGTGTAATCGCCGGTCAGCTCGCGCAGGCGGCGGCTCAGGTGCCGGGCGAGAGCATTGATCTCGCCCGGGTGCCGCTCCAAATAGCCGCCGAGGTCGGACGCGTCGATCTCCGCGAGGCGCGTGCCATCCTCCGCCGCGACGACGGTCGCGGAACGCTGTGTGATCTCGATGACCGCCATCTCGCCGAAATAGTCGCCTTCGCGCAGCTCCGTCAGCAGCTTTTCGTCCTCTCCCCCATAGTTCGCGTACACGGCAGCCTTTCCGGCGATCACCCTGAAGATGCTGCTCCCATAGCTTCTCTCCCGAAAGATCACGTCGCCCTTTTTGCAAATCATTTCTTTTCCGCTTTCCACATTGTCATTCCTTTCATCTCAGGTCTCATCACGCTTTGCGAAACAGTTAAAATAATTCAATATATTATAAAATATTATAGCAAATCCCCGCCTCAGATGCAATACTTGCTTTCCGTCCGCCCGCCTGTGAAAAACACGGTGCGAGCCCCTTCGATCATCGGGTCCGCACCGCGTTTCGATTCGTTTTCAATTCAGCGTCAGCTTCGCCTTTTCCAGCACAAGCACGAGGACGGGGATCAGGACGATATGCAGGATAATGCCCGGGATAGCGTTCAGCACCGCGCCCGCTAAAAACGCCGAGAGCGGGAATTCCGAGCCGGACAGCCCCGCAAGCGCGTATCGTGCCGCGCCCCAGACAAGCCGCCCGCCCATCATGGCAAGGAACAGCGAAGCGTACACGCTCCACGCTTTTCGCGGCAGCATCCGGTAGAGGGCGCCGGCAAGCGCGCCATACGCGGCGAGCTCAAAGGTCATGGCAACGGCGGTCGGATACATCGACGGCATCCCGAAGAGCGCCGAGCGCAGCAGCGGCGCGACCAGCCCCACCGCCATGCCCCATTGCCAACCGCACACAAAGCCGCACAGCAGCACGGGGATGTGCATCGGCGCGAGCATCGCGCCGATCTCTGGTATCTGCCCCGTGATAAACGGCAAAATCAGCGCGATGGCAAGATACAGCGCCGAATAGATCATTTTCCGATTTCTCTCGTTCATTCAACGCTCCTCACATCGAATAGGCGTATACGCCGCTGTATGCGCCGCCCGCCTCCTCCGTCAGCGCACGCAGCGCCTCGTCCGCGTCCACATCCTCTAACTGCGCCGGATACAGCAGCTTGGCCAGGAAGACCGCCGCCGCGGTACGTCCCGCCTGCGTGTCCAGCAGCCGCTCGGAAAACACAAGCACGCGCCGTTCTCTCACGGCGGAAACGCCCGCCCAGTCGGGGCGCTCCGCAAGCGCGATACAGAGTTCACGTGCCGCGCCCGCGTCAAGCGCGCCGCCGTCCGCGACCTTCACCACCGCGTCGGGCGCCTTGCGCAAAACCCAGCCGTCGTCCACGGTCAGGCCGTCCTCCTGAAGCTTCGCCGACACGTCGTACGCGCCTGCATTCAAAATGATCTGATGCTCGGGAGAAGAGCGGTGGATGGTGCGGTGGTCCTCGTCCGTTTCCCAATAGACGTAGAGCCGCTTGCACTCAAAGAGGTTTCCCAAGCGGGACTCCAGCAGCGTCTGGTAGTAGGTCAGCACACTTTCGGCGACCTCCCCGCTCTCATCCGCGCCGAGTCGCTCCGCTTCCTCTGCCGGCACGGTCTCAGTCGCGGTCAGCGCCGCGCCCTCCGTCTCCACGGCGGCCGGCTCGACCGCCGGCGGCGCGGCAGGGGGCGCAGAGGCGTCCGCAGGCGCGTCCGATGCAGTATACAGCGGCGCTTCCGCGTCTGGCGTCAGCTCGCCGCTCGCGTCCGCTTCAAATTCGCGGCGCGTTGCGTCCTCGTCCCGCTCCGCGGGCGCGTCGGCGTCCGGCTCGCCTCGCTCTTCCGCGGGCGTCTCGTCCGATGTGTCCTGCGGCTCGACCGGCGCGCCGATGCGCGCGGGCGCATCGGCCTCCTGCGTAGCGGTCTCCGGCATTTCGGGCACGGGCGGCTCGATCAGCGTCGTCCGCACTCGGCAGGCGCAGAGCAAAAGCGCGAGCGCAAGCGATAAAATTGTAAAGAGCAGCTTTTTCATCGCTTCAACTCCCGCAAAGGCCGTCCACATATCTCATGCGCAGCCTCGCCCGTCTGCTTGCTTTCTCATAAATCGTTTCCGCCGTCTCGTCCAGCAAAGCGCGCACGGCCTCGCGCTGCGCGTCGGTCATGGCGTGGTCGCTGTACACAGCCTCCCGCCAGATCGGCGCGGTCTGCGCGTACCGCGCCGCGTATGCCGCGGACGTGAGCGCCTCCACTGCCGCGGCGCACTGCGCGTAGGGACGGTTCTCCGTTTGCAGGCCGCCCGCGCGCAGCCAGTCCATCGTATGCGCGAACATGGCGCGGATGGCCGCGGCGTTGTCGGCGTCCGCAAACGCGCCGTGAAGTTCCTCCGCGCGGCGTTTGGCGCGGTTCACGAGCAAAAACGGGAAAAACGGCACGACCAAAAGCGCGACGGCAAGCAACAGCCACAGCGCGGCGCGCAGCCAGTCGACGCGGTGTGGGAGCGAAATCTCCCGCTCCGTCCGCGTCTGCCGTTCAAATCCGCTCGCGGCGCTTTCGCCCGCGCCGTCCATAGCGGCGTTCTCCTCATGGTGGCGCGACTCCTCCCGCGCGCGCTCCGGTTCGCGTTCCGGCTGCGGCGCGTCCTGCGTCAACGTCATGGCGGCCGCGCCCAGCTCGTCGCGCAAATGCTCCGAGTACGCTTCCACCGCCGCGTTGGGGCGCGGCGCAAGCAGAAAGACCGCGAGCGTCACCACGGCGGCGCCCGCCAAAAGCACGGCGGCAGCGCTCCATTCCCGTCCGCCGGATGCGAGCGGCAGCGCAAGGCCCGCAAACAGCAGCACATTGCGCCATACCCCCGGTGTAACGCCAAAATAGGCTTGCGTGAATACAACGCCGAGAAACAGCAGCACGGCGACGCTCCGGCGGCGGCATGCCGCCACGCAAAGCGCGCCGAGCAGCACGGCGCAAAGCAGCGCCGCGAGCCGCTCCGCGCCCGCGTTCTCCGCGGCGTCCGCCAAACGGATATAGGCATAGGCGTTGACCGCCTCGCTCGCCGCGAACAAGCGGTCGGCAAGCCGCAGCGCGCCGGCGCGCGCTGCGGGAACAAACGCGAGGGCAAAAAGCGCAGGCGCACACAAGCCCGCCCTCGCAAGCCGCGTCCAACGCTCCGGCGGCAGCGCGCAGGCGCAGACCGCCGCCGCGCCCCCCAAAAACACAAGCGGATCAAACGGCGCGCCGAGCATTCCGCCAATCGCAAGCAGCAGCGCCGCAAACGGCACGAGCGGCACAAGCGCCGCCGACGCAGACGCGACGCGCGTTTCCGTCCGTATCGTATGGATTTGTAAGGCTGCCGCGTCCCGCATCGTCCGCTCTCCTTATTCAATTCAATATAGTTCAATATACCGCAGCTCTTCCCGATACCCCGCCGCCGTAAACGGCACGGTACGGATGCCCCCCCC
>JAWRIJ010000060.1:0-6928 GCA_040307975.1 Oscillospiraceae bacterium | reverse complement strand
GCGAAGCCGTCAAAAGCGTCACGCGATCGCCCCCGCAAAGGCGTTGCGCGTCATCGGGCGTTGTCAAAGCGATGAGGGCGACATGGGCGTAAGGCGTCTGTGCGAGCAGCCGCGCGAGCGCGCCGCCGTCCGTCTCCCATGAAAGCGTCAGGAAACGCTGCTCCATTGCATGGAAATCCGCCTCGCTCCGTACTTCCGTCAGAAGATAGCTCCCGTTTTCGGCAAAGGCGGCGGTATGGGGGAGTCCGTCGTTTGCCAGCGCGCGGGAGATCGACAAAAACACCTCCGCCATCGCGTCCGCGCACTCCGGCGGCACATGCTCGCCCTCCGCAAGCACGTTGCAAAACAGCAGCAGTGTCTGATCGACCGCAGGGAGCCCCAGCTCGCGCAGCATCGTCGTGTCAAATTTTTGCGACAGCTTCCAGTGGATCTGCCGGATCGGGTCGCCGGGGACGTATTCGCGGATGGCAAACGTTTCGCTGGGGTCGCTGCCCGGCCTCGTCTGCGAATACCGCTCGCTTTCCGCGATGGCCGTCGTGTTCTCCGCAAGCGTCACACGCGGCAGGAACAGCTCCGGCTCGATCATGACGAACTCCTCGCCGCACTTAAGCGTTTCCGAACGCCAAAGCCCGAACAAGTCCTCCGTCCACGCCTCCGCACGCAGCCGCAGCATCCCGCAATGCGCCGCGTTGATTTCAAATGTCTGTGCGGCGCGCCCCGAGAGCCTGGGTGCGAAGAAGAACGCCGTCACCGCCCGCTCGCCCGCCAGTCGGTTTTCGCAGGCTGTCCTTCCCGCGACACGGGAAAAAACGCCGACGCCCTCTACCGAAAGCGCCGCATGCAGCGCGCCGCCCTTCCTGCCCGACTGCGCCGCCGTGAGCGTCAACCGAACAAAGTTTCTTCTCCGCCGCGCAGCGCCAATCGACAGCATGGGCAGCAAAACGGACGCAAGCAGCAGCGAAAGCGTTGCGGCGTTGTTTTCAAAGAGCCAAAGCGCCGCGGCGGCGATCAGCCACGCCGCCCATGCGATCCTGCGTTTTATCATCTCAGCCCCCGCGCGAGTCCGGCACCTCGACGGTCCGGAGCAGCTCTGAGAGCACCTGCTCCGCCGTCGCGCCGGAAAGCCGCGCTTTCTGCGTCAGGATGACGCGGTGGGCGCACACGTCGGCAAAGACAGCCTGCACGTCCTCGGGAACCACGTAGTCGCGCCCGTCGAGATACGCGCACGCCTTTGCCATGCGGTCGAGGAACAGCACGCCGCGCGGGCTGATTCCGATCTCGGTCAGAGGATGCTCCCGCGAGGCGAACGCAAGCCGCGTGAGGTAGGAAAGGATGCCGTCCTTCGCCGTGACAGCGCGCGCCTCGCTTTGCATTCGGACGACGTCCTCACGCGTCACGGACTGTCGCACGGATTCCAGCGGATCGCTCCCCTGTCGCGCGCGCAGCAGTTCCATCTGCGCGTCATAGTCGGGATAGCCGATCGACAGTCGCGCGAGGAAACGGTCCATCTGCGCGTAGGGCAGCGTCTGCGTCCCCGCCGTGCCGACGTTGTTTTGCGTGGCGATGACGATAAACGGCTTTTGCAGCGGGTAGGTGTTCCCGTCCACCGTGATCTGCCTCTCCTCCATCGCCTCCAGCAGCGCGGACTGCGTCTTGCTGGACGTGCGGTTGATCTCGTCTCCCAGCAGCAGATTTGTGCCGTTCACAACGCCGGGCTTGTACTCAAGCCCGCCGGTCGCCTTGTTGTAGACGGAAAATCCGACGATATCGCTCGGCAGCACGTCGGGCGTAAACTGGATGCGGTGATAGGATAATCCCAGCGTGCGGCTGAGCGCAAGCGCCAGCGTCGTCTTGCCGACGCCCGGCACGTCGTCGAGCAGAATGTGTCCGTCCGACAAAATCGCCATCAGGATCTTTTCAATAACGTCGCGCTTGCCGGATATGGCTTTTTCCACTTCGGCGGCGATCTGTTCGAGGTCTTTGTTCATGGCGGTTGCCCTGTCTCCCTGTTTTCATTTTTGAGGCATTTTAGCATATACGGCAAAAAAGGGCAAGCAAAACGCCTGCCCTTTCGCAGCTTAACGGCTCTTCACTTGCTCTTGACCACCATCGTCGAGGTCGCGCCGTCCCAGTCGACGCCGAAGCCGAGCTTCTCGCCGAGGTCACGGAGCTTGAAGAAATTGTTGCCGCCGATGTTGTAGGCAGTGAGCTCCACCGCGGCGCCGTCGACCGTGAGCTTCTGCGCGCTGCGCACCGCGCTCGCGCTCTTGTCCTCGCCGATCGCCAGCTCGCCGCCGACGGAGGTGTACGCCGCGCCGGTCTTGACCGCGATGACGCCGCTCTTTTCGTCCCAATCGACGGAAAACTGTGAGGTCGTGCCGCTCAGCAGCGCCGCCACGTCGCGGAGCTTAAAGTAGTTGCTGTCGTCGATATTATAGATCTCAGTGTCCTTTGCCTCCCCGTTGACGTTGAGAGCCTGCGCCGTCCGCTGCACCACGGGCGCCTTCCAAACCGTCACGCGTCCCTGCGGCTTGCCGTAGTCCGCTTCCTTGACGACGTTTCCGAGCTTCTCGCTCAGATACATCCACACCACGTCGCGCACGGCGGCGGTGGTGATCGCGCTCTTCTCGTTCGCCTCGGCGGCCGCTTTAAAGATATAGGACGAATCCATGCCGTTGAAGTTCGCGTTGCTGGTGACGACCGCGTAGGTCGCGGTCTCGTCGAACGCCTTGCCGCCCACCTCGTCGACAGTCACGCGGCTGACGGACGCAGCCTTGAACCACGGCGCCTTGTACTCTTCACCCTTGTCGAACGCCTTCGCGGCGTCGACCGTGTACTTCATACCCGCAACCTGCATGAAAGACGCGCAAGCCGCAGCGGTCTCCTCGCTGTAGGGAAGGCCCTGCGACGCCGCCTCCAGCGCCTCGCGGAGCTGCGCGCCGCTCATGTAGACGACGGCGACCTTATTGGGATAGGGCAGCACTTTAGCAAGCGTCTCCGCGTTGAACTTTCCGGCGGGGACGTCGTCTCGGAGATTGCCGCCGTTCCACAGCGCGACCACATGCTCCGCGTCCACGGCAAGCCTATTGTTGCCCGCCTTGACGTCGTCCTCTTCAAAATATCCGTCGATCCTGCCGGAGGTCGCGAACCACAAAAGCGCGTCCGTCCACAGGTCTCCGAGGTTGGTCTCACTCTTACGGGAAGCGTCGTCCGTGCCCGCGAGCGCGGCTTCGGCGTAGGCTTCGAGCGTATCGTCCAGCTCCACCTCATTGCCGTGCGCGTCGACGAACTTCGTCGCGGATGCGCCTGTCGCGGCAAGTGCGGCGGTCAAGCTGATCGCAAGCACCATGCCAAGCAGTTTCCTCATTGTTTTCATCGTGAAAGTTCCTCCTGAAAATAAACGACTCTCGCCGTGTTTTACCGTTTTGTTCCCGCGACCTGATACAACGCGTCGTCGGAGATCGCTACGTCCACGTCGAACCACGGGGCGAACAGCTTTGCCAGCTCCCCCTCGTCGACGAGGTCGATGGACACCGCGCGCGCCGCGCCGGAATGATGGCGCGCCAAAGCCGCGCGGCTCATGCCGTGCGCCACGCTGAGCCGCCCGCCGGTCTTCGTGAGAGCGGCAAGCCGTTCGATCAGCCGCGCAGGCTCCGGAAAGTGCGGAAAGGCGTTGTAGACCATCACCGCGTCAAACTGCCGTTCAAAGGGATAGGTCTCCGCGTCGCCGCAGATCACCTCCGCTTTCGGGTACTTCTCCCGCGCGCGCTTCGCCATCTCGCCCGAGAGGTCGATTCCTGTCACCGAGCCGACGCCGCGCGCATAGTAATCGGGAAACAGCACGCCTGTCCCACAGGCGACGTCCAATACGTCGAGTCCCGCGCGGATCCCCGCGTTGTCCAAAATCGTCCGTATCGCGTCCTCGTTGCGGATCATTTCCGCGTCCCACGTCGGTGCGCAGCGGTCAAAAAAATCAACGACGGCAGCTTGTTTCATCCCTATCCCCTTTTCGCATCGCATCGCCCATATTTTAATACGGAAAACCGCCGTCTACAACCCCCCTAGGGGGTTGTTTTGCTCATTTTTCAAAAAAATCCCCCCGCGGGGCTTCTCAAGCGCCTGCGCGCCTGTTATACTGTGCTTGCTTGAGATCTTTGGAACGGGCTGCGCTTGTCACGGGGCGCGGCCCGTTCCGCTTTCCCCCGTTTTTCACGAGGGACATGAGATCTCGCCAATACGCTCGATGATGCGGTGCAGCTCGCTCACCAGTTCCGAGTCGGCGGCGCGGTAGAGCATTTCTTTGCCGTCCCTGCGCGAGACGATCAGCCCCGCCGCTTTCAAAAGCCGCAAATGGTGCGACACCGCGGGGCTGGACATGTCAACGTACGCCGCGATATCCGTCACACATTCCTCGGTGTGGCACAGCAGCCAAAAGATGCGAAGCCGCGACGGGTCGCCGAGCTGCCCCAGCGCTTCCGCCACGAAGCGCACCATCTCCCCTGAGGGCATCGCCTCCATGATATTGCTCTGCGCGTCCGCGTCGTGGTGCTCGTGCGGCAGGCCGACTTGTTTTTTCATTACGATATCCTCCCCTGCTGACGTTCCTGAATCGTATTATACACCATACGATTTAAAATGTGTTTAACTTTTTACGAAAAAGTGATTGACAACTGCGCCTGCGTGTTGTATTATCATCTCACGATTAAACAATCGCTTAATTGTTGAATGATTTTGAAGGGGGAAGCAGCAATGAAAAAAACCTATAAAATCGACGTGGATTGCGCCGCCTGCGCGAACAAGATGGAGCTCGCGGCGAACAAGACGGACGGCGTCAAGGAGGCGAGCGTCAGCTTCATGACGCTGAAAATGAAGGTCGAATTCGAAGACGGCGCCGATGTGGACGCTGTGATGCGGGAGGTCCGCAAGAACTGCAAGAAAGTCGAAGACGACTGCGAGATCTTCCTGTAAACGATCGATTCTTATGCGGAAGGGCTGATTGCGGTGAACAAAAAGCAAAAGCGAAATCTCATCCGTATCGCGGTCGCGTCGGCGCTGACCCTCGCGCTGCACTTTTTACCCGTAACGGGACTCGCCCGATTTGCGCTCTATATGGCCGCCTATCTGACGGTCGGCTACGACATTCTGATAAAAGCGTTTCAGGGCGTCAAAAACCGCCAGCCACTTGATGAAAGCCTGCTCATGGCGATCGCTACGATCGGCGCGATCGCGCTGGCGCTGTATCAAAAAAGCGGCGACTATGTCGAGGCGGTCGCCGTCATGCTCTTCTATCAGATCGGCGAGTGGTTCCAAAGCTACGCGGTCGGCAAAAGCCGCAGGAACATCTCCGAGCTGATGGACATCGCGCCGGACTACGCCAACATTGAAACGAGGAACGGGCAGCTTGAGCAGGTCGATCCCGACGAGGTGGAGACGGGCACGGTCATTGTCGTACAGCCCGGCGAGCGCGTTCCCATCGACGGCGTTGTGGTCGGCGGCAGCTCTTCGCTCAACACCGCCGCGCTGACCGGCGAATCCGTCCCGCGGGACGTGAGCGTCGGCGACGAGGTCGTCAGCGGATGCATCAATATGAGCGGCGTGCTTCGGGTGCAGACGACGAAAGCGTTTGGCGAATCCACCGCGTCGAGGGTGCTGGAGCTGATCGAGGACGCGAGCTCGCGCAAATCGCGTTCCGAGAACTTCATCACCCGCTTTGCCCGCGTGTATACGCCGGCGGTCGTCGGCTCGGCGCTTGCGCTGGCGCTTCTTCCGCCCGTTTTCCTGCTGCTTGCGGGCGGCGCGGCGGCGTGGGGCACATGGGTTTACCGTGCGCTCACGTTTCTCGTCATCAGCTGCCCCTGCGCGCTGGTGGTGAGCATCCCGCTCTCGTTCTTCGCGGGCATCGGCGGCGCGAGCCGTCAGGGCGTGCTGGTCAAGGGCTCGAACTATCTCGAAACTCTCTCCGAGGTCAAAACGGTCGTTTTCGATAAGACGGGCACGCTGACCCGCGGCGTGTTCGAGGTCACGGCGATCCACCCCGATCACATGGACTCCGAGCAGCTTCTGCACCTCGCGGCGCATGTGGAGCGCTACTCCAAGCACCCGATCGCGAACTCGCTGCGCGCGGCGTATCCCAACGAAGCGGACGACTGCGTCGTAGAGGACGTGGAGGAGATCGCGGGGCACGGCGTCACCGCCAAGGTGAACGGCGACACGGTCGCCGTCGGCAGCAACAAGCTCATGGAGCGCGTCGGCGCGGGACGGCACGAGTGCGACCTCCACAGGGACGGCACGATCCTGCACGTATCGGTCAACGGGGAGTACGCAGGGCATATCGTCATCTCCGACGTCGTCAAGCCGCACAGCGCGGAGGCGATCGCGGCGCTCAGGCGAAGCGGCGTGAGGCGGACGGTCATGCTCACCGGCGACGCGAAAGCGGTCGCCGAACGGGTCGCGGCCGAGCTGGGGATCGACGAGGTTTGCAGCGAGTTGCTGCCGCAGGATAAGGTGTCGAAGGTCGAAGCGCTGCTCGCACGGAAAGCCTCCGAATCCGAGCGCCTCGCCTTCGTCGGCGACGGCATCAACGACGCGCCTGTGCTCTCCCGCGCGGACATCGGCGTCGCGATGGGCGCAATGGGTTCGGATGCCGCTATCGAGGCGGCGGACGTTGTCCTGATGGACGACGATCCGCTCAAGCTCGCCGCAGCGGTGCGCATTTCGCGCAAATGCCTGCGCATCGTGCGGGAGAACATTTGGTTTGCCATCGGCGTCAAGCTCGCCTGCCTTGTTTTGGGCGCGTTCGGCGTCGCCAACATGTGGTTCGCCATCTTCGCGGACGTCGGCGTGATGATTTTGGCGGTGCTCAACGCCATCCGCTGCATGTTCGTCAAATAAACGCTTTGCATATGCTGCAGGCATGCAAAAAGGCCCC
>JAWRIJ010000059.1:0-3002 GCA_040307975.1 Oscillospiraceae bacterium | reverse complement strand
GTTGGGAGCCCTGCCTCTTTTTTGAAGCTCTTAGTAAGAACCGAGGTCGGCGGATTTGTCGCCCGTGACGCTCGCGCCGAACTCGTAGTCGTTGCCGGGGAGCACCGCGTTGAGCAGCACGCCGCACAGCGCCGCGATTGCGAGACCGGTGAGCGTCACCGCCGCGTTGCCGACCATGAACGTGACGCCGCCGACGGAGCTGAAGCCGAGGCCGCTGACGAACATCACCGCCGCGATGATCAGGTTGCGCGACTGGGTGAGGTCGACGCGGTTTTCCACGATGTTGCGCACGCCCACCGCAGAGATCATACCGTAGAGGATGAAGCTCACGCCGCCGACGATCGCCGCGGGGATGGAGTTCACCAACGCGTCGAACTTGGGCGAGAATGAGAGGACGATGGCGTAGATCGCCGCGAGGCGGATGACGCGCGGGTCATAGACGCGGGAGAGGGCGAGCACGCCGGTGTTTTCGCCGTAGGTCGTGTTCGCGGGGCCGCCGAACATGCCGGCGAGCGCGGTGGCGAGGCCGTCGCCGACGAGCGTGCGGTGGAGGCCGGGGTCTTCAATGAAGTTGACGCCCGTGGTGGAGGAGATGGCGGACACGTCGCCGATATGCTCCATCATCGCGGCGATGGCGATGGGCGCCATGACAAGGATGGAGGTGAGGTCGAATTTCGCCATCGTGAAGGGCTGGAGACCGGCAAAGGACGCCTCCTTGACCGCAGTGAAGTCGACCTGTCCGGTGACGAGAGCGACGAGGTAGCTCACGACGACGCCGAGAAGGATAGGGATGATTTTGATCATGCCCCTGCCCCAGATATTGGCGGCGATAATGACCGCGATGGCGATCAGCGCGAGCCACCAGTTCGTGGCGGCGTTATTGATGGCGCTGCCCGCGAGATTGAGGCCGATCATGATGATCATGGGACCGGTGACGATGGGAGGGAAGTAACGCATGACCTTCTTCGTGCCGACGAGCTTGAACAGCAGCGCGAGGATGAGGTAGAGGAGACCCGCGACCACGATCCCGCCGAGCGCGTAGGCAAGCTTGTCTTCCGGGGACATCGAGGCATACTTGCCGCTATCCAGCGCGCCGACCGCCGCGAAGCCGCCGAGGTAGGCGAACGAGGAGCCAAGGAACGCGGGGACCTTCATTTTGGTACAGACGTGGAACAGCAGCGTGCCGAGACCCGCGAACAGGAGCGTCGTCTGGATGCTCAGCGGCAGGCCGTAGCCCTGCACGAGGATGGGGACGAGCACCGTCGCGCCGAACATGGCGAAGAGGTGCTGGAGGCCGAGCAGCAGCATTTTGCCTGCGCCGAGCGTGCGCGCGTCGTAGATGGGATCCTGACCGAGTTCTTTTTTCATGTGTGTTTTCTCCTTCTCCTATATTGTAATGTTTGGAAACGCAAAAAGAAAGACCGGTAAAAATACCGGTCAAACAAAAACACTATGAAATTCAATGGCGGGGGAAGAAATGAAAATCGCGGGAGCGAAAATAAAAACACCGCGGACACGAAGCTTGTCTCGATCCAAAAACCGAAGCGTCATCGCGGCATTCCCCCTTTGCAATTATTTCTTTGACAAGGATAAAGGATGTCATGGGAAAAAGCAAGGTGGCAATGTTCACAAGAAACTTGTCCGAAAAACGATTTTGATTGACAAAATGACCAAAACGGTGTTATAGTGGATGAGGCTCGATGGGGTGTGCCGTTGAGACTATTATTGGGAGAGTGAGTACATGGAAAAGAAAAAAATGAGCCTGCCGATGCAAATATTCCTTGCGTTGGTAGCCGGTATCGTGGTGGGCCTGATCTGCTACTTCGCGAACGCCGGAGATTTCACCAAGAACTACTTAAAGCCCTTCGGCGATATCTTCGTCAACCTCCTCAAGTTCATCGTCGTGCCGGTCGTTCTGTTCTCGATGATCGACGGTATCCTTTCGATGGGCGACCTGCGCAAGGTCGGCTCGGTCGGCTGGAAGACGGTCGCGTACTTCTTGGTGACCACCGCCATTGCCTGCGTCATCGGTCTCGTGTTCGCCAACATCTTCAACGGCGCGCACCTGTTCCCTGTGCTCGACCCCAGCCAGGCAACCTATGAGGCGAAGGAATTCGGCGGCTTTATGAGCGTGCTGGTCGGCATCTTCCCGAGCAACATGTGGCAGTCGTTCTCCAACGCCAATATGCTTCAGGTCATCGTCATCGCCATCTTCTTCGGCGGCTCCATCCTCGCCGCGGGCGAGAAGGGCAAGCTCTGCCGCGACATCGTGACGAGCTTCTACGCCGTGATCGAGCGCCTGATGGCGTTCGTCATTTCGCTCAGTCCCATCGGCGTGTTCACCTATATGACTTGGGTCGTCGCCACGCAGGGCGCGCAGATCCTCGGCTCGCTCGCGCTGGTGCTGCTTTGCGCCTACATCGGCTACATCGTCCACGCGATCGTGGTTTACTCGCTTTCCGCGAAGGCGTTCGCCGGCGTCAGCCCGCTGACCTTCTTCAAGAAGGCGGCTCCCGCGATGATCTTTGCCTTCACCTCGACCTCCTCCGCCGCGACGCTGCCGGTCTCCAAGGAGAGCGCCGACGATCTCGGCGCGGAAGAGGACATTTCCTCCTTCGTCCTGCCGCTCGGCGCGACGATCAACATGGACGGCACCGCCATCTATCAGTGCGTCGCCACCGTGTTCCTCGCCTCCTGCGCGGGCATCAATCTCACCATTGGGCAGATGGTCACGGTCGTCGTCACCGCGACGCTCGCCTCCATCGGTACGGCGGGCACGCCCGGCGCCGGCATGATCATGCTGACGATGGTGCTTACCGCGCTCGGCATCCCCGTCGACTACATCGGACTCATCGTTGCGGTCGACCGCCTCTTCGACATGGGCCGTACCTGCCTCAACGTCACGGGCGACATCTCCTGCTCGCTGTGCGTGACCAAGTGGGAGGGCGGAACGATCACGCCCAAGGCGTAAGCTTTCCGCTTTGCAAGTTAAAAAGAGCCGC
>JAWRIJ010000058.1:0-7338 GCA_040307975.1 Oscillospiraceae bacterium | reverse complement strand
GGGGGGGGGGGCGCTTTGGGCACCGTCGAAACGTTGCCCTGCGCGTCAACGTTTGGTCTCGGATGCGCCGCCGCCTTCTGAGCCAGCTCTCCCGCAAGGGAGCCCGGGGCCGGAGGCGGAGGCGGAGCATGGGGAATGCGCGCCCTCTCGCCCGCCTGATTGCCCGGCAGCGGAGGCGGCTGCCTCGCCGCGTCGGCCTGATTGCCCGGCAGAGCCGGCTCGCCGCCTCCGCCTTCCTTTGCGGCTCTCTCCGCCAGCAGCTTGCTCTTGGCGTCATCCACGGCAAGGCTCTTTTTCGCCTGATCCATCGCTTCTCTTTCCGCCACGTTGCCCTTGCCCAAGTTGCTATACATGTTGGCGGCTTTTCCGAGCGTATTGTCGTACCCTCGCTTGGCGACGTTCTGCAACGGCTTTGAGAGGAAGTTGGCGGTCTTGCCGGCAACCGTTCCGGTCGCCTTGAGCGCGCCGCCCGCCACAGCCTTCGCCGCGCCGGTGACGCCGCCGACCAGCTTGCCGGCGGAGCCGGACATGTCGCCCGCCTGGATCGACTGCCAGCCCGCGCTGTCCGCGAGGATACCGGTCAGCAGTCCCGTCGCCTTCTTCGCGACCTCGAAGAGGCCGTAGATCAGGACCAGCTTCGCGAAGAGGTTCAGCAGCGGATTCGCAAACAGCACCAGCTTGGAGCTGGTCACGATGGGCAGCATGATCAGCAGCAGCCGCATCGAGACGACCGTGCCGAATACGCTGAACGCCTGCACGGTGAACGCCGTCATCCACTGCTTGGTCTTGCCCCCGCCATCCAGCGGCTGCACGGCGAAGATCGGCGGCGCGATAAGGTAGAGAAACAGCATGTTGAAAATACGCGCAATGCAGTTGAGGATGATCGTCACAAGGTCAAAGATCAGCGCAACGCACGAGACGTAGACCACGACATAATCCGTCGGAAAGCCGATGTCAAAGTCAGAGGTTACAGCGTCGATATCATAAATGCTCTTCTCGCCCGAATAGTACGGCCCACGCACGGGGTCGGTCAACTCGGGGTTCTGATTGTACTCCTTGTTTTTCGCCGCTTTCATGGTACCCATCAGGAACACATAGCGGTCGATCGGCAGAGTGCCCTCCGCCGGCATCACGCGCGTGTAGGACTGGAGCGGCTTGAACGAGGCGTCATTGCGCATGACGTCCATCGCTTCCAGCAGCGCCTTCGTCACCGAGTCGTAGGACACGTCCAGCTTAAGGTCGGTGCGAAGGTCATGGGAATTTGCCACCTTTTGTAAAACGGACTGCCATGTATTCACCGTATTCCCGTTCGCGTCCTTGGTGGTGTAGTAGTACCGAAACACCTTCCGCTGCTGCAGATAGTAGAGATCCTTTCGGATTTCGTTGAAGCAGGTGTTGATGTTGTAGCGGCTGGAATAGGAAGGGTTGATGGCATAGTTGCCGATGGTTTTTAGCACGCGCCCCATCGCCGCAAAGTCCTCGTCGCTGTAAACGATAGTTTCTTCGAGGTCCAAATTTCCAGGGTCGCTGAAAATGAGATTGATCTGCTGCATGAGCCTGTTTGTCGAGTTGAGCACGACGACCATGATGGCGCTCATGCCGAGAATGAGGAAAATGCTGCGGATATGGGCGGTGACGATCTGTCCGATCGACGTCTGCATCTTTCCGCTGGAATCGAACATCTTGCGGACCACCGCGGCGATGGCGAAGCCAAACGTCATCACGATGCCAATGAGCGCCATTCCCCAGTAGACGTTGCTGATGGAATGGTTGTTGAAAAAGATATTGATGAGATAGTCCTTTTCACCGTCGTAGCTGACCTTGGTGATGCCCGCGAATACCTGAAACATCTGGTCCAGCATGCCGACGATCTTGCACAGCGCGATCTCAAGAAAATACAATACCCTGCCGAGGAAGGTTCCCAGCGCCGCCTGCAACGCGTTTTGTACGATGTCAAACAGCCCGTCCAAAAGATCACCGAGAAAATCCAATGTCCGTCCCCTCCCTTCTCAGAAGAATTTAAGCTTCTTTCGCTGGTAGAGCACATAGCCCAGCACACCGGCAAGCGAGACGCACACCAACGCCAGGAACAGCAGGCTGTTCAGATCCAAGTACACGAGGATCGTGAACTGCGACTGCGCGGCGTTGCCCGCGGCGTCAAACGCCTCCATCTGGTATACGCCGGCGCCGGTCAGCTTGCCGTCCGCGGGAAAGCGCATCGCGTCGCCGTCCCGCGTGAGCGTGACAGAGTCGCCGGCCTCAAGTCCGCCGACCTGCACCGCGCTGCGGAAGCGCCCGTCCTTGTCGAGCTTGCCGTCCAGCGTCAGCTGCGGCGGCGTGCGGTCGATGGTCGTCCTAAGCGTATAGTGGGCCGCCGTATCCGGGCAAACGTACTCGATCTCATATTCGCCCTCGTCTTCCATGCCGATGAAGTTGCGGTCATAGTAAGCTTCCTCGCCGTCGAGCGTCGCGCTGAGGATGTAGAAGCCCTCCGGCATCACATAACCGCCGGCGAGATTGCTTGTCTGCCCCACGACCGTAAACTCAAACAGGTTCGACACCGAATCCGTGGACTTGGCGGAAACCGTGTAGCTGCCGGCTTCGCCGAGCTGCGTCAAATCGGCTCCCGTCAGCTCCGTGCCGTTGCGGTAGACCGTCACCTCCACGCCGACGTCCGGCGTGACGTTCACCGGATCGGTCACGACCATGCCGTCCGCGACGTTCGAGCGCACCTCGCCGCTGCCTACAGGATAGACAAAAACGCGCATATCACGGTCATACCACATTCCCTCGCTGATACGCACCCGCGTCGACGACGCCGACGCCAAAGAGCCTGTAAGCGCCTCGCCGGTGGCGGAGTCAAGCTCTCCGCTGTAATAGGGGTCTATCGCGGCGGATGCGGGCGCGCACAGCGCGCACAACAGCGCCGCGGCGCACAGCGCCGACGATACCGTCTTTTTGATCCTCACCCTCATGGGCAGCGCCTCCCGTTTTCTTCTATGCGCCCTTACGCGCTCTCGAGAATCTTCTCGTTTCTTTTTTTGAGATCGTAGAACACCTCGTCCGCGCGAAACACGTTGGAGCGGATCTCCGAAAGATCCATGGGTCCGAACTTGTAGTACGGGCATTTATAGCTCGGCGTGTACTTCGTCCTAAGCGGGAAGGAGTTAAAGGACACGATGATGCTGTTGCCGGTCGATTCCTGATTGTTGAGCCTTTGCAGCTCGCTCGGATAGATCAGCGGGCGCACCTGCGTCTGCGTGGAGATGTTGATGTCCCCGCTCTTGCTGCCGAGGCTCGACGAGGTCGAGGTGGTCTTGACCGTCATGTTGCCGCACATCTCGCTGAACATCTTGCAGGTGTCGGTGTCGTTCGAGCCGATGAACATCTTCACGCCGCAGTTGCCGATGACGATATCCGCGACCTCCTTGCCGTAGACGTTGGTGAGCTGCACGAACGACTGCACCACCATGTTGAACCAAATCTTGCGCGAACGCCCGACGGTGATCATCTGTCCGAACTTGTCGATCTTCGGCATGTTGCCGAACTCATCCATGATGAAGTAGACGTTGCGCGGGAGCGTCTGCCCCGGAAGCGGCGTCGCGATCTTGATGAGCGCCTTGTACGTCGAGAGGATAAAGAGCGACGCGAGCGCGTGGCGCGTGTCCTTCTCGTCGGGTATCTTCAAAAATACCGCCGTCGGGTGATCCGCGAGCTTCTCCGCCTTGAGATCGGTGGCGCTCGTCAGGCCGCAAAGCCCGCGGTCGTTGAAGATCGTCAGCTTGTCGAGCGTGACCGACATATAGCTCGACATGGTCGTGTCAGGCGCGGAGAGCACCTGCCGCGAGAGCTGGTACGCCTGTGAGAGCGCGCCGCGCCCCTCGAAGTAGTCCTTGAGCGCCTTATAGTTGTTGTCGCTGTTGGAGAGCGCCTTGTTGATGTTGAAGAGGTTGAACTTCTCCTTCGTCATGCCGAGCTCTGGATTTTCGCTGTCCTCCAGCATGGCGAGGCACACCGCCGTCACCAGCGAGCGCGCGCCGCGCTCCCACATCTGGTCCTTCTCGTTGGTGATCGGGACGAGGCCGCCGACAAGATCCTGTAAGTCCTCATACATTTCGTCGAATATCTTCTGTCCCGCAACGTCCACGTCGCTGTCGCAATGGCTGATGTCGGCGTAAGCGACGCCTCGCCACTCCACCCACGGCTCGCCGGGGCGCGCGTCGCCGTCGATGCGGCGCAGGTCGGGATAGCCATCCATGCTGTCGATGTGCATGACTATACCGTTTCCCACGCTCAGATACTCCTGATAGGCGTCCCAGATCGGTTCGAGAGGGTTCCACCTGCTCGACGAGTACGTATCGCGCAGATCCAGCACCATGACCTCATAGCCCCGCTCCTTTAAAAAGCCGCTGTGCAGGTCGAACAGCTCGCCCTTGGGGTCGGTCATGATCATCGACGAGCCGCAGTTCGTCGCGGCGATGCACTGGATCATGGGATTGATAAAGGTCGTCGTTTTACCGGAGCCCGTGGCGCCGATGACCAGCGCGTGGACGCCGGGTTTCCAGTTGCCCTCCAGCTTGCCTTTTTTATTCAGCACCGCGCGGGCGGGCACGCCGTCCACCTTCGACTCCGCGAGCGTCTCATAGGTAAACGAGGGAAAATACTTGTCGCGCTCCTTGTCGGTGAGGAAGCGGCTGTTTTCAAGGCTCCCCTCGACGCGGTTGTCCTCGCCGCTTTTGCCGCCGAGCAGCCCGCCGCCAAGCGCGCCGCGAAAGCCGCCGCTGATAGCGTAGACCGCGCCGAGCACGCCGGCCGCGAGCGCGCCGATCCCCCACGTCGCGCCCTCGATGAGCAGGTGCGGGCGGAACGACCAGCCGCCGCCGGACACCACGCCGCCAAAGCTCTCCACCACCGCCCGCAGCAGCGTGCCGAGAATCAGCGAGGCGGCGATAAACGTGCCGGCATAGATCCCCGCCGTGCCGAGCTTGACGCTCTTGAGCTTGTCGCCGACGCTTTCCATAAGCTTTTTCATAGGCCCTTCTCCTTCCATCGCCCGCGGCGCGCTACTAGACTCCGGCGGCATTCAGCGCGCTGACGAACACCTGCTCGGTGAACTGATTGGCGATGCGCCACTTCTGAGCGTTGCTCCCGTTTGCCGTATAAATCTGCACGTTGGACTCGGAGCCTCCGCCGCCATTCACGTCAAGGCAGGCGCCCTGATTGCCGTAGTTGCGCAGGTAGAAGTAGCCGTCCCCCACGTATTCAATCGCCCAGTGTTGATCGCTATCGCCGTCACGGGTGTAGAGCCCCACATTGGTTCCCGACGGCCGATTCCCATTGCCAGTGACGTCCAGCCACACAGTTTCCTCCTTGTTCATGGCGGTTCTGATGCTGTAGATGTATCTTGGCGTGCCGTTCACCGTGCCGCTCGATTCGCGGCGGATGATCCATTTCTGCTGCCCTGCGCCGTGCGCGTTGTAGATATATACGTTGGCGCCGGATGCGCCATTGTTGCCGCAGTCGAGCCGCGTTCCCGGCGCGCAGGCGGGCTCCAGCTCGACCGCAAGCGCCTTGTCCCAGCTCATGTTTTCCGGACCGCCAACGACATAATTGGTGAAGAGCTTCTCAGCGCCCTTGCCCGTAGAGACAGTGGCGGAAATCATCTGATCCTCTACAGTGTAGTCCCTGCCGCCCGCGGTGAAGACCGCCTTGTCTCCGTCCATCCGCAGGCTCACGTTGCTCGCCCGCTCCTGGAAGAGCTTCGTCTCCGTGCTGTGGTACTTGTCCTTGACATAGACCGTGAGCACCGTGGACTCCGAGGCGGAAAGCGCCTTTTCGCCGTAGAGCTTCACCTGCGACGGCTTGCCGACGACGGCGTTGTCGACGATGTTGTGGATGCTGTTGACGTTCTCGACCTTGGCGAACAGGCTGTCGAGATCCTTGCTGAGGTCGGTAACGGTCTTGTTGAAGGAGTCGCGCAGGAGCTGGACGCGCGTGGCGCGGGACGGCGAGTGTCCCGCGATGATCCAGCCGCTCTCGCGGTTCTCCACGGTGTAGGGCGCGGAGATGGTCATGGACTCGGCGGCGATGACGCCGTAGTTGATGACGCCGCCGCCGTTGAGAACGAGCCCGTTGGTGCCGCCCCCGCAGAGCATCGCGTTCTCACCCACGACGATGCTGCCGCCGGTGCTGGTGATGGCGCCGCAGGCGGTGTCGTACTTGGTCAGCGGCATGATCCGCGCACCGTCGTTGAGGATGAGCAGCCCGCCGTCCTCAATGACGATCTTGCCGTCGTTGAGCAGCGTGCCGGTGACGCTGAGGATGCCGCCGCTCTTGACGCGCAGCGTCGAGCCCTTGCAGATGTAGTAGGCGGGGTTGCCGAGGGTGGTAATCTGATCGTCGTTGACGGAGAAGTCGCTCGTCAGCGCGCCGGTCTTGTGCTCCCTGCCGAGGTAGATCTTGAAGTTCTCCACGCCCGTGTCGGTGCCGTTTTGCCACGCCTTGGCGAGCAGCTCTTTTTTGCCCGTGTCGATATCAAAGTCCAGCGATTCGTTCCATCCGCCGCTGTCGTTGTCCCAATGCCAGATGGCGTGGTTGGTCTGATCCCACACCACGTTGCCGCCCGTCGCGGCGACAAACTTCCTCGCGATGATCCAGCCGTCGCTGCGGATGCGCTCATTACCCCCCCCGTAGAAGGAGTGGGGGTCGCTGAAGCCGCCGTCGGTGCGGCGGAGATCCAGATCCTCATAGTCGTCCACCAGCATGAAGGTATAGTCCTGCCGCGCGTCGGTGTTCTTATCCGCCGACCAGAGGCGCCACGTGTGATACCCTTCCTTTGTCCCTGCGTACTGGATATAAGGGGCGCGCACGCCGCCCACGGTGATGAAGTGGTCGCCGGCGACAAGGTCGTCGTTCCACTCCTTGAATTTGTCCAAGCCGACGCGGAAGTCCGAAACGTGCTTGATCTCTACCTCGTTGTACTTGCTGAGGCCGTTGTCTTTCGTGGTGCCGTCGTTGGCGTCGGCGTTGAGGAAATAGCGGTCGCCGTCCGCCTCCTGATAGAGCATGATGCGGGAGTATTTCGCGTCGGCGTCGGCGCAGTCGGCGTCCGTGGCAATGGTCTGGATATCGTCGATCCAGTCCCACTCCACGAGGTTGATCGAGCCGCTCTTCGGCGTGACCACCGCGGCGCGCGCCTTGGGCGCGAACGCGCCGAACGGCACGAGCATCGCCGCCGCGAGCAGCAGCGACGCCGCCCTGCGGGCAAGGCCTCCGAGTTTTTTGCGTTTCATCATATCGCGTCACTCCTTTTCTGTTCCGCGCCGTTTTTCTCTCTCC
>JAWRIJ010000057.1:0-9888 GCA_040307975.1 Oscillospiraceae bacterium | reverse complement strand
GCGCCGTTTTTCCATTGTTGATTTGTCAGGCGCGCATCGCATCGAGCTGACCCGCGCTCTTGAGCGCAGGGCGCAACGCCGTGTAAAGGATCGGCGCAATGACCATCGCCGCCGTCGCATTGATCGCGGAGGCGGGGAACTTGCCCGCCATCGCCGCGAAGACCCCGTCCATGGGAACTCCGGCGACAAAGCGCTGCATCACGAAGGTTTTGAGCATGTAGAGCGCAACATACGTCCACGCGCCCGCGACGCAGGCAATGACGTTCCGCTTGTGGCTGTCTGCTGCGTGCCCGCCGGAAAAGGCGATCTTGCCGCACACCCACGCCATCGCGAACTTGGAAGCAAAAGTGATGATGCTCTCAAAGCCATAGCCGGTTTGGATGTCGTAGATCAGGCTGCCGAGCCCCGACGCAACCCCGCCGAGCACCGGCCCCATCAGCAGGCTGCCGAGCAGCGACACAGGATTGGCAAGACGCACCTTGCTCCCCAGCAGCGGGAACGCGATCAGCGTCGCGGCATAGACAAGCGCCGCCATCAGCGCCGTATAGATGATTTTTCTAGTCGAAAGTTTCTCGTTCATAACAATGCCCCCCTTTTGACCTTGCCCATACCATAGCGCTAAGCTGAACGCATTGAAATACCCAGTTTTAAAAATTATTATAAGACCAGTTGGCAAAAAAAAGACGAGAGGCAAACGCCTCTCGCCTCCGGTTTATTCGTACCTTACAGCGCTGCCTCCACCGCTTTTTTGACCTTGCTCATAGACTCGGTCGGCTCAAAGCGCTCAATAATATTTCCTTCGCGGTCAATGAGTATCTTGGTGAAGTTCCACTTAATGTTGCCGTTGTTTTTATAGTCCTTGTCCATCTTCTTCACGATGGGGCCGAGCGCAAGGCCCGCAGGGCCATTGAAGCCGCCAAAGGTCGTGTTCTCCGTCAGCCACTTATACAGCGGGATCGCGTTCTCGCCGTTCACGTCAACCTTGGCGTACTGCGGGAAGGTGATGCCAAAGCGGCCCGTGCAGAAGGTGTGGATCTCCTCGTCTGTGCCAGGCGCCTGATCGGCAAACTGGTTGCACGGGAAATCCAGAATCTCCAGTCCCTTGTCGTGGTCGGCGTCATAGATCTCCTGCAATTCCTTGTATTGGGGCGTAAAGCCGCAGCCGGTCGCAGTGTTGACGATCAGCAGCACCTTGCCGCGGAAATCGGACAGCGCCACGTCCTCCCCCTTGCGGGTCTTCACCGTAAAATCATAAACGTTCATATTCGTTCCTCCTTTAATTATTTTCAATTTAATTGAGCTAAATTTATTATACCCTAAAAAAGAGGTTTGTCAACCCCTTTTTTTAATTATTTTTTGTCAGTTTACGGCAAATGCTCCAGCGGCAGCTCAAACCGCTCGCCGTCAAGCGTATAGGAAAGCTTCCACTCCCCATCCGTCGAAACGCGCACATCCGTCGCCTCACGGATGCGGCGAAGCTTGCGGTAGAACTCCTTCGCCTCCGGCGTGTATTTCGACATGTCATCCGAGTGCAGGAGCACGCCGCCGATGACGGCGTCAAACGTGGCGAGCATTATTTTCTGTTTCTTGTTCAGCCGAATATTGTTGTCGCGCAGAAAAAACACGTCCGGATCGTTTCGATAGGCGCGGCCGTCGAGCTGGCGGCGGAAAACGGAGTTGCCGATCGCCTGACGCGTCGACGGGCGCTCGCGGTGGGTCAGGCGCATATAGGCCTTGTCGTCCCAATCGAGAGAAACATCGCAGCTCACACGGCAATATTCAACCAGTCCGAACGCCGCCATCACCGGTACGCCGCAGCCTAGGATGTCCTTATCCCCGCAAAGCTCGCGCAGCAGCTCCATTGCGCGGATCATGCGCCCCGCGCGGCTCTCGTTTTCAGTTCCGAACGGCGCGGCGGCATAGAGAAAGTCAAGCTTCACGAGGTCAACGTCCCATTCCTCGAAGACGCGCCGGAACACGCGCGTGAGATAGTCCACAACCGCCTCGTTGTCGATGTCCAGCGAATAAAAGCCGCCCCAGTTGCAACCGTCCGACCACTTCTCCCCGTTGTGGAGCAGAAACCAGTCGGGATGCTCGCGCAGCAGCGCCGAGCCCTCCTGCGCCACGAAAGGCGCAAGCCACAGCCCCGCCTTGAACCCCTTGGCGTGGATGGCGTCCACGGCGGCGCGCATTCCGCTGGGGAACTTCTTCGCGTTCGGCTCAAGCCAATCTCCGACGGACGGCTCCCAGCCGTCGTCGATCTGGAACAGGTCGCCCGGCTCCAGCATCCCGGCGCAGCCGTTCAAGTCGTCGAGGATCGTCTGCTCGTTGATGTCCTGATAACGGTTATACCAGCTCGAATAGCCCGCAAGCTTATTCTCCGTGCGCGGTTTTATCTTCAGCGCGGCAAACCACGCGTCGAACACCTCGTCCTCGCTGCCCTCGGCATAGAAAAGATCAAACGCGTGGAATGCACCGCCGCAACGCACGCCCTCGCAGTCACGCTCAATCGTCAACTCCCCCTCAATGGCGTTGTATCGGAAAATGGTATAACCCGGGCGCTCGTCGAGCGAAGCAAGCAGGCGGTAATGGTCGCCACGGCGGAAATAGCAGTAAGAAAAGCCATGCGTCATGCCTGGGTGATTGGGATAGTCCACAAAATGATAGTCGCCGTAGCGGTCGAGGTGAAATTTTTCCACCAGGCTCTTCGGCAGCGGCGCGTGCGGGCGGATGGCGTCATGCACGGTATACTCGGGACAGTACGTCCACGTTTGGAAGCCGTTCATAAAGATGCGTCCCCCATTCGCAACGTGCAGCGGCGTCGAGGCGATCACGGACTGCAACCTGCCCTCCGGCAGCTCGCAGACAACGTGCTTCTCGCCCCCGCTGAGTTCAAAGTTCCCCTGAAGCGCGCTTGGCCCGTCCTGTTCCGCAATGTGGATCTGATAGTTGAACAGCAGCATATCGCTCCGCCTCCTCGCCCATACTGCAGATATTTTATCATTTTTTTCGCCATCCCGCAAGAGCCAACAATTTTTGGATACGCCCGCGCTTTTTCCCTTGTAAACTTTACCAAAGCTGATATAATGATGAAGTCGATATGCGATGTGATCGCGACATCTGATTATATTCTGACAGAAAGGAATGCACGATGGATAAAAAGGAACTCAAGGCAGCCGCGAAAGAGCTGAAAACCGGCATTAGAGCCGGTCTTGCCGAGAACAAGGAAAATATGCGCGAGGTCAAGGGCGAGCTGAAGAAGATCCGCCGCGATCTCAAATCCAAGGCCGAGGACAGTGAAAAGATCAAGGAGCTCGACGCAAAGAAAGACGCCATCCTGATGGAGGGCGAGATCAGGAAGGAAAAGGTCGAGGCCGGCCTCAAGAAGCTCAAGGAGGACGCCGAGCTCAAGGCACAGGTCATGAAAGAGACCGCCGCGCAGAAGAAACAGAATCAGTAAGCAAGAAAAAATCACCGTCCCGCGGGACGGTGATTTTTTCTTGCGCCGATTATTTTATTTTGCGGAAAGCTGCTCGTCGATGCTCTTCGCGCCGAGCTTGCCCGCGCCCATGGCGAGGATGACCGTTGCCGCGCCGGTAACCGCGTCGCCGCCGGCGTAAACGCCCGCGTGAGACGTGAGCCCCGCCTCGTTGACAACGATGCCGCCCTTCTTGTTCACCTCCAGTCCCGGAGTCGTGTTCTTGATGAGCGGATTCGGAGACGTACCGAGCGCCATAATGACGCAGTCGACCGGCAGCTCGAACTCGCTGCCCTTGATCTCGACTGGGCGGCGGCGGCCGGAGGCATCCGGCTCGCCAAGTTCCATTTGGATGCAGGTCATACCGGATACGTAGCCGTTCTCATTGCCGTGGATCTCGACGGGATTGTGCAGCGTCTTGAAGATGATGCCCTCCTCCTCGGCGTGCTCGACCTCCTCACGGCGGGCGGGAAGCTCCTCCATGCCGCGGCGGTAAACGATATAGACGTTCGCGCCGAGACGCTTGGAGCAGCGCGCCGCATCCATGGCGACGTTGCCGCCGCCGACGACCGCGACCGTCTTGCCGGCAAGCGGCATGAGCGGCGTGTCGGAATCGGGCTTGTACGCCTTCATCAGGTTGATGCGCGTCAGGAACTCGTTGGCGGAATAGACGCCGCAGAGATTCTCGCCGGGGATGTGCATGAACATCGGCAGCCCCGCGCCGGAACCGATGAACACCGCTTCAAAGCCATACTGCGCCATCAGCTCGTCGATGGAAACCACGCGTCCGATCACCATGTTCGTCTCGAACTTGACGCCCATCGCCTTGAGGCCGTCGACCTCCTTCTGCACGATCTTCTTCGGAAGGCGGAACTCGGGGATGCCGTACACCAGCACGCCGCCGGCGAGGTGCAGCGCCTCGAACACCGTGACCTCATAGCCCTTCTTCGCAAGGTCGCCCGCGCAGGTAAGACCCGCGGGGCCGGAACCGATAACAGCGACTTTATGCCCGTTGGATGCAACCTTCGCGGGCGCTTCGCCCGCGTGCTCGTTGTGCCAGTCGGCAACGAATCGCTCCAAACGGCCGATACCGACGGGATCGCCCTTCTTGCCGCGAATGCAGTGCATCTCGCACTGGGTCTCCTGCGGGCAGACGCGGCCGCAGACCGCGGGCAGCGAGCTCGTCTCATGGATGACCTGATACGCGCCCTCGTAGTCCTTTTGCACGATCTTTTCGATAAACTGCGGGATATGTACGTTCACGGGGCAGCCCTGCACGCAGAGCGGGTTCTTGCAGTTGAGGCAGCGCTGCGCCTCGTCGAGCGCCTGCTCCTCAGTGTAGCCGAGAGCAACCTCCAAAAAGTTCTTATTGCGGACGTCCGGCTCCTGCGAGGGCATCGGATTCTTGGTAAGACTCATGTTCGGCATTTTACTTGCCCTCCTTCTTAAAAAGATTGCAGGTTTCCTCGTATTTGTGGCGCTCCCACTCGCCGTACATCCGGCTGCGCTTGACCGCCTCGTCCCAATCGACCTTGAAGCCGTCGAAATCCGGCCCGTCCACGCATGCAAACTTGGTCACGGAAGTGCCGTCCGGCTCTCGCAGCGTCAGGCGGCAGCCGCCGCACATACCCGTACCGTCGACCATGATGGGGCTCATGGAGACCATCGTGGGGATGTTATACTTCTCCGTGACCTTGCAGACGAATTTCATCATCATCATGGGGCCGACGCAGAAGACAGCGTCGTAGTTCGCGCCCGCGACGATCTGCTCCTCCAGAAGCTCCGTCACAAGCGCCTTGCGGACATACGAGCCGTCATCCGTACCGACAAAGAAGTTGGTACATGCCTTTTTGAACTCGTCCTCAAGCACGACCACGTCCTTACTGCGAAAGCCCACGATCAGATCGACGTGGACTCCGCTCTCGTGCAGCTTCTTCGCCACGGGAAACGCGATTGCCGTACCGACGCCGCCGCCGACGACGGCGACCTTCTTGACGCCGGGCATTTCCGTCGCGTTGCCGAGCGGGCCGACGAAGTCCTGAATGTAGTCGCCCTCCTGTTTCTGATTGAGCTTCGCGGTCGTCGCGCCGACGATCTGATAGATGATCGACACGGTGCCCTTCTCGCGGTCAAAATCGTGGATGGTAATGGGAATACGCTCGCCATCCTCGTCCACGCGCAGGATAATAAACTGGCCGGGTTCCGCCTTCTTTGCGATCATCGGCGCTTCAATCTCAATGAGCACAAGCGTCGGCGTCAGCGCCCTCTTTTTTACGATTCGATACATGCTGCCTAACTCCTCTTCTATTGTAATGTTGGAACCGTCTTTATGAATTCACCTGCAAAATGACCACGCCGCCGGTCAGGTCGGCGCGCTTGAGCGTCCCCTCGACCGCGAGCGTGCGCCCGAACAGGTCGGTCAGCGTAACCATGCCGCCGTCCGTCTCAATGGTGGCAACGTCGGATGCGAGCAGGTTTTCCTTCGACTTTTCATTTTTATAGACGCTGGAAAGACACATGGTCACTCCCCCTTTACCAGCTCCAGCACCTCGCGCAGCTGCACATTCGCAACCTCAAAGCTGCCGATCGCCTCCAGCAGACGCTTGCGCGCCGCGCCGTCGAGGCTGTCCACCAGTTCGGAAAGCTCGGACGCGTGGTGCTCGTTGTGGTCGATCATATACGCAAGCAGCGCCTTCGTGCGCTCTGCGGGTGAAACGCCCCCGGAAAGCGCGGCGTGCGCGTGTTCATGGTCGTGCTCATGCGGGTGGGAGTGCGTGCAGGTATGCTCGTGCTCGTGTTCATGCATGGCGCTTGTCCTCCTTAAAGAATACCCAGCTTTATCAACGCTTTCTCCGTGCCGCGCAAAATCGCCGCGTCATGCGGCAGATCGAAAACGCTCTTGCCTAGAATGTCGAATTCCGTCTGGTCGGCGTCTTCACCGATGACCGCAAGGATGGGGATGTCCCCTGTATCCACAAACTCCATTGCCGAATCGTCGGTCACACGGTTGATGACCGCGCCGCACTTTTCGTACATCGTCAGCTCATCCGCCACGCGCTTCACGGTCCGGATGACCTGCGTTCCCTTCCGGCTCGCATCGGAGATGAGTAGCAGATGCGTCACCTTTTCAAGAACCCTGCGGTTGACCTGCTCGATGCCCGCCTCGCTGTCCACCACCACGTAGTCGTAATCGTGGATCAGCAAGCTGATGACCTGACGGAGGTAGGTGTTCACCGCGCAGTAGCAGCCCGCCGTTTCCGGTCGCCCGATGGCGAAGAAATCATAGCCGTCGCGATGGAGCGTCGCGTCCAACAGGCGTCCTTTGACGCTCTCCAAAATATCGCTCACGCCACCCCCCGCGCGCTCCGTGACCTCGCCCGCGACCTCCTTACGGATATCGTCAAGCGTTTTATCGGGCTCAACGCCGAGCGCGGTGGAAAGCCCCACGGCGGGATCCGCGTCAATGGCTAGGATGCGCTTTTCGGGGTACGCACGCACAAGCAACCGGATCATGGCCGCGGAAACGGAGGTCTTTCCGACGCCGCCCTTGCCCGCGACCGCCAATATCTTCGCGTCTGCCATCCGCATCCCCCTCTCACATGCTTATAAAGTATAGCACGCCGCATCGTGCTTTGCAAGATAATTTGTCCCCTTCCCGCTATTTCAAAAAAAGCCTCGCTCTGCATCGACTTATCAGAAAATAAGGTAGATTTTCTGTCAGAAAATCTACCTTAAGAAATCGTAAAAGTCTATTCTATAACTGCGTCGTGTACGGCACATACCGCTTCGCGACGGCGCGTTCTCTCGACGTACAGGGTCAGCGTCCTCTCCCCCGCGTCGATCCCGTGTACAACAATACCCGCCGCGTTGAGCGCGAGGATCGCGTCTTTTTCAGTCCGCAGAGACGGCAGCGCTCCTCCGACGAGCGTGACCGCGGCGTACTCGTCCCCCTCCCGCATCCGGCAAGTCACACCCGTCACGCCGCATCTGCACTCCTCCGGAACGACGCGCGTTCCGACGCTGTCCGAAGCGCAGGAGCGTACTTCCACCATAACGCCGCGTGTCTGCGCAAGACGCACGCATTTGTCGTGAAGCACCTGCGCCCCTGCGCGGGCAAGCGCGTACATATCCTCGCAGGAAACATTCGCAAGCCGCCGTGCCGTTCGACAGACGCGCGGATCTGCCGTATAGACTCCGTCCACGTCCGTATAGATCACGCAGCGCTCCGCGTGAAACGCCGCCGCCAGTGCCACGGCGGAATAGTCCGACCCGCCCCTGCCCAAAGTAGTCACGTTGCCGGAGCCATCCACCCCCTGAAACCCTGTGACAACCACAACGCGGCGGCGTGCCGCCTCCGTTGCGATACGCCCGTTCGGGATCGTGACGATCTGCGCGTCGCCGTATACCCCGTCGGTGAGAATCGGCGCCTGCCACGCGTTGATGGACACCGCCTCCACGCCGAGCGAAGCGAGCGCCATTGCCGTCAGCGCCGCAGAAACCTGTTCTCCTGCCGCGAGCAGCGCGTCCGCCTCGCGCGGCGGCGGGTTTGTGGACAGCTCCCCCGCCTTGCGCAGCAGTTCGTCCGTGGTGTCGCCCTGTGCGGATACGACCACGATCACATCGTTTCCGGCGTCGTGCGCCTCTTTTACGATATGGGCAACGTGCAGCAGCTTTTCGGCGTCAGCGACCGAGCTGCCCCCAAACTTCTGCACCAATAGACTCATGAAAATCCCTTCTCAAAGAAAAATGGATCGGCGCGCTGCCTCAGGCAGTTCGCCAATCCATGGTATGAAAAGGAGCGCAAAAGGGTTCAGCCCGCCAGGATCTCAAAGCGCACCACGCCGCTGAGCGCGGAGACCTCGGAGATCAATTGCTCAATCGACTCGCTCATGGCGCTGGTCTCGGCCGAGATCGTCACCGCCGCGCAGCCGTTGGTCGGAACGCTTTGGTTGATTGTCAGTATATTTGCGCCCGAGGCGGCAAAAATAGAAAGGACATTGGACAATACGCCCGGATTGTTCTTGAGCAGGGCATAGAACGTAATGATGTGCTCCGTGCGCATCTCGGTAAACGGGCGCACCGCGTCGCGATACTTATAAAACGCGCTGCGGCTGATACCCACGGCGCGCGCAGCTTCCAGCGCCGTGCGCGCCTCGCCCGCGCGCAGCATGCGATTTGCCTCCGCAACCTTCAGGATCACCTCCGGCAGCACGTCAGCCGCCACCAAAAAATATTTGGTCACCGCCATATCTGTATTCCTCCCGCGGTCATTTGTTCTTCCACAGTGTTAATCGTAGCACAAAGGAAACCGCTTGGCAAGTACCAATTGAAAGGAGCGCGCCCATGACCGAACGAAATCTCAAGCACTTCCTGCTTTGGACGGCAAGCGCCGCGGCGGCGGCTACACTACTCTATGTGGCACTGCGCTATCTTCTGCTTTGGCTGCTCCCCTTCCTCATCGCGCTTGCTGCCGCCGCCGCGATAGAACCCGCGGTGCGCTTTCTTTGCAATCGCCTGCGCCTGAAGCGGAGCTTCGCCTCGCTTGTGCTGACGCTGTTCCTGCTGTTCCTGCTCGGCGGGCTGCTCTCCCTGCTCGGTACGACGCTGACCGGCGAAGCTTACGCGCTGCTTGAGGGCGCCCCAGCTCTTCTCGGTTCCATTCAAATTGCCTTAAAGGTTTTTACAGATAGATTATCACGCTATAGCAACGCTTGCCCACCCTGGATGCGCGCACAAATGGACGCCGCGCTCGCCCGCTTCAGCGCCGAAGCAGGCGACCTGATCGGCGCGCTGGCGGAACGTCTCCCCGCGGTGCTCAGCGCATTGGCGGGTGTGCTGCCCCACTTCTTTCTCGCTTCCGTCACATCTGTACTTGCAATCTACTTTACATCATCGTCATTTCCGTTCTTGCGCGGCTATCTTATCTCGCTATTTCCCGACAGATCGCATCGCTTTTTTCTGCGTTTCCGCTCTGGGATCACAGCTTCTCTTACTCGCTGGCTGCGTGCGGAGCTGATGCTCTGTCTCGTCACATTTTCTATTTTGCTCGCCGCTTTCGTGTTTCTTCGTCAGCCGTATGCCCTGCTGCTCGCTTTCCTCATCACGCTCGTCGACGCGCTTCCCGTTTTCGGCACCGGAACTGTTTTGCTCCCATGGGCAATTGTCGAAATCATGTTGCAAAATACTCCTAAGTCTATTGTTCTGTTTCTGCTCTACCTGCTTACGTTCATCATCCGCAATACGCTGGAACCCCGGCTGCTCGGTGCGCAGGCCGGACTGCCGCCCATCGTTTCGCTGCTGGCAATGTATCTCGGCTTCTGCTCCACGGGAGTCGTCGGAATGGTATTCTTTCCGTTTCTTCTGCTGCTCGCCACGCAGCTTCTGCGGGGCGAAGCAAAAGAGAAAGGCGG
>JAWRIJ010000056.1:0-7636 GCA_040307975.1 Oscillospiraceae bacterium | reverse complement strand
CCGAGCCGCCGCCGGAGGCGCCGAACGCGCCCGATCTCGGTCCACCCGGGCCGCCGGATGCACCAAGCGCGCCCGACTTGGATCCGCCCGACCCACCGCCTCCGCCTGCAAGGCCCTAGCCTGTGCAGGACGAGAAGCTGACGACTTTACAGTTTTTGCAAAATTAAGCAGTCTATCAAAAACCATTGAAAATAGTTGATTACGGAGGAAAAAGCACATGAAACTGGTCATTGGAAACGATCACGCCGCCGTGGAGATGAAGTGGCAGATCAAGGATTACCTGGAGGCGAAGGGCATCGAGGTCATTAATGTCGGTACCGACGAAGAGGGTCACTTTGACTATCCCGTCGCCGCTTGCCGCGCGGCGAAGATGGTCGCGTCAGGCGAGGCGGACGGCGGCGTGCTCATTTGCGGCACGGGCGTCGGCATCGGCATCGCGGCGAACAAGGTCAAGGGCATCCGCTGCTGCATTTGCAGCGACCCGTGCACCGCGCGGCTCTCGAAAGAGCATAACAACGCGAATATGATCGCCTTCGGCGCGCGCATTGTCGGTTTGGAGACGGCGAAGATGATCGTGGACGAATGGCTCCGCGCCGAAGCACAGAGCGGACGCCACGCCGAGCGCGTCGCGCTCATCACCGAGCTGGAGCAGACGCAGCGCCTTGCTTCCCGCGGCGAATGACAAAACAAACAAAAAGCCCCGCCTTGACGGGGCTTTTTGTTATCCCTGCAGGGGGGATTTGCCAAATCGTAGAAAATGCCGGAAACACGTGAAAACAGTTGCAAGCGGCATAAAATTTTCTTATAATAATATTTAATACAATGTATTATTTTGCGCCAACCAAGGAGGAACAGCATGGATCCCATCAGAGTGATCGAAGTGAAGGAGAGCATCTTCGCGGACAACAACGCGGATGCGGACAAGCTGCGCAGGCAGCTCAAGGAGCAGGGGACGTTCCTGCTCAACGTGATGTCGTCGCCCGGCTCGGGCAAGACCACGACGCTCAAGCGCACCATAAGCGCCCTCAAGGGCGAGATGAGCATTGGCGTCATGGAGGCGGACATCGACTCCGACGTGGACGCCGCCGCGATTTTGGAGACCGGCGCGCGCGCCATCCAGCTCCACACGGGCGGCATGTGCCATCTCGACGCGGACATGACGCGTCAGGGGCTCACCGAGTTTGGCACGGAGGGGCTCGACCTCGTTATTTTGGAGAATGTGGGCAATCTTGTCTGCCCCGCGGAGTTCGACACCGGCGCAGTAAAAAATGCCGTGATCCTCTCAGTGCCGGAGGGGCACGACAAGCCGCTGAAGTACCCGCTGATGTTCGAGGTGGCGGACGTGCTGGTCATCAACAAGATCGACGTCATGCCCTACTTCGACTTTGACCTCGAAAAGGTTACGGAGTATGCTCACATGCGCCATCCGGGGCTGGAGATCTTTCCGATCTCCGCAAAGACCGGCGAGGGCATGGACAAGTGGTACGACTGGCTCCGCAAGCAGGTCGACGCGTGGAAAAAGTAACATAACTTATATTATGTAAATGAAAGGAAGTAGATGTCATGCCCCAGTTAAGACCCAAGATCGTGAAGCTTTGCCATGTGGTCGGCGGACTCACAGGAATTGTGAACAAGATCGACGAGAACGCCCCTGAGTACTATTCCCTCGCGTCCATCCTCACCGACGACGAGGCGGACGTTGCCATCGCCTGCGGGCTGCGCAAGGAGCGCACGGCCGAGTACCTCGCCAAGAAGGTCGGCAAGCCTGTCGACGAGGTGCAGAGGCTTGCCGAGCATCTCGCGTGGATCGGCGTGTTCCGCATCACCACCGACCCCTCGGACGGCAAGGACCGCTTCTATATGCAGATATTTGCCCCCGGCATTATGGAGATGCTGGTCAACAACAAAGAGCTGCTCGCAACCCACCCCGAGGTTGCGAAGGCGTTTGAGGAGTATACGCGCATCCGCATGGCAACCATGGCGCCCATGATGCCGGACGGCTCGGGCCTCATGCGCGTCGTGCCCATCGAAAGCGCGATCAAGGATATCCCGAACGTCCGCGACGATGAAAAACTCAGCTACTACTTAAACAAGTATGACGTCTTCTCCGTTTCGCCATGTTCCTGCCGCGCGTCCCGCCGCACTATCGGCGAGGGCTGCGGCCATTTGGAGGAGGACATGTGCATCCAGATGGGCAAGGGCGCGGAGCACTACATCCGCACGGGGCGCGGTCGTCAGGTCAGCCGTGAGGAAGTGCTGGAAATCCTCAAGCGCGCCGAGGACAACGGTCTCATGCACGATATGCCGAACATTGAAGAGGTCGGCGAGAGCGCGGCGATCTGCAACTGCTGCTCCTGCTCCTGCTTCGGCCTGCGCGTTGGCATGCTCTACGGCGCGCGCGACGTGATCCGCTCCAATTTTACCGCCGTCATCGACGAGGAGAAGTGCGTCGCCTGCGGCCAGTGCGTCGAAAACTGCCCGGCGAACGCCTTGAAGCTGGGCCAAAAGCTCTGCACCAAGGAGCCGCTTCCGCAGCGCGACTACCGCAAGATGAGCGAGCACAACATTTGGCGCAAGAGCGACTGGAACGTTGACTACCGCGAAAACCGCGAGGACGTGGTCGAGACCGGCACCGCGCCGTGCAAGACAGCATGTCCGGCGCACATCGCCGTGCAGGGTTATCTGCGCCTTGCCGCGCAGGGCAAGTATAAGGAAGCGCTCGAGCTCATCCGTAAGGAAAACCCGTTCCCCGCGGTCTGTGGACGCGTGTGCAACCACCGCTGCGAGACCGAGTGTACCCGCGGCAGCGTGGACGAGGCGGTTGCCATCGACGAGGTCAAGCGCTTTATCGCCGAGCAGGAGCTCGACCCCAAGACGCGCGAGATCCCAAAGTTCGTCAATCAGATCGGAAGACCCTATGACGAGAAGATCGCCATTGTCGGCGCCGGTCCCGCGGGCATGAGCGCGGCATATTACCTTGCCATGAAGGGTTACAAGCCCACCGTGTTTGATAAGGCGCAAAAACCGGGCGGCATGATGATGAACGGCCTGCCCGGATTCCGGCTGGAAAAGGATGTCGTGAGCGCGGAGATCGACATTCTCAGGGAGATGGGCGTAGAATTCAAGTGCGGCGTCGAGGTCGGCAAGGACGTGACCATTCCGCAGCTGCGCGAGCAGGGCTATCGCGGCTTCTACCTCGCCATCGGATTGCAGAACGGCGGCAGGCTGAACGTCCCCGGCGACGACGCGGAGGGCGTGATCGCCGGCATCGACTTTGTCAAGCGCGTCAACTCGGGCGAGGACGTGAAGCTTTCCGGCAAGGTCGTCGTCATCGGCGGTGGCAGCATCGGCGCGGACGTTGCCCGCACGGCGGTCCGCTGCGGCGCGGAGAAGGTCACGCTCTACTGTTTGGAAAGCTACGACGAGATGCCCATGGGCGAAGAGGATCAGAACGAGTGCAAGCACGACGGCGTCGAGATCCGCGACGGCTGGGGCCAGACGAAGGTGGTCGTACGCGACGGCAAGTGCGCGGGCGTTGAGTTTCGCAAGTGCCTGAGCGTCAAGGACGCGAGCGGCAGATTCGCGCCGAAGTTCGACGATAACCGCACCGAGACCGCCGATTGCACGACGGTTCTGTACTGCATTGGACTCAAGACCGACTGGGGAGGGCTCCTTGAAGGCACAAAGGTCGAGCTCACCGAGCGCGGCTTTGCCAAGGCGGATCCGCTCACCTATCAGACCGCCGAGCGCGATATTTTCGTCGGCGGCGACGCCTACACCGGTCAGAAGTTTATCATTGACGCCATCGCCGCCGGCAAGGAGGCCGCCATTTCGCTCCACCGCATCGTCCACGAGGGGCAGACGCTGACGCTTGGGCGCGACCGCCGCAACTACCGCGCGCTCGACAAGGGCAACATTCTTGTCGACCCGACGGGTTACGACCACGGAAGCCGTCAAATCCCGGGTTACAACGCCGCCAAGGAAAAGACCTTTGGCTCCACGCGCGTCACCTTCACCGAGGAGCAGGTGCGCAAGGAGACCGCCCGTTGTCTCAAGTGCGGCGCGACGAAGGTGGATTCGTACCTCTGCGTCGGCTGCGGCCTCTGTACGACGAAGTGTATGTTCGATGCCATCCATCTGGAAAAGACCCGCGAGTGGCACATGGGCGAGTTCGAAACCATGCCGTTTAAGGTCGCCGAGCACCTCGTCAAGCGCACCGGCAAGATCGCCGCGCGTATGGCGGCGGGTAAGAAGTAAAGGAGAGAGGTATGAAGGATCTCAAGCATCTGATCTATTTTGAAAATCTGCTGCTCGAAGCCAACAACGAGCTGGTGCAGAAGGCGCAAAAGGACGGCAAGATCTGCGTTGCCTACACCTGTGAGAATACGCCGGAGCCGCTTTTGAACCTTTCCGGCTGCTTCTCTGCGCGTCTGCGCGCGCCGCGCACCGGTTCGATGGAGATCGGCACGTACTATCTTACAAGCTTCCTGTGCGAATACAGCCGCGCGCTTTTGGAGCGCGCGGTCGAGGGCGGGTTCAACTTCGCCGACTGCATCATCACGCCGGACGGCTGCTCGATGATGAACCGCTGTGTGGAGAACATGGAACTCTTAAAGACGATGGGGCGGGACAAGCCGAAGTTCTTCTACGAGTACATGGAAATCCCCATGAAGGGCGACGACAACGGCCTCAATCTCTACGTTTTGCAATGCAAAAATCACATCTTAAAGCCCCTTGCGGAGCATTACGGCATCGACACCTCCGACGCCGCCATCCGCAAGGCGGTGGAGGAACACAACCGTGTGTGCG
This sequence comes from Oscillospiraceae bacterium, assembly GCA_040307975.1. Taxonomy (GTDB): domain Bacteria; phylum Bacillota; class Clostridia; order Oscillospirales; family Oscillospiraceae; genus Hominicoprocola. Next base: position 2,827 of record JAWRIJ010000056.1, on the reverse strand, counting down.
AGCTCATCAGAGCCATCGGTGAGTTCCGCAAGGGTGAAAAGCCGGCTATCACCGGCTATGAGTTCCACGTTCTGACGCTTGCAAGCTATGTCTGCCCGAAGTATCTCATTGTCGACAAGCTTCAGGAAACCCTGAACGAGCTCAAATCCCGCGAGCCGATGGAGGCGGACGCCTTCCGCGCGCGTGTCGTGGTCGTCGGCTCCGAGGTGGACGACCTTGACTTTATCAAGCTGGTCGAGGATTCCGGCGCCTATGTCTGCGCCGACCGCTATTGCTACGGCTCGCTGCCCGGCCGCGATCCCATCGCGCTCACCGACGGTGAGGACGCGCTTACGCAGATCTGCCGGCAGTACATGATGCGAGGACAGTGCCCGCGCTACATGGACATGCCGAAGATGCTCGGCCGCCGCGAGTATGTCGACCGTATTGCAAAGGAGTATGGCGCGGACGGCGTCATCTACGAGCAGATGAAGTTCTGCGACCCATGGGCATATGAGAAGATGCTCGGCTCACACATCCTGCGCGAGGAATTCGGCTATCCCGTGCTGGCGGTCGACCGTCCCTACGCGATCGCGACCTCCGGACAGATGCGCACGCGTGTGCAGGCGTTTGTGGAGAGCATTGAAATCAAACACATTCAAAAGGAGGGCGTCGCAAATGGCTAAGGAGATCGGAGCCGACCGGCTTGGCGATTTTTACATCGACGGCGGCAAGGTGCGCAAGCGCCGCGAGTGGCGCGGCCTTTCCGACACGCTGTACGATTATTCCCGCTGGCTCGTCATCATGGCGACGCTTGGCAAGTTTGTGATGAAGCCGCGCAACGTCAAGGCCATGTTCCGCTATCGCTGGATGGCGAATTATCTTGCCGTCCCGATGATGGTTGACAGACATACGCAGGGTTTACGAGGCGAGTATCTGCGCATTTGCCACACCGAGCAGGATCTCGTCATCGACGACGTGGCAAAGCTGCTCGACAGCCTGTTCCGCGGCGACCGCCGCATCGGCAACGACACGGAATTCTCCAAGAAGGTCGTGCTCGTGGACGAGAATGAGATGACCGCGGTGATGATGGGCTTCCCGATGCTCAAGACCTTGAGCCGCGAGACGCCTTCGACCTACGTGTCCGTGCTCTTGAACCAGCACGCGGCGGAGCACTATATTGACGTTGCGCAGGAGTTCGGTCTTGCCGGCGACGTCTGCCCCATGCCGGAGGCGGAGGCGGGCGTCTCCATCGACGACGACGCGCCGGTGCTCGGCGCCTGCGCCATCCAGTGCAACACCACCTGCGACGGGTCGCTGCTCGGCAACGGCGTCATTTCCCGCCGCCTTGAGCTTGAGGACGGTATCCCCGTGTTCCAGCTTGCCGCGCCGCTTCGCCACCGCGAGGACGACGTGCAGGAGTATGCCGCGCAGGAAATCCGCAATGCCATTGCCTTCATTGAGAAACATACGGGTGCGAAATGGGACTGGAACGCCTACTTTGCGTGCGCCAGGCGCGTCAACTACGCGACGAAATGCCGTCAGGAATGGCTTGAAATGAACCGTACGCCGTATCCGCAGGTGTTCGGCTCCAACCTCGCGCTCTACACCGAAACGAACTACATGGCGATCTGCGGCAGGGTCGCAGCGTTTGAGAAGGCGGATCGCACCATTACGCGCCTCGCGCGGCAGGCGTACGAGAAGAAGATGCGCGCGGCGAAGGAGTATCGCCACCGCGCTATCATTTGGGGCGTGCAGTCGCACTACTACATGGACTTCCTCGTGTGGCTCCTCAACTGCTGGGGTATTGTGCCGCTGACCGATATGCTCTCGATGGTCTCCACCCGTGAGATCGCGGAGACGGATACGCCCGAGAACCGTGAGCAGGCGTATTACGACATGGCGTGGCTCACGGAGAACATGATCATGCGCAATCGCACCCACGGCGGCTATCGGGTGCTTCTCGACGAGCTGTGGGAGTTCACACAGCAGTTCAACGCCGATATGGTCATTTTGTGGGAGCACATGAGCTGCAAGGCGCTCGACGGCATGCACGGGCTTTTTGAAGAGCGCGCCCGCGAGCTGGGCATCCATCTCGTCTGGGTTCAGCACGACCTGTTCGACCCGCGCATCATCTCGCGTCAGGGCGTCCGCGACCAGATCAACACGTACATGCGCACCGTCATGCGCGAGGAGCCGATCGATCCGTCGCTGGAGGTGCTCCACGACGAAGAATCATGGTAAACGATTGCGGAGCGATTGTTTACTATATGGGGAGGATATGAATACTATGTGCAAATTTGTCAAGAGACTGCTGGTTCGGCTTTTGCTTTTCGCCCTAGGCTTCTTTGTTGTGACGTTCACTGTTTACTTCTTCAACCTCGACATGAAGCTGACGGCAGCTATTGAGCCGTTCCTGCTCAAGCACTACGACAGGATCGAACGCGATACGCATCTGTAAAAAGGAAAGGGAGAAAATCGAACTATGAAATACTATGGCGGCTGCGACGTGGGCTCCACGTACACCAAGGCGATCATCCTCGACGAGACGGGTAAGATCGTCGCCGACACGACGATCCGCTCGAAGATCAACTCCGAGGTGAGCGCGACGCTCGCGATGGAGGAGGTCTGCAAGACGGCGGGGCTGAAGGACTCGAAGGAGCTAGAATACCTCATCGGCACGGGCTACGGGCGCAACAAGGTGCCGTTCGCGGATGAAAACATCTCGGAGATCTCCTGCCACGCGATGGGCGTACACGTGACGAACCCGAACGTGAAGGCGATCATTGACATCGGCGGGCAGGACGTCAAGGGCATCAGCATCGACACGGACGGCACGGTGAAGAAT
>JAWRIJ010000055.1:0-25651 GCA_040307975.1 Oscillospiraceae bacterium | reverse complement strand
GCAAAACTCTTTCACAGCATATTACATTGCTTTGGTGTGATCGCACAGTTCGCTGATCTTCGATTGCAGCGCCTTGAAGTCGTCAAATGCCTCGGGTCTGCGGCGCGGGTCACGCAGCAGCGCCGCGGGGTGGTAGACCGCCATCATTTGGACGTCGCCCTTTTCAAACCACTGCCCGTGCTCGCGCGAGATCTTGAAATCATCCTTGATGATCTTCATTGCGGCGATGCGCCCGAGACAGACGATGATCTTCGGACGCAACAGCGCTGTTTGGCGGCGGAGGTATCCGATGCAGGCGTCCTGCTCGACGCCGAGCGGATCGCGGTTCTCCGGCGGGCGGCATTTGACGATGTTCGCGATGTAGACGTCCTTGCGCGCAAGGCCGATGATCGCGAGCATGTCGTCGAGCAGATGTCCCGCGCGGCCGACAAACGGCTCGCCCTGCTCGTCCTCGTTCGCGCCGGGGCCTTCGCCAATGAACAGCACCTCGGCTTCACGGCTGCCAACGCCGAATACCACATTCTTGCGAGTCTCGCAAAGCGAGCACTCGCGGCAGCTTTTGCATTCCTTTTCCAGGGCTTCCCAAGTATCTGCCATTCGCTTTCCCTCACATGTGCTTTTCGACCCACGCCCAAATATCGGCGTACACATGGTCCTTTTCCTTCTCGTTCAAAATCTCGTGGCGCAAGCCGGGATAGAGCTTGAGCGTCACGTCCTTCACGCCCGCGCGCTTAAAGCTCTCGTACGCCTTGGTCGTGCCCTTGCCGCAGTCGCCCACGGGATCCATCGCGCCGGAGATGAAGAGGACGGGCGTATTCATGTCCATCTTCGCGAGGTTGGCGCTCTTTTCGATGAAGCCGATGCCGCCGAGCATATCTCGGAACAGCCCCACGGTCGTCTGTCCGCCGCAGAGCGGGTCGGCGATGTAGGCGTCCACGTTCTCGGGATTTGCGCTGAGCCAGTCGTAATTGGTGCGCTTGGGCTCAAAGGGCTTGTTGTATGCGCCGAAGGCAAGGCTGTCGACGCTCGCGTTGAATTTGTCGAATCCGGTCTTTTTGCCGTAGAAGTTTGCGGCAAGCTTGCCGCCCGCGACCATGAAAGCGGACTGCTGGCCCGTGCCCATGATGACCGCCGCCTTGATTGTGCCGGGATAGCGGATGAGATAGGTGCGCGCGAGGAACGAGCCCATCGAGTGCCCCATCAGAAAGTACGGAAGGTTCGGGTACTTCTGCGCGGCGAGGTTATGGAGGGCGTACATATCGTCGACCACGTGCGTCCAGCCGTCCTTGTCGCCAAAGTACAGCACGGGGGCGCCCGAAGCGACGCTTTGGCCGTGACCGATGTGATCGTTTGCCACGACGACGAAACCCTTCTCCGTCAGGAACTCCGCGAACGGCTCGTAGCGCAGCGCGTACTCCGCGACGCCGTGCGCAATTTGGTAAACGCCTTTCGCCTCGCCGTCCGGCGCCCACTCCACGGCGTGGATCTGCGTCTTTCCGTCGGAAGAGGGGAAGGAAAATTCTTTGCGATTTGCCATAGCAATATGTACCTCCTTGTGTTATAATCATTCTAACTTAATCAGTTTATCATATTATTTCATCGTTGAACAGGGGGGAGTTTTATGAAAAAATATGTTTTGGCGCTCGACCAGGGTACGACAAGCTCGCGCGCGATCCTCTTCGGCGGGGACGGGAAGATCGTTGCCAAGGCGCAGCAGGGCTTTACGCAGATATACCCCAAGCCCGGTTGGGTCGAGCACGACCCCATGGAGATCTGGGAGACCGAGCGTGCCGTGGCGGCGCAGGCGCTGCGCGAGTCCGGTCTTGCCGCCGAGGTCGCGGGCATCGGCATCACCAATCAGCGCGAGACGACCATCGTTTGGGACAGGGCGACGGGTAAACCCATCTATAACGCTATCGTTTGGCAGTGCCGCCGAACGGCGGACATCTGCGACGCGCTCGTTCGCGAGCATCACGGTGTGAGCGAGCTGGTGGCGGAGAAAACGGGGCTTTTGATTGACGCGTATTTCTCCGGCACGAAGATCAAGTGGCTGCTCGACAACGTGCCCGGCGCGCGTGAGCGCGCGGAGCGCGGCGAACTGCTCTTCGGCACGATCGAGACGTGGCTTATTTGGAAACTGACCGGCGGCAAGGCGCACGTCACCGATTATTCCAACGCCTCGCGCACGATGCTCTTCAATATCCGCACGCTTGAGTGGGACACAGAGCTGTGCCGGCTTTTGAATATCCCGATGAATATGCTGCCGAAGCCCGTCGGCAATTCCGAGGTCTACGGCATCGTCGCCGAGGGGATCAAGGGGCTGGAGGAGCTCGCGGGCGTGCCGGTGTGCGGCGCGGCGGGCGACCAGCAATCGGCGCTGTTCGGGCAGGGCTGCTTCGAGCGTGGCCAGGCAAAGAACACCTACGGCACGGGCTGCTTCACGCTGATGAACGTTGGACCGGAGCCGGTGCGTTCCCGCGCGGGACTTGTCACGTCGGTCGCGTGGAGCGTCGGCGGGAAGACGACCTACGCCCTTGAGGGCAGCGTTTTCAACGCCGGAAGCGCCATCCAGTGGCTGCGCGATGAGATGAACCTGATCGACAGCGCGCCGGAGTGCGACAAGCTTGCCGAGAGCGTTCCGGATACCGGCGGCGTGTACCTTGTTCCTGCGTTCACAGGGCTCGGCGCGCCGTACTGGGATATGTATGCGCGTGGCTGTGTCGTGGGAATGACGCGTGGCACATCCCGCGCGCACTTTGCCCGCGCGGTGCTGGAATCCATCGCCTATCAGGTCACCGACCTGATGACCGCGATGCGTCAGGACGCGGGCTGCGAGATCTCGATCCTGCGCGTGGACGGCGGCGCGAGCGTGAGCGATTTGATGATGCAGTTTCAGGCGGATTTGCTGCGCATCCCCGTCGACCGCCCCGTGATGGTCGAGACGACGGCGTTCGGCGCGGCGGCGCTGGCGGGGCTTGCGGCGGGGCTTTGGAAGAATATGGACGAGGTGCGTTCCGTGCGCGAAAGCGCAAAAATATTCCGCCCCGAGCGCGAGCAGTATGAGTGCGAGGGCCTCTATCGCGGCTGGCAGCGCGCGGTGAATTGCGCGCGCGGCTGGGTCGAAAAGAATTGAAACCAGAAAGGAGCAGATGATATGCCGAATTTGGAGGATGCGAAGCGCGCGGCGCAAAACGCGGTCTACAGCGCTGCGGAGGCGGCGGGTACGTTGGTTGGCTACGCAGGAGAAAAAGCGGGCACGCTGATGGAACGCGCGGGCGAGAAAGCGGGCGCGCTCAAGGATTCTGCCGTGGCAAGCGTTTCGCTGATGAACGAGAAACGCAATCTGGAGAAGAGCTATCAGGCGCTTGGCGAGTGGTACGCGGCGCAATGCGGCGACCACGCGCCAGACGCGGTGGCGGACATCGTGCGCGCCATCCGGTTGTCGCAGGAGAAGATTGCGGAACTGCGCGCGCGGGGCGAGACGGAAGAGACGGGGGATTGAAAATTCCCTCTTGCAATCTTGCAGAAGATGTGCTAAGATGTCCCCTGCGATTGAAAATGCGGGGGTATCCCTGCGTACTATACGACGGAGGTAGAAGTCCATGCATATGTTTTTGATGATCCTTCAGGTGCTCTGCGGCCTGTTTGTGATCGCGGTCGTGTTGATCCAGTCCGGCAAGTCTGCCGGTCTTTCCGGCGCCATCGGCGGCGTGGCGGACAGCTTTCTGTCCAAGAACAAGGCCAAGTCCATCGACGCGAAGCTCGCGCGCGCGACCAAGTGGGTCGGCGCCGTGTTCATCGTGCTGACGCTGGTCTTGAACATGGTCTAAAGCGCTTTTTATCGCTGAAAAGGCGGGTCGAAAGACCCGCCTTTTTTCATACCGCGCATTTTTGTGCTTGCATTTGAAAAAGTCTTGTGCTATTGTCTCTATGTTTAATATGTATCGGGAGGGTCGCGTATGAATGTCGAGACGATCACGAGCCGTCATAACGCGCTTTTGACCCACCTGCGAAAGCTCGCGTCCTCTCGTGCGTACCGGGACGAGTGCGGCGAATATCTCGGCGACGGCGTGAAGCTTTTGGAAGAGGCCGTCAAGTGGGACGCGCCGCTCAAAACGGCGCTGTTCTCGGACGATATCGCCATCCCGCCGCTTCCCGACGGCGTGCGCGTCGCGCGCGTGAGCGGAGAGCTGATGCGTTCCGTGAGTCCGGCGGAAACGCCGCAGGGCGCGCTGTTTGCGGCACGTTTGGAGCGCGGCGGGCTGCCTGAGCGGCTGGAGGGAAACCGCTATCTCGTGCTCGACGGCGTGCAGGATCCAGGCAACGTTGGCACGATCGTGCGCACGGCGGACGCCTTTGAATGCGACGGCGTATTCCTCGTGAACGCCTGCGCCGACCTCTACAACCCGAAGACCGTGCGCGCGACGATGGGAGCGGTCTTCCGCGCGAAGGTGTGGAGCTGCGCGGCGCAGGAGCTTGCGGCGCTGCTGCGCGCGAGCGGCATTCCGCTCTACGGGGCGGCGCTGCGCGGCGATACTGTTTCGCTGCGTGAGACGGGGCTTTCCCGCGCCGCCGTTGCAATCGGCAGCGAAGGCAGGGGACTGAGCGCGGAAGTGCTCGCGCTGTGTGATCGTACGCTCCGCATCCCCATGAGCGCGCGCTGTGAGTCGCTCAACGCATCCAGCGCGGCAACGGTGCTGCTTTGGGAGATGTACCGATAAAAACCGAAGGAGTCAGACATGGCAGGAACCAAATACTGGATATGGCTGAGCGAATGTAAAGGGCTTCCGACGCGCGCAAGGCTCCAGCTTTTGGAGCACTTTGGCTCGCCGGAGAACATTTATTACGCCGACGAGGAGGAGTATCTCCACGTTGAGGGCATGACGCGGCGTTTTGCTGCACAGCTTGCCAACAAGAGCACCGCAGAGGCGGATCGTATCCTCGGCGAGTGCGAGCGCCTCGGCGCGCGTATCCTCACGATGCAGGACGCGGACTACCCCGTGCGGCTTCGCAACATCTACGAGCCGCCGTGCCTATTGTATGTCAAGGGGCGTCTGCCTGAGATCGACGAGGAAGCGGCGATCGCGATGGTCGGCACGCGCGACGCGACGCCTTACGGTATTGAAACGGCGGAGACGCTTGCTTACGCGATGGCGAAGCAGGGCGCGCTGATTGTGTCGGGCGCGGCAAGCGGCATCGACTCCGCCTCGCATCGCGGCGCGCTCCGCGCGGGCGCAAAAACGGTGGCGGTGCTCGGCTGCGGTTTGGGCGTTGTTTATCCGCCGGAGAACCGGCAGCTTTATCAGGATGTTGCCGCGTCGGGCGCGCTTGTGACCGAGTACCCGCCCGGAACGCCTGCGCTCGGCGCGCATTTTCCGGTGCGCAACCGCATCATCAGCGGCTTATGCCTCGCGACCGTCGTGGTCGAGGCGCCCGAGCGCAGCGGCGCGCTCATCACCGCGCACACGGCGTTGGAGCAGGGACGCGACGTCTATGCCGTCCCCGGTGCCATCAACGCGCCGAAGAGCCGCGGCTGCAACCGGCTGATCGCGCAGGGGGAGGCGGCGCTGGCGCTCGACAGCCAAAGCATCCTTTGGGAGTACGAGGCGCGCTATCCGCATAAGCTTTCCTGCGGACAGGTCGAGCTGCCGCAGTCGCTGGGCTATCAGGCGCGGCAACAGGAGCGGACCGTACGCGGAGAGGATGAGGAAGAACAGCAGGCGCTCCCGCGCGTCGATCTTCGCGAGGGGCGCACCGAATTGACGGACGATCAGGCGCATATTCTGCGTACGCTCAAGTCGGGCGAGCTGCAGGTGGACGATCTGATCGAGGCGGTCGGGCTCCCGACGCGGCGCGTGCTTTCGGCGCTGACGGTGCTTGAGATCGAGGGTTACGTCGCCGAGAGCGGCGGCAAGCGGTTTTCCCTCACCGCAGAGCTGATCGAGGAATAAAATAACGGCGTCCAAGGGCGCGTGGAAGGGACAGGAAACATGGCAAAGAAGAATTTGGTGATCGTCGAGTCCCCAGCGAAGGCAAAGACCATCGGAAAATACCTCGGCAAGGACTATACCGTGACAGCGAGCATGGGGCACCTGCGCGACCTCCCCAAAAGCAAGCTCGGAGTCGATATTGAGAATGATTTTGAACCGGACTATAAGCCTATCAAGGGCAAGGAAGCGCTTATCAAAGAGCTTAAGACCGCAGCGAAGAACAGCGACGTCGTCTATCTCGCGACCGACCCGGACCGCGAGGGCGAGGCGATTTCGTGGCATCTCAAGGCGCTGCTGGATCTCGATGACAAGAAGGCGCAGCGCGTGACCTTCAACGAGATCACCAAAAAGGTCGTCAGCGAGAGCATCAAGGCGCCTCGCGCCATCGATCAGGATCTCGTCGACGCGCAGCAGGCGCGCCGCATCCTCGACCGTATCGTGGGCTACGAGCTTTCGCCGCTCCTTTGGAAGAAGGTGCGCCGCGGGCTTTCCGCCGGACGCGTGCAGTCGGTCGCGATGCGTATGGTCGACGACCGCGAAAAGGAAATCAACGCGTTCGAGCCGCAGGAGTACTGGACGATCGAGGCGTCGCTGCGCGACGATCCGAAGAGCAAGCCCTTCACCGCGCACTATTACGGCAAAAACGGCAAGAAGGCCGAGCCCGATTCCCGCGAGGCGGTGGACGCGATCATCGCCGACGCCAAAAGCGCGACGTTTGCCGTCAAGTCCATCAAGCGCGCCGACAAGCAGCGCTCCCCGTCCCCGCCGTTTACGACCTCGACGCTCCAGCAGGAGGCGTCGCGCAAGCTGAACATGACCCCGCGCCGCACGATGGCGATCGCCCAGCAGCTCTATGAGGGCGTGGACGTCACCGGCGAGGGAACGGTGGGCCTTATCACCTATATGCGTACCGACTCCCTGCGCATCTCAGAGGAGGCGCTCGCCGCGGCGAAGACGTTTATTCTTGGGCGCTACGGCAAGGACTACTATCCCGAGACCACGCGCCGCTTCCGCACGAAGGCGGGCGCGCAGGACGCGCACGAGGCGATCCGCCCGTCGAGCGTCGATTTAACGCCCGAGCGCGTCAAGGGCGACCTTACGGGCGAGCAGTACCGTCTCTACCGCCTGATTTGGAGCCGCTTCCTCGCGTCTCAGATGGCGAACGCCGTCTACGGCGTCGTCAGCGTCGAGATCGCGGCGAACGGCCACGAGTTCCGCGCGAGCGCGAGCGACCTCAAGTTTGCGGGCTACACGGCGCTCTACGAGGAGTCGCGCGACGACGAGCACGAGGAGAAGTCCACGAAGCTTCCGCCGCTTACCGAGGGGCAGACGCTGACGCTGGACGGCTTCGAGCCGGAGCAGCACTTTACCCAGCCACCCGTGCGCTACACCGACGCGACGCTTATCCGCGCGATGGAGCAAAACGGCATCGGCAGGCCGTCCACCTACGCGCCGACGGTTTCGACCATCCTTGACCGCGAGTACGTCGTCAAGGAGGGCAAATACCTGCGTCCGACGCCGCTCGGAACGGTCGTGACGGAGCTTATGGAGCAGAAGTTCCCCGACATCGTCGATACCAGCTTTACCGCCCGCATGGAAGAGACGCTTGACGCGGTCGAGGAGGGCAAGACGCCGTGGAAGGGTATTTTGCGCAGCTTCTACGGCGAGTTCTCCGCGGAGCTCAAGCAGGCGGAGCAGGATTTGGAGGGCAAGCATCTCAAGGTGCCCGACGAGGTCAGCGAGGAGAAGTGCGACGTCTGCGGACGAAACATGGTCGTCAAGTCCGGACGGTTCGGCCGTTTCCTTGCCTGCCCAGGCTATCCCGAGTGTACGTTCACCAAGCCTCTCGTCATTGAAATGCCGGGGCGCTGCCCCAAGTGCGGCGGACGCCTCATGAAGCGCACGGGCGTGAGCAAGAAGACCAACAAACAGTACACCTATTACGCCTGTGAGTTCCGAGGCAGCCGCGATGAAAGCAAGGCGTGCGACTTTACGACCTTCGACGTGCCGGTGAAGGACGACTGCCCCGCGTGCGGACAGACGATGTTCAAAAAGTCCGGCAAGGGCTTCAAGCGTCCTTATTGCATCAACCCCGCGTGCGCGAACTTTGTACCCGAGGACAAGCGCGGCTATACGAAGAAGGCCGCGACGGAGGAAACAAAGGCTGCGGACGAAACGGCGGAGAAGAAGCCTGCCGCCAAGAAGGCGGCTGCCAAGACGACAAGCGCAAAGAAGACGGCCGCCGCAAAGACTGCGACGAAAAAGACCGCGGCGGCGAAGAAAGCCGCGACGGCGAAAACCACCGCAGCCGCCAAGAAAACCACGACGGCGAAAAAGACCAGTACCAAAAAGACCGCGAAGAAAGAGGAGAACTGATGCAAGCGACTGTGATCGGCGCGGGACTCGCGGGCAGCGAGTGTGCATGGCAGCTCGCGCGGCGCGGCGTGAAAGTGACGCTGTGTGAGATGAAGCCGCGCAAGCGCACTCCCGCGCACGTGAGCGACGATTTTGCGGAGCTTTGCTGTTCCAATTCCCTGCGCTCCGACCAGCTGGAGAACGCAGTGGGGCTTTTGAAGGAGGAGCTGCGCCGCCTCGATTCGCTTATCCTTTCCAGCGCGGACGCAACGCGCGTGGAGGCGGGCGGCGCGCTGGCGGTTGACCGCCAGGGCTTCGCGCGGCTCGTCACCGAGCGCCTTCGCGCGCATCCGAATGTGACGGTTGTTGACGGTGAGGTGACGGAGCTTCCCGAAACGGGGGAGGTCGTCGTTGCAACGGGACCGCTGACGAGCGATGCGTTCGCCGACGCCATCTTGCGCAAGATCGGCGGAGGTGATGAACAGGGGGCGCAAAACGACGCGGCCGCGAAGCGCCCGCGCACGCTGCACTTTTTTGACGCCGCCGCGCCGCTCGTGACGTTTGAAAGCGTCGATATGGGCAGCGCGTGGTTCGCTTCGCGCTACGACAGAGGGACGGCAGATTATGTAAACTGCCCGATGACCGAGAAAGAATACGCCGCCTTTTGGGAGGCGCTTACGACGGCGGAAGAAGCGCCTGTCCACGGCTTTGAGGACAAAAACGTGTTCGAGGGGTGCATGCCCGTCGAAGTTATGGCGCGCCGCGGGCGCGATACGCTGCGCTACGGCCCGCTCAAGCCGCGCGGACTGAAGGATCCGAAAACAGGGCGGGAGCCCTTCGCCGTGGTGCAGCTGCGCCGCGACAACAGCGACGGCAGCATCTATAACCTCGTCGGATTCCAGACGCATTTGCGCTTTCCGGAGCAAAAGCGGGTGTTCTCGATGATCCCTGCGCTGCGTGACGCGGAGTTTGTACGCTATGGGGTCATGCACCGCAACACCTACCTGGATTCTCCGCGCCTGCTCGACCGCTACTATCGGCTCGTTGACGAGCCGCGCATTGCGTTTGCGGGGCAGATGACGGGCGTGGAGGGCTACGTGGAGTCGGCGGCGTCCGGCTTCCTTGCCGGCGTGGAGCTGGCGCGGCGGCTGGAAGGCAAGGCGCCGCTCGATTTCCCGCGCGAGACTGCGATTGGCGCGTTGGGCCTGTACGTCAGCGACAAGAGCGTGACGGATTTTCAGCCAATGAACATCAACTTCGGCATCATTCCACCGCTCGACCATCGCGTGCGCGGCAAGCGTAACAAGAACGCGGAGCTGTCCGCCCGCTCGCTCGCCATCATCGACGCGATGCGCGCGGAGGCGTTGAAAGATATAAAAGGGTAAAGATAAGGAGAGCTTCCATGAAGATCGTCATCGACGCGATGGGCGGCGATTTCGCGCCGCTTGCCCCTGTGAAGGGCGCGCTGCTTGCGCGGGAAAAGGACCCCGACGTGGAGCTTGTCCTCGTCGGACGCGAGGATGCCATCCTCGGCGCGCTGCGCGAGGCGGGACGGGAGGCGCTGCCCGCGGGCGTCACCATCCGCAACGCCTCAGAGATCGTGGAGATCGCGGACGATCCCGCGACGGCGTTTAAGAAAAAACCCGATTCATCGCTGACGGTGGGACTCAATATGGTGCGCGACGGCGAGGCGGACGGTTTCGTTTCCGCCGGCAGCACAGGGGCGCTGCTCTCCGGCGCGACGCTTGTGGTCAAGCGCATCCGCGGGCTTCGCCGCGCGGCGCTTGCGCCGACGATCCCGACCGCGACAGGGCGTGCCGTGCTGCTCGACTGCGGCGCGAACGCGGAGTGTACGGTGGAATATTTGCTCCAGTTCGCGTATCTCGGCAGCTACTATTGCTCGAGGGTGCTTGGCGTTGAAAAGCCCCGCGTGGGACTTCTCAACATCGGCGCGGAGGAGGAAAAGGGCGACACGCTGCGGCGTGAGACGTATCAGAAGCTCGCCGAGGCGGGCAAAAACGGCGACCTCAATTTTGTCGGCAACGTCGAGGCAAAGGAGGCGCTCCAGGGTGCGTGCGACGTGATCGTCGCGGACGGCTTTTCCGGCAATGTCATGCTCAAGACCATCGAGGGCGCGGGCAAGCTGATGAGCGCGCTGCTCAAGGAGATGCTGCTCAAGAACGCGGGGACGAAGATAGCGGCGCTTTTCTTAAAGGGCGGACTGCGGGAGTTCAAAAAGACGCTTGATCCCAACGAGGTCGGCGGAACGGCGCTGCTCGGCATTTCCAAGCCTGTCGTCAAGGCGCACGGCTCGTCCAACGATGTCGCGTTCTGCAACGCGGTGCGTCAGGCGGTCGAGGTTGCGCGAAGCGGCATCGCGGACGACATCGCGCGCGACATCGACAAAATGAGAATCGGCGCCTGAAGGAGCTGTGCCATTTTTTGGAAAAAGGGGATTGACACAATATATTCTTTGTTGTAACATTCGCTTATACAATATCCTGTCAGGAGGGACGTACCTATGACCCCGGAAGAGATTTTCGGCACGCTGCAAAGCCTTATTGCGGAACAATTTGCCCTCAACGCGGAGGAAATCACCATGACGAGTTCCTTTACGGACGACCTCGGCGCCGATTCCGTCGACCTTGTGGAGCTGGTGATGGCGATGGAGGAGGAGTTTGACCTCGACGAGGTGCAGGAGGAAGACCTTGCACAGCTCAAGACCGTCGGCGACTGCGTGAAGTTTTTAAGCGGAAAGCTCAATCAATAAGCGTTGGATGATGCCCCGCGAAAGCGGGGCGTCCTTATTTGTAAAAGGAGGGGGAACGATGCGGACGCTGGAGGACGCGCTCGGCTATCATTTTCAAAACGAGGCGCTGCTGCGTGAGGCGCTGCGTCACAGCTCTTACGCCAACGAGCACCACGGCGACGAGTCCGTAAGCAACGAACGGCTGGAGTTTTTGGGCGACAGCGTGCTCGGCTTTGTGACCGCGGAGTTCTTGTTCCGGCTGCATCCCGACGCGCCGGAGGGCGAGCTGACACGCATCCGCGCGCGGCTCGTATGCGAAGAGAGCCTGCACGAGGTTGCGAAGCGTCTGAAGCTGGGCGACTATCTTTGCCTCGGGCATGGCGAGGAGACGGGCGGCGGACGCGCACGCGCCTCGATTTTGGCAGACGCGACCGAGGCGGTTATCGCCGCGGTGTATCTCGACGGCGGGATCGGCGAGGCGTGCGCGCTGATCCACCGTATGCTGCTTGACGATGCGCGTGAGGTGCGCGCCGCGGAGAAACGCGTGGACTACAAGACCGCGCTTCAGGAGCTGGTGCAGCGAAAGCCCGGGAGAACGCTTTCCTATCGGCTCATCGGTGAAAGCGGCCCCGACCACGACAAGACCTTTACCGTCTCGGTGCTGCTCGGCGAAGACGTTGCGGGAACCGGCTCGGGCCGCAGCAAAAAAGAAGCGGAGCAGATGGCGGCGCGCGACGCGCTGGAGCGGATAAAAGACGGCGAAAGGCGCGATTTACAGGATTTCGCGCCCGCAGGCGCGAAATGAAGCTGATCGAAAATTCTGACGACATGTGCGTCAGAATTTTCTCTTTACGCGCAGCGAAGCTCTCTCATCAAATAAAATCTTTTTTGATGAATGGCAAAAAAAGCTTGACCTTTTGCGGGGGAGTGTGGTATAGTTCCTATTACCTGTGAAAGAGGGCTTTCTTTTTGTGCGCATTTTTGGGCGTTCCGCCCAGTCGCTTTTCACGCACGGAAGGGAGCGTACTCTTCAATTTAAAGCAGGGAGGCAATCAAATAAGGAGGTGCCGCACATGCGCGTGAAAGTAACTCTTCGCTGCAACGAATGCAAGCAGAGAAACTACAACACGGTCAAAAACAAGAAGAATACCCCGGACAAGCTGGAGCTGAACAAGTATTGTCCCTTCTGCAGAAAGCACACCGTTCACAGCGAGACGAAGTAAGCGAAAGGTTGTAGAAGAACATGGCAGAGGATAAGAAGGAAGTCAAGGACCGCGGCCGCTGGTTCCGCGAAATGAAAAGCGAATTGAAGAAGGTCGTTTGGCCCGCGCCCAAGAAGACGATCAAGGACACCGGCACGGTGCTGCTGTTTTCGCTCATCGTCGGCGCGTGCATTTGGATCTTCGATTATGCCGCCGTTTCGGCAGTGCATCTGCTGATCGGCCTTGCGGGCTGAGAAAGGGCGAATCATGGCTGAGAGCGCAAAATGGTATGTCGTGCATACCTACTCCGCCTATGAGGACTCCGTCAAGAAGGCAATCGAGAAATTTGTTGCTAACCGCCATCTGGAGGACATGATCGTCGACATCCGTATCCCGATGGAAACGGTGACGGAGATCACCGAGGAGGGCAAGCAGAAGGAAGTCGAACGCAAGGTCTTTCCCGGCTATGTGCTCGTGAAGATGATCATGACGGACGACACCTGGCATCTGATCCGCAACATCCGCGGCGTGACCGGCTTTGTCGGCTCCGCCAACAACGCCATCCCCCTCACCGAGGAGGAGGTGCTCAAGCTCGGCATGGAGAAGCACGAGGTTGTCGTGCTCTACAAGGTCGGCGATCAGGTCAAGATCACCGACGGCCCGCTCGCGACGTTCATCGGAACGGTCGACGAGATCGACGCCGAGAAGAACAAGGTCTGCGTCGTCGTGTCCATGTTCGGACGCGAAACGCCTGTCGAGCTCGAACTCGACCAGGTGGAGGTCGTGGACAAGTAAGCCCCGCGTATATCGCCAACTGCGATAAGCCGCGAAAGCGGCAAAGTGGGAGAGGCACAAGGCTTGCGCCTCGCCAAGAGCAGAACGGCAAGGAGCCGTCTGTTACCACATTTATAAAAGGAGGTGCCTTTCATGGCACAGAAAGTAGTCGGTTACGTCAAGCTGCAGATCCCTGCAGGCAAAGCAACTCCCGCGCCGCCCGTCGGCCCTGCCCTCGGCCAGCATCAGATCAACATCGCTGCGTTCACCAAGGAATTCAACGAGCGTACGAAGAACGACATGGGTCTTATCATCCCCGTCGTTATCACCGTGTACGCCGACCGTTCCTTCAGCTTCGTCACCAAGACGCCCCCCGCTGCCGTCCTCATTAAGAAAGAGTGCAACATCGAGAAGGCGTCCGGCGTCCCCAACAAGGAGAAGGTCGCCAAGATCTCCAAGGCGTCCATCCAGAAGATTGCCGAGATGAAGATGCGCGACCTCAACGCCGGCAGCCTTGAGGCGGCCATGAGCATGATCGCGGGCACCGCGCGCTCTATGGGCGTTACGGTCGAAGAGTAAGGGGGGCAGCAACAATGTTTAGAGGTAAGAAGTATCAGGACGCTGCAAAGCAGATCGATAAGAACACCCAGTATGAGCCGGCAGAGGGCTTTGGCCTGATCTGCAAGACCGCTTCCGCCAAGTTCGACGAGACCGTCGAGCTGCACGTCAAGCTCGGCGTCGACTCCCGCCATGCCGATCAGCAGGTTCGCGGCGCGATCGTTCTTCCGAACGGCACGGGCAAGACCGCGCGCGTGCTTGTCTTTGCCAAGGGCGACAAGGCGGACGCCGCGAAGGAAGCGGGCGCCGATTATGTCGGCGAGATGGATCTCGTGGAGAAGATCCAAAAGGAGAACTGGTTCGACTTTGACGTCGTCATCGCGTCTCCGGACATGATGGGCGTGGTTGGCCGTCTCGGTAAGGTGCTCGGCCCGAAGGGCCTCATGCCCTCTCCGAAAGCCGGTACCGTGACTCCCGACGTCGCCAAGGCGGTTCAGGAGTCCAAGGCCGGTAAGGTCGAATACCGTCTCGACAAGACCAACATCATTCACTGCCCCATCGGCAAGGTTTCCTTCGGCCCTGAGAAGCTCGCCGAGAACTTTGACGCTATCATGGGCGCCATCCTCAAGGCAAAGCCCGCCGCCGCCAAGGGCCAGTATATCAAGTCCTGCGTCGTCGCGTCCACGATGGGCCCCGGCGTCAAGATGTCCACCGCGAAGATGTAAAAATTTATACTTGACAAGACTGTCAAGTATAAATATAATACACGATGCGTTCCAAAGACAGCAGGTACGGCTTTGCCGTGTAAATCCTGCCGAGGATGGCAAGTCAAATTGCTTCAAACCGTCCTCATGTCTTGCGATATGAGGACGGTTTTCTTTTCGAACGCCTCTATCCCGATGCGGAGAATCGCATCACAAAATCCATACGGAGGTGAAACCAAGAATGCCTAACGCAAAAGTCCTGTCCGAGAAGCAGGCGATCGTGGAAAGCCTGAGTGAAAAGCTCAAGGGCGCCGCGGCCGGCGTCATCGTCGACTACAAGGGCATTACCGTTTCCGAGGACACCGCGCTTCGCAAGGAGTGCCGCGAGAACGACGTGGAGTATGCCGTCATCAAGAACACCATGCTCCGCCGCGCGTTCAACAACGTCGGCTTCGAAGCGCTGGATGACCAGCTCAACGGTACCACGTCCCTTGCCATCGCGAACGACCCCGTCGCTCCCGCGCGCGTGATCGCGGGCTTTGCCAAGAAGCTTGATGGCAAGTTTGAGATCAAGGGCGGCTTCATGGACGGCAAGGTCGTCGACCTCGCCACCATCAATTCCCTCGCCTCGATCCCCGCTCTGCCCGTGTTGCGCTCGCAGGTGCTTGGCACGATGCTCGCGCCCATTACCGGCCTCGCCGTCGTGCTCAAGCAGATCGCCGAGAAGCAGGGCACTTCCGACGCTCCCGCCGCCGAGTGAGCGGCAACAAACAGCGGCTTTGCCGCATCACAAAAAAACAACAAAATTCTATTCAGGAGGAACTTTACAATGTCTGAGAAAGTTACCGCTATGATCGAAGAGATCAAGGGCCTTACCGTTTTGGAGCTCTCCGAGCTCGTCCACGCCCTCGAGGAAGAGTTCGGCGTTTCCGCCGCCGCGATGGCCGCTCCCGCTGCCGGCGCTGCCGGTGGTGCTGCCGCCGCCGAGGAGAAGACCGACTTCGACGTCGTTCTCGCCAGCTTTGACGCTGCCGCGAAGATCAAGGTCATCAAGGTCGTCCGTGAGATCACCGGTCTGGGCCTTGCCGAGGCGAAGGCTTTTGTCGAGAGCGCTCCGAAGACCCTGAAGGAAGGTGTTTCCAAGGACGAGGCCGAGGCGATGAAGAAGCAGGTCGAAGAGGCCGGCGCCAAGGTCGAGCTCAAGTAATTCGACGCTTACACACCGAAAAAAGAGAACGCGAAATCGCGTTCTCTTTTTTTGCAATTGCGCCGTTTTGCAACACACATACTCCGGCTCATTTTTCCCCGACGGGGCGCCAGTAGCACACGACGGCGTAGCTGTCGTCGATGGTGTCGAAAAGCGCTTCCGCGATGTCATGCGGGAGGTTGATGCATCCGTGCGAGCCGTTTGTTTTGTAGATCGTTCCACCGAAATTGCGGCGCCAAGACGCGTCATGCAGACCGATGTTCTTGTTGAATGGCATCCAGTAGTTGACGAAGTTTGCGTAATCTTCGCCGCGCAAAACCACGTTGCGGCTCTTGCCGATGAGCGAGAACGCGCCGCCGGGCGTTGAATGGCGCTGTGCGACGCAGCCGGAGACGATGGGGGAGTCCAGCACGCGCTCACCGTCCGTGTAGAGATAGAGCTGCTGGTTGGTGAGATCCACTTCAACATAGTTTTTGAGCGCGTCAAGCGGCGCTTTCTCCCACGCGAGCGTCCCCTTGAGCTTGCCGCCGCCGGAAAGCTCGTCGAAGCTCAGGGAGGCGAGCGCCTCCGCCGTCGCTTCGCGGTCGAGCGTGGCGCGCCACGTTTTTTGAGTGACGGGGATGGTCACGCCGTCGTTCGTGACGAAATCCGCGGCGCCGCCGTCGGAATCGAACGCTGCGGCGAGCTCCTGCGCGAACGCGTCGAACACGCCGTCTTCTGCCGCGGCTCGCGCGTTATAGCGGATGCCGGAGGGACCGCTGCGCGCATCGACGTAGGGCAGCAGCTCGCGTGCGCAGAAGGTCATGGACTGATCGCCCACGGTGTAGACGACCTCCGCGGAGAGAAACCGATTGAGACGGTCGTTTTCCTCCGCAAGCTGCGGCGAGGTGGAAACGACGTCGGCATGACGGTAGACGCCCGCAGCGCTGAGATCGAGATCGCCGCGCCCGTAGCGCACGTGACGCTCCAACGCCGCCTCGAACTTTTCCTTGTCGATCGCGGAGCCGGCGGTGTCCGGTACGATGGAAAAACGCCCGTCCGCCTCGTCGTAGACGACATAGGCGTCCTGCGGCGCATCCCAAAGCTCGGAACGGAATGCGCCGCTGTCCGTTTCGATGTGCTGCGCCAGCTTGTCGATCGCACCGCCGTCCATGGTGTAAAGACAGGTGTCCTCAAACAGGGAGCGAGGCCAAAGCAGCGTGCTGTCGGGCAGGAAACTCACGGCGCGCTCGGCGTCCGAAAAGTCGAATAAGGACGGCGTGACCCGATAGGGCGGGTTGCCGCGGCTTTCGACGTTGAAGTACATGTTTGGATAATAGCCGTCCATGCATGTGCGCTGCACATCCAGCGCGCGCTGGAGCGAAACGTCCCGTCCGTTGAGCGTGGTGCGGAACGGGAAACGTCCGTCGATGCGCAGCCACGCGGCGAAACCGGCGTAGAGCGCGAGGGCGCTGCCAAATACGCCGCACAGGACGGGAACGAGTTTGCTTTTTCTGGCTGCAGTGGGCATGGGATACGGGACCTCTTTCTTTCTCTTTTCTGCTCCCTTTATAATACTTTTGCACGAAAAAAGCAAGTGGTGCGACGTTTTTACGGGATTTCCCATGGGTCGCAGTCCCCTGCGGCGCGCTCCTTTTCCCGCCTTGCGAGCTTGACGCACAACACGGTCACGGCAACGAGCAGGACGAGGTTCAGCACGGCGAGCGCGGCAATCACGCCGTAGAGTATGTCGGCATCTCCGGCGTCGCGGCTCGTGCCGCCAAGATCAGGTATCCCGACAAGACCGTTCACACCGAACAGGCTGTCGGCGGGAAGATGGATGATCAGCGTGTCGAGTCGTTCTTCTAGAGCACTCGCGAGACGCGCGACGTCGCTTCGGTCGGTCACGTCGCACAGGCCGTTTTCCGACGTCACGTCGAGGAACCAGTCGGAGCCGTCGGCAGCGGAGAGGTTCAGGTATGTCTCGACTGCCGCGTCATAATCCTCAAGCGAACGAAGATAGAGGTCGAGCACGGGCAACGCGGACGCGGCGTAGGAGATGTAGTAGAGCGGCTGCTCAAAGAGATGCGGAATGTAGATCCAAAAGGCGTCCGGTTCGTATAGCTCGTCGAGGCCGTATTCTGCGTTAAGATCCGCTTCAAGCTGATGCAGATCATCGACGGTCAGCGTTGGGTCGGCGTAGACCGTTTGCTCAAACTCGTCGTACAGGCAGCCCTGCACAACGGAGGAGAGCATTTCACTGAGCACCCGCAGCGCGACCAAAGAGCGCTCCTCGTCGCCGCCGTCAGGGACGAGAATGTCCTGAAGGCAGGGGAGAAAGAGCACCTCAAGCCCCTGCGACTGCATTTCTGAGATGTCTATGTCATCATACTGATAAAGCGCGGGCGTTGCGTTGTGGTAATCGGCGTTGAAGTGTCCGAACTCGTGGACGGTGGATTCATATGCGTCAAAGCGCGTGCCGACCTTGTTGAACAAAAACAGGGAGCGGTAGGCGGGCAGCGACAGGACGTAGCCGCGATCCTGCAGCTCGTCGCCGCTGCCGATACGGTACAGGCGGTTGCGGAGCAAAAACTCCATCGCTTCGGAAAGCTCCGGCGAAACGTCCGGAAGATGCGCGGCGATTTCCGCGAGCGCCTCGGCTCCGTCGGGCACGTCCTCATCGTCCCAGGGAAGGGCGCAGTAAGCGAGCGCCAGCTCACAGCGGACGTACAGCGGCGCTAGGTAGGACTTGACAATGCGGTGGATGCGCTGCGCGTCCTCAGGCACGTACTCGCGCGCAAACGAGAAGGCGTAAGCGTAGTCCGCGTAGCTGTCGAAGCCCTTGCGCTCCGCTTGCTCGCGGCGCAGCGCTGCGAGCTGAAGATAGATCTGCGCAGCCGCGTCTGGGAAATCGTCGTCCTCGGGCAGCAGATAGTACTGCTGTACAAGCGCGTTTTCCCGCGCGGTGAACGTGAGCTCCCCGGCGTCCGCCGAGTCGTAGTCGGCATAACTGTCCGCCTCATCCTCGGGCATCAGCGCGCGCAGCGCGTCACCCTGCGTGCCGGTCAGCGCCTCGGCAATCGCGGCATAAAGACAGTCGACGGCATAAGCGTAATCGTTCTGCACCTGCTCATACGCCGCGCTGCACGCTTCGTCTCCGGCATTGCAGTCGCTTTGAATACCGAACAGGGCGACTTGCGTTTCCAAATCGTCGAACAGCTCAAGCAGCGCGTCGTACTGCCCGACAGGGTCGGCGGCAAAGCGCGCGCAGAACGCGTCGACGCCGTCGCGGTCAATGCCGGTGACGGACATATCCTCGAACGCGGTGTCGTAATGGACGGCGTCCTCATAATGAAAAGCCTGCGCGCATGGCAGCGCGGGAACGAACGCCAATGCTGAGGCGAGCAGCAGAGCAATAATACGTTTTGCGGTCATATGAGCCTCCGAATCAAGAGAATGAAGAAGAGCCCTGCCTTTGGGCAAGGCTCTTCTTTGCTGATGCAAACAGGGTTATACCTTTGCGGCGATGTGCCACGCGGCGCGGTTGCCGGTGAGGAGGTTCCCCGCCTGCAGCGAGTCGCCGATGTTGTAGATCTCGCTTGCGACGTGCTGCTCGACCGCCTCGTAGTACGGCGCGTCGTTCGCGGCGCGGCCCATGCACAGAACGATCAGGTCGCTTGGGATCGTTTCAATGAGGCTCTCGGGGCCCATCTTGGGCGCGAGCGGATTCTCAACGTTCTTGGGGATGATCGGCGTCCACGTGCAGTACGGGTCGGGCACGGCCTTGGAGATGTTGCGCTCGATCTTGACGGAGTTGCCCGAGCCGAAGCCGACGACCTTGGCGCAGTTGATGAGCTTACCGCCCGCCTCCTCGAAGTAGTGGATCAGGTGGCCGCGGTTTGCCGTGCAAGCGCCGTCGATCATGTACTGGAGCATTTCGACCACGGTGACGTCGCACTTCTGCTCATATTGCAGCCAGTACGCGGTCTCAAGGCCGACCGCGCCGCCGCCGATAATGACGATCTTCTTCGCGCCGTTCAAAAGTTCGGGCTTCACGAGCAGATCGGTACCCTCGACGGTCTTGACGTCCTTGATGCCGGGGATGGGCGGAAGCTTGTCGCCGCCCTGCGCGCCGCCGGCGTAGACGACCACGTCGAATTTTTCCTTCTTGAGGAACTTATTGTCGACCGCTTTCTTGAGATGGACGGTCACGCCCTCCGCCTTTTCGGTCTGCGCGATGAGCCACCTGGTGTAGTTCATCATGTCGTACTTGACCATCGGCGTGGACGCCGCCCACAGCTTGCCGCCGAGCTTGTCCGCCTGCTCGAAGATCTCGACCTTGTGTCCGCGTGACGCCGCGACGAGCGCGAAGTTCATGCCCGAGCAGCCGCCGCCGACGACGGCGATGCGCTTAGGCGTATCTGCCTTCGGGAACGAGCGGGGGATGATCTCCTCAAATCCGGTGCGTGGGTTGACGGCGCACTGGGGATGACCGCCCTCGACGAACTCGTTGACGCAGCCCTCCTGACATCCGATGCAGGGACGGATCTCGCTGACCTTGCCCGCATACGCCTTGTTCGCCCACTCGGGGTCGGCGAGGATGGGGCGGCCGAGCATGACCATGTCGCACTTGCCGTCGATGAGCGCCTGCTCGGCGAGGTCGGGATAACCGAGCTTGCCGACCGCGACGATGGGCACCTCCACGCCGACGTTGGACTTGACGCCGCGCACCGCGAAGTACTCCTTGGCGACCTTGGAGACGTCGAGGAAGCAGCCTGCCGGCATGCCCGCGGGGGGATGCGGCAGCCACCAGTTGTCATAGCAGCCGAGATCGACGTCAAACATATCAACACCCGCCTTGACGAGGTTTTCCATGTAGTTGAGCGTATCCGCGACGCTGCGGCCGTTTTGGAAATTCTTGAGGCTCTTGACCGTCTCCATGCGCTTGCCATAGGTCTCGTTGAGCGCAAGGCTGAGGTCAATGCGGTACATGATCGGATAATAGGGACCGACCTTCTTGCGGATCTGCTTGATGAGCTCGATGCCGAAGCGCTGCCAGTCGGCATACTTGCCCGCCTTGCGGCGGTTGAAAGCAGGCGAGGTCAGCTGGTCGAGAAGATATCCCTCGTGACCGTGCAGGTACACGCCGTCCATGCCCATGACCTTGGCGTCCATCGCCGCCTGGCCGGCGTTTCTGATGATCATGTCGCACTCGACGTCAAGCAGCGGGCGGCAGGGCACGTCGGGCAGGTAGAAGTTGGGGTTCCACGACGCCGAAACGGGGAGCTGGTACTTCGTCAGCAGGCACTGTGGGTTGCCCACGCGGCCGAGACCCGGCGTGAGCTGGATGAAGATGCGGCTGCCGCGGGCATGCACGCCCTGCGCGAGATCGCGCCAGCCCATGAAGTTGGTGCGCGTGCCGTCGATGCGCGGGAAGTACGAGAAGTTGCCTTTTTCGGTCACGGACGCGTCGATGTGGTGGCTGATCGGAATAAGGCCGGTGGTCAAAAGGCCGATGCCGCCTTCCGCACGCGCAAAAAAGTACGAGAGCATCTTCTGATTGGGACGGCCCGTCTCCTCCGCCATCTGGCAGTTGCCCATCGGCGCCATCACCAAGCGGTTTTTCACCTTGAGCTTGTTGATTTGGATGGGAGAGAAAATGTGGTCGTAGGGATAAAGCTCCTGCGTCATGCGCGCGGCGCCGCCGGCACGGTTGTCGGAATTGGTTTCGAACCAGTTGCCGTAGCTGTCGATCAGTTGCTGCACCAAAGCGTCAGTTTTCATGTCCTGTCCTCGCTTCCTTAGTTTGTCGGGCGAAAGCCCATATTATAGTTATTGTACCATAATCGTCGACAGGACGCAACAAAAAATTGTTGGAAGTCCCCAAAAACTTATTGTAAAATCCGGCTCTTTATGGTACAATGGCTATTGTCATATTGGCGCATTGTATGCCTGTGGTGAGGAGGAGTGTATTTGCGCGCAAAAATCATGGCGGTCGCCGGAAAAGGCGGCGTCGGCAAGACGTCGATTTCGGCGGCGGCGTTGCGGCTGCTGGCCGAGCGGTATCCGGACGCGAAGATCCTCGCCATCGACGCAGACCCTGCGGTGGGTCTCGCGACGGCGCTGGGCGTCGAGGTGAGCGAGACGCTCGACGACATTCGCAAGTCCCTCTCCTCGGACGCGAAAAAAACGACTCCCGAGGAGTTGACCGCTGAGGCGCGCTTCCGGCTGTTCGACTCGATGGTTGAGACGCGGGGCTTTGCGTTTCTTGCCATCGGCAGACCCGAAACCGCGGGGTGCTACTGTACGGTCAACGGCTATTTAAAAGAGGTCATCAGCATGCTCGCGGACGATTTTGACTACGTCGTGATCGACGGCGAGGCGGGCATCGAGCAGATCAACCGCCGCGTGATGGAGAAAGTGACGCATCTGCTGCTTGTCACCGACCAGAGCCGCAAGGGGTTCCAGGTCGTCGGCACGATCAAGCGCGTGGCGGACGAGCTGGTGATGTACGAAAAATGCGGCGTGATCGTCAACCGCGCGACGCGCCCGGAAATGGCGGCCGATCCGAAGATCGCGGGCGCGGAGGTGCTCGCGGTCATCGGCGCGGACGCGCAGCAGACGGCGAACGACGTGCGGGGCAAAAGCGTCTTCGAGCTGGACGCGGATTCCAACGTAATGAATGGGGTGCGGCAAGCGCTCCTGAAGTTAGACATTTGACAGGAAAGAGGTGTACCATTTGAAGGATCTCAAGCATCTGATCTACTTTGAAAAGCTGCTCGAGGATGCGAACAACGAATTGGTACAGCAGGCGCAGGCGGAGGGCAAGCTCGCCATTGGCTATACCTGCTACCACATCCCCGAGGTGCTGCTCAACCTGGGCGACTGCTTCTCCGTGCGCCTGCGTGCGCCGAGGACGGGGTCGATCGACATCGCGACATATTACATGTCGAACTACACCTGCGAATTTGCCAGGGCGCTCCTTGAACGCGGCATCGAGGGCGGCTACAACTTCCTCGACGGGCTCGCGGGCGTGGACGCATGTTCGATGATGAACCGCTTCTATGAGCATTTCGAGCTTTTGAAGCTCAACGAAAAGCCCAAGATGTTTGTCACGCACGTGGACGTGCCCTTCAAGGTCGAGGACTATACTATCCGCCAGTACGTCAAGCAGATGAAGCACCGCCTGCTGAACTACATGGAGGACAACTACGGCGTGGACACCTCGGACGCGGCGCTGCGAAAAGCGGTGGAGGAGCATAACGAGGTCTGCCGCATCATCACCGAGATCGGCGAGCTGCGCGCGTTGGAGAACCCGCCCGTGACGGGGTACGAGTTCCACATCCTCAACCTCGTTTCCTACTGCTGCCCGAAGTACCTGATCCTCCCGAAGCTGCGCGAGACGCTTGCGGAGATCAAAAAACGCAAGGTGGATGAAAAGCCGTGGTATCGTGCGCGCGTCGCCATCGTCGGCAGCGAGATCGACGACCCGTCGCTCACAAAGATGATCGAGGAATCGGGCGCTTTCGTCGTGTCCGACCGATACTGCTTCGGATCGACTCCGGGCCGCGAGGAGATCGTGCTGAACGACTCGGACGACGTGCTTACACAGATTTGCGCGCATTACATGAAGGCCTCCGAGTGCGCGCGCTACATCGCCGACGACAAGGTGCTCCAGCGCCGCGAAACCGCGGATCGGCTTGCAAAGAAGTTCCATGCCGACGGCATTATCTACGAGCAGATGAAGTTCTGCGATTACTGGGGCTTCGAGCGCGCGCTCGTCAGCCACATCATGAATGAGGAATACGGCTGGCCGGTGCTGTCCATCGACCGCCCGTACAACGCCCGTACCTCCGGACAGCTTCGCACACGTTTCCAGGCGTTTGTCGAATCGCTGGAGATCAAGCGCATCCATCAGGCAAAGGAGGCGGTAGGCAATGGCTAAGGCAAAATTCCCGAACCCCGCGTTTTGGCGCTATAAGGATCACATTGACTGGAAGGCGCAGGGCGAGAACCTCAAGGAGGTCGGCGGCATCATCGTCGATCTCATCCGCGAGACCGACTGGAGCGACGTCGCCGCGCGCTGCAAGAAAAACGCGATGCTCACGAAAGACCGCATTGTGGACGAGGCGAAGGAGTTCGCCGCGATGACGAACGCCGAGCGCATCGACCTTATCCTCAACGGCGAGAAGAAGCTCGGCAGGCTTTATCGCTCCGGCTGCATGGCGACCGTGCGCCGTGAGTGGCGCGGCGTGGGCGATACGGCGTACGACTTCTACGAGTGGGCGCGTATGTGGGGCATGTTCCTCACGACGTTCGGCAAGGACTTGCTCCCGTCGCTCAACGCGACGCTGTATTACCGCTGGATGGTGTCGTACTTCTGCGCGCACTCGTTCATGGACAAGAACACACTCGGCCAGCGCGGCAGCGCGCTGCGCATGAGCCACCTCATGATCTACGACATCTTCCGCTACGTCGCGGAAAACCTCGTTTTTCTCGCCAAGTGTGACGCCAAGAACGGCAACGCCGTGGAGCTCAACAAGAAGGTCGTCCTCTTCGACGAAATGACGATGGGGCAGATCATGGCGGGCTTCCCGGATCTTCTCGGTATCCCGTATCAGCTCCTTCCGGTGTTCCTCGTCTCCGAAGTCGACCAGCTCACCTGCGTGCCGTACATCGACGCGATCGAGAGCTTCGGCCTGCCGGGCGACACCTGCCCCGTGCCGTCGAGCGAGTGCGGCGCGATCGTCACCGACGCGCTGCCTCACATGGGCTCATGCTTCATTTCAAGCTCAATGCCCTGCGACGGCTCGACCATGGCGTCGGAGTACATGGCGCGGCGCTTTCCGAACCTGCCTGTGTTCCACCTCACGTTCCCCGTGCGCTACGAGTATGAGGAAACGGTCGAGGACGCGGCGGAGGACATCAAGCACTGTATCAAGTTTATCGAGGAGACCACGGGCGCGAAGTGGAACTGGGACGCGTATTTCACACAGATGAAGCGCTTCAACCGTGAGACGAGCTACGAGCTTGAAAAGTGGGAAGTCAATCAGACGCGGTACCCGCAGATCATCGGCCCGTGCTACGAGCTGTTCCGCAAGTGGAACTACGAGATGGACGGCGGCGCCGATCCGCGCGTGATGAAGACCTTCGAGAAAGTCAACAAGATCATGCTCCGCGCGTACGAAAAGCGCGAGGAGGCGTGGCGCGGCAAGATGAAGTACCGCGCGATCGTGTGGTCGTGCCCCGCGCACTACTACGCGAACCTCTCCAACTGGATCGCCAACTGCTGGGGCGTGGACGTGCTGGTGGAGATGGAGAGCTTGAACTTCACCCGCCCGTTGGAGACCGAGGACAAGGAACTGGCGCTGCAGGATCTTGCCCGCCTTTACGAGCGCATGGTCATGCGCCGCCACACGAACGGCGGCTATCACAACGTCGTCAACGAGCTGTGGCGCCAGTGTGAGATATGGAAGATCGATCTCATCCTCATGTATCAGAACGTCGCGTGCAAGAACATGGCGACGTTGCAGGGTATTTTGGACGAGCAGGCGCGCCAGAAGAACTACAAGATGATCTGGATCGAGCACGACCTGATGGATCCGCGCACCGTGTCCCGCCGCTCCATGCGCGACAAGATCAACGAGTTCATGTATACCGTCATGGGCGCGACGCCCGTGGACGAGTCGCTCGTCGATTTTGAAGATGACGCCACGTGGTAAAAAACATCAAAAACTTTATATAATATATAATTTGGGGGAAAATTTATTATGAAATACTATGGCGGCTGCGACGTGGGCTCCACGTACACCAAGGCGATCATCCTCGACGAGACGGGCAAGATTGTCGCCGACACGACGATCCGCTCGAAGATCAACTCCGAGGTGAGCGCGACGCTCGCGATGGAGGAGGTCTGCAAGACGGCGGGGCTGAAGGACTCGAAGGAGCTAGAATACCTCATCGGTACGGGCTACGGGCGCAACAAGGTGCCATTCGCGGATGAAAACATCTCGGAGATCTCCTGCCACGCGATGGGCGTACACGTGACGAACCCGAACGTGAAGGCGATCATTGACATCGGCGGGCAGGACGTCAAGGGCATCAGCATCGACACGGACGGCACGGTGAAGAAT
>JAWRIJ010000054.1:0-2874 GCA_040307975.1 Oscillospiraceae bacterium | reverse complement strand
AGAGCAACTCCTCAAGGCTGTGGATGAAGCGGTCGCAGGCATCCGGCATGTCCGATTCGACATCCGCGAACACGGGGTCGAACACGCCGATGACAGTAAGCCCCGCCTCCTTTGCGGCGCGGCAGGCGCGCACCGAATCGTCGAGCAGGACGCAGTCCTTCGGTGCGACGCCGAGAAGCTCTGCCGCACGGAGAAACGCCTCGGGCGAAGACTTGTTGAGCCCCAAATCGTGGGCGTAGACGACGCGCTCGAAGTACGGTGCAAGATCGTGGACAGCGAGCGCGGCGGCGCAATGCTCCGGTACGGCGCTGGTGAAGACCGCGAGGCGCTCGCCCTGCGCTTGAAGCTTGTCCAAAAGCGCACGGACGCCGTTCTTGAGCGCGACGTGGACGTAATTGTCCTTTGCGAGCGCCATCCACTCCGCCATGATGTCCTCGCAGCTTTCATCCAAATGACAGAAATTTTTCGTAAATTCCGCGGCGAGAGGGAAGATCATGTGCGCCATGCCGTCGCGATATTCCTTCGTATACGGAAAGCCGCGGCGGGAGAGGAACGTGCGGTCAACGTCCGCCCAAATGCCGTTGGAGTCGATGAGCGTGCCGTCGAGGTCGAACAGGTACAAAAAAACACCTCCAAGCGCTTGCGAAACGGTGCTTCTTTTGATAGGATACTCTGCAATCATACCACAGAAAAAAGGAACGGGCAAGCATGAATGCAAAAACAAAGCAGATCGTCCTGCCGCTCATTACAGCGGCGATCTGGGGCAGCGCTTTCGTGGCGCAAAAGGGCGGCGCCGAGATGCTGGGAGCGCTGACCTTCAACTGGACGCGCTCGCTTTTGGCGGCGCTGGGGCTTCTTGTTTTCGTTCGGGCTCGGGAAAGGCGCGGCGGATCAGAGGGGAACGAGCCGGAACGGAGCGGGGAAGAACGCGCGCGGAGTAGGCGGGAACTGTTGCGCGGCAGCCTGGCTGTCGGCACGCTTTTGGCACTATCGTCCACGTTGCAGCAATACGGCGTCGGGCTCACGACGGCGGGTAAGGCGGGATTCCTGACGGCGCTCTACATCGTGCTGGTGCCGCTCGGAGGTTTTTTCCTCGGTAAACGAGTGCGCCTGCTCGTTTGGTGCGGCGTGAGCGTCGCGGTGGCGGGGCTGTACTTTCTGAGCTTTGCCGCCGGTGGCGCGCCCGTGTTCAATCAGGGCGACCTTGCCGTGGTGGCGTGTGCCTTCGGCTTTGCAGGGCATATCCTCGCTATCGATCACTACACAAAGCGCGTGGACGCGGTGAAGCTCTCGTGCGCACAGTTTTTTGTCGCGGCGGCGGAGCTCTTCGTCGCGGCGCTCTTTGCGGATGGGCTGCCGCTGCGCGCTATCCTCGAGTGCGCCCCGTATATTCTCTACGCGGGACTTTTGTCGAGCGGCGTGGGGTACACGCTGCAGATACTTGCGCAAAAGGACGGCGATCCGGCAATCGTCTCGCTTCTGCTGAGTTTGGAGTCCTTTTTTGCGGTGCTCAGCGGCGCGCTGTTGCTACACGAACGTCTCACGGCGAGGGAATATCTTGGCTGTGCGCTGTTGCTCAGCGCGGTGATGCTGGTGCAGTTGCCGGAGAAGAAAAGGACAAAGGCGAGTTGACCTGACATACAACATATGGTATAATACCAATTTAGCCAACGAATAGAATGGGAGCTTGAGGAACAAACGATGAGAGTTGATGTGCTGGGCGTCGGTTTTGACAACGTAACGATGGACGAGGCACTTGCGCGCGGGCGGGAATTGCTCTGCACCGAGGGTTGCCACTATGTCGTGACGCCGAATCCGGAGATCGTCGAAGCCTGCCGCGCCGACGCGCGCGCGATGGCGGCGGTCAACGGCGCGGATCTCGTGCTGCCGGACGGCATTGGCGTCATTTACGGCGCAAAAATGCTGAAAACGCCCCTGAAAGAGCGCGTTCCCGGCATTGAATTCGGCATTTCGATGATAGAGCATTGTTCCCGAAGCGGAAAGTCGGTCTATTTTTTGGGCGCCAAGCCGGGCGTTGCCGAGCAGGCGGCGGAGAACCTGAAACGGCGCTTTGATGGACTTAACGTTGCGGGAACAAGCGATGGCTATTTTAGAGACGACGCCGCGGCGGCGGCAAGAATCCGCGAAAGCGGCGCGGAGATGGCGCTCGTCTGCCTCGGCGCGCCGAAGCAGGAGCTGTTTATGGCGGCTCACGGTGCGGAGACGGGCGCAAAACTGCTGCTCGGGCTGGGCGGCTCGCTCGACGTATTTGCGGGCGTCGCGCAGCGGGCGCCTGAATTTTATGTAAATCACAATTTGGAGTGGTTTTACCGTCTGATCAAAAATCCTTCCCGTATCGGACGCATGATGAAGCTGCCGCTGTTCCTCGTCCATGTGGCGGGCGCGAAACGCGGCTGAGGGGAGACGGATATGGGCAAACTGATCGTATTCGAGGGCACGGACGGCTCCGGCAAGGCGACGCAGTCGCAGCTATTGTATGAGCGGCTGCTGCGCGAGGGGACAGACTGCCGGAAGCTGGATTTCCCGCGCTACGGCGAGCCGTCATGCGCCGCGGTGGAGCTGTATCTTCATGGAGCGCTGGGCGCGAAGCCGGGAGATGTGAACGCCTATGCGGCGTCGACCTTTTTTTCTGTTGACCGCTACTGCTCCTATAAACAGGACTGGGGCGGGTTCTATGAGCGCGGCGGCGTGCTGGTTGCCGACCGCTATACGACTTCCAACGCGGTGCATCAGGCGTCGAAGCTTCCCAAAGCGGAGCGGAAGGCGTTTTTGGACTGGCTGTTTGGGTTTGAGTACGGATTGCTCGCTCTGCCGAAGCCGACGGAGGTGTTCTACCTTGACGTGCCGACGGAG
>JAWRIJ010000053.1:0-5269 GCA_040307975.1 Oscillospiraceae bacterium | reverse complement strand
TTCGGAGCCGTCGCTTAAAAAGCTCTTTGCGCCCTCGGTCATTTCCTTCTGCACCGCCGCCATCGCCGCGTCGACGTTCTCGTCCGTCAGCACCGTGTCTCCCGCGCTGCCCAGCGCGTCGCCGACGTCTCGAATATACTCGCGCGCCGCGTCGCCGGTGAGCCCTTTCTCCTCCAGCGCCTCGCGCGCCCTGTCGAGCAGGGGGGCGGGTATCTTCTCCGTCAGCGTATCCGCCGCGCCCTCGACCTTGCCGACCGCGGAATCAATGTTCTGATCCGTCAAGACCTGATCGTTCACGGTCGCAAGCGCATCGCCCGCATCGCGCGCCGCATCGCGCACGGTCTCCGAATACCGTGAGAAGTCGATCGCCTCGCGCACCTCGTCCGTCATGCCCGATTCCATCTTTGAGAGGATCGTGTCGTAATTCTCGACGGTCAGCAGCGAGTGCTGGTATTCGCCCATGATACCTTTGGTCAGCGCCGGAATCGCCCGCTCCGAAATGGGCGCTGTCAGCACGGAGGAGAGCACCAGCCCGCACACCGCCGCCGCGCCGATAATCGCGAGCGGCATGAGCGAGTTGTAAAGCCCCTTGCGCATCCGCACCGCCATGCCGCACAGCAGAATGGCGACGACCATAAAGTCGAGAATCAGCGGCGTATATGATGCCAGTAATCCGTTCATGCCTTTCCCTCCGTTCTATTTGTAAGAATCACAGCAGATTTTGTCCGAAAAGTGCGGCCTCAGATATAGGCGCGCCTTGTTTTATTGTATTTTACAGCATTTTTCGCGCAAAGGCAACATCAATTGCAGCATATCGCGCAACAAGTTTTCTAGCCGCCATCTGTCCATAGCCCCGAAAGGCACAAAACTGATTGACAACCGCAAAAAACTTGACAATAATAATATAATAATGGGATTGCTTAAAGCTGCCGCACAGGCAAGAAGGAGTATGGCGCAACATGATTACAATGATTTTAAAGATGACAGGGATCACGCTGCTGTTCGTACTGCTGACAGCCCTGATTTGGAAGCGCACGCAGAAAATTACGCTCACCTGGAAGCACAGGCTGCTCATCGGTCTGATCTATGGCGCGTGCGCGGTGCTGTCCACCCATTTCGGCGTGGATTACCAGCACATGATGCTGAACGTGCGCGATCTTGGCCCGCTGTCGGCGGGGCTGTTTTTCGATCCGTTCTCCGGTATCCTTGCGGGCCTGATCGGAGGCGTCGAGCGCTACATCGCGGGCACCTACTGGGGCGTCGGCAGCTATACCCGCATTGCGTGCAGCGTGTCCACCTGTCTTGCCGGCTTTGTCGCCGCGGCGATGCATATCTTCATTTTCAAGCGCAAAAAGCCCTCCGCCACCTACGCCTTTTTCATGGGCGCGGTGATGGAGGTGTTCCATATGTATGTGGTGTTCGTCACTCACCGATCCGACATGAGCATGGCATTTTATGTGGTCAAGACCTGCTCGCCCGCCATGATCGCGTTTACCGGCCTGGGTATGGCGGCGTCCTCTGTGACGCTGCAGGCTTACGCCGGCGAGTGGAGTAACCCTTTCCGCAAAGTGAAGCCGGAGGATGTCTCAGTCTCCCAAAAGTTTCAGTTTTGGCTGTTCGCGGTAACCTTTTCCATACTGACGCTTAATTTTGCATTCTCCTACGTGATACAAACCCAGGCCGCTGTTCAAAAGGCGGAGGAAACGCTGAGCGCTGTCTCCATGGACATCCGCGAAACTTATATCAGGCTTCGGCAGACCGAGAAGAACACGGATGCGCTCGCCGGAGAAACTGCGCGTATGGACGCCCATGCCATCGCGGCGCAGCTGGAGCATTCCGGCGGGATGGAAAGCGCTGACAACGCGCTTTTAGAGAATCTGCGGAGCATCTATAATTTGGTGTCTGTGATCGCCGTGGACGGAAACGGCGAGGTCATCGCCTCCTCGGGGAAAACGCAGATCTATTCGGAGCTGTTTTCCCTGCTGAACGAAGGCTCCGAAACCGCGGTGTCGGCCGATCCCACCTCGGTGCGCGTGGCGGCGGGCGCGCGCTGCGGCGAGGGAATGATCCAAGTTGTCATCAACAAGAATACGTTGGCCACCGCGCTGAACATCTCCGGTCTGAACGAGGCGCTGTCCTACTTTCACGTGGGCAGCGAAGGCGCCTTTGACATCATTGAGCCAAGCGGCGCCGTCATGGCAGGCGCCCATCGGGGCGCGGCGCTGTCCGCGCAGGAACTGTCGGTTTTAAGTCAGCAGAGTGCGGGAGCCTGCTTCCGCGCCGCGCTGTTTCAAAGCGAATCCCTGTGTCTCGCCGGACAACTCAGCGACGGCCTGACGCTGCTGGTTTGCCTGCCCCTAACGGAGGTCTACGCGGATCGCAATACCCAGGTCTTTGAAACGGCCTTTGCGGATATTATTCTGTTCGCGGTCATCTATGTGCTGATCTCCATGCTGGTGCAGGGCATTGTGGTCAATAATCTGCAGCTGGTCAACAGGTCTTTGGAGCGCATCACCAGCGGCGACCTGAACGAAGTGGTATCTGTGCGCAAATCTAAGGAATTCGTCTCTTTGTCCGATGACATCAACCAAACGGTCAGCGTGTTGAAGGGGTACATCGACGCGGCGGAAAAGCGTATTGAGCAGGAGTTGGAGTTTGCTCGCACCATACAGGAGTCCGCGCTGCCGAAGAACTTTGCCTTCCCGCGCAGGGACTTTGCGATCTATGCCACGATGGATCCCGCCAAAGAGGTGGGCGGCGATTTCTATGATTTCTTCTTCGTGGAGCAAGACAAGCTGGCAATGGTCATTGCGGATGTATCCGGCAAGGGCATCCCCGCGGCACTGTTCATGATGCGGGCCAAGACGGCTATCCGCGGCCTGGCGGAATCCGGACAGTCGCCCTCGGAGATCCTCTATCGCGCCAACAATGCGCTATGCGAGGGTAACAATGCGGGTATGTTTGTCACCGTCTGGGTGGGCGTCGTCGACCTCGCCACCGGAAAAATGCAATGCGCCAATGCCGGCCACGAATACCCATTGCTGATGCGCGCCGGTGGAGACTATGAATATATAAAGGATAAGCACGGTCTCGCATTGGCAGCCATGGAGGAGATGCGCTATAAGGAATACGAGCTGCAACTGAACCCTGGCGACAGGCTGTTTGTGTATACGGACGGCATACCGGAGGCCATCGACGAAAACGTGAAGCAGTACGGTTCCAAGCGCCTTGCTCAAGTGCTGAACACGGTGAAGGACGACACGATAGCGGCCACCCTGCCCGCCGTACGCAGAGACATCGCCGCTTTCGCGGGCGGCGCCGAGCAGTTTGACGATATCACCATGCTGGGATTTGCTTTTTTCGGAGCGGAATAATCTTCCAAAAAAGTCTCCGGACAGTTTTTTGTCCGGAGACTTTTCGCAATTATCCGACCGTCAAAATAGAGTTGACGGATGTTGTTGTGACAACTGCCATACCGATGATCTGTGATGTTCCCGTTGCGCGGCCGGCCATCGTATACGCCAAGTCGGCGCCATTGACGGTCAGCAGCAATTGCCCCGCCTCACTGACGCTCACCTGAAACAGGATTTGATACGAGCCGATCTGAGGCAAATTGAATGAGTCCGGTCCGATTCGAGTGATGCCGCCGCCACCGTTGGGGTCGTCTTGAGGAAAGCTGACATCGGTGCCGGGAGCAACGGCGGCTGCGTTATCAGGCGGCATCAATGCGTAGAAATCCGCAAAGTTTGCCATCTGACCGGAAGGGCCGGTCGGGCCGATGGGGCCGACAGCGCCGACAGCCTACGCAGCAAGCGCAAGGGCAGTTCTGCTCGCAACAGGACTTTGGTGAATAACCGTTCTCAGCGGAATGACACAGGCGCGTCTTGCGTGACGCGGGGTCGAAGTACCAAGTCCCCAATCTGCGCTGTCTGCGCGGAAAACCGGCTCGCGGCGCACGGGCTCTTATTTCAGTGATAGCACAACCGTAGCGTCACCGTTGCCAAGCAAGTCTTCCAGCTCCTGCGCGGATAGATCTTCGATCTTTCCGAGGCGAGTGTACGCCCAGGAATTGGAGCCGTAAAAGATAACGATTTGGTTGCCGGAGTAGAGCACAATATCTCCCGCGCTCGTGGTGGTCTGCACATCGTTCCTCGGCAGGCTTGTCCCAAGTGAACCGACCTGTTCGAACCCGCCGTACATGGACATTCGCACCGTAAGCGCGCCGCTCGCAAGAAGCTCCCGCAGCGCAGTCACGGATTCGTTGTCCTCCCAGGCGACGGAAACCGTCGCATCGCCGATTCGCAGCTCAATTATACCGCTTGCCTCAATCTCTCCATCCTCCTGCTTTTCCGGCTCCGTCTGCGCAAGCGCCGCAGCTTCCGCTTCCGCCGCGGCGTCGCTTTCGGCGTCCGCTCCCACCGCCGTCGGGTTTGTGTGCGCGCAGGATGAATTGAGCATCATCAGCCCCGCCAATATCAGCGTAACGATTGTTTTCATTTACACACCTTTGCCCATTTCGTAGGCTTCTTTCATTGCGCTCTTGCCCTGTATTTCGCCCGTGCCGGTGACGCCGCCGCCGAATACGCTGCCCGCGAGGCGCGCCTTGGGAAAGCATTCGATCCAGCCCTCCAGGCCGTTTTTTGCCCGCGCGTCGGAGTTGCTTCCCTTATGGGGACTGGTGGAAATGATCAAAGCCTTTTTGTTCACAGCAGTTCTCTCCTTATCCAAAATACTTCCCGAAAAAGCTTTGCCGTTTGTCAAAGGGAATGACGTCCGCCTTTCCACTGCTATTTAATTGTAACACCTTGGTCTTCGTTGTGCAAACGGTTATTTGGAAACGAAGCTGCATCTCATTCAGAAAAAATATCAGACTTCTTCGCCCATTGCGGCGAGATCTCCGAAGCAGGTGCGAGCGCCCTTTCACCCCAGCGCCACATCGAGCGCCATCATCAGCGTAAAGCCCGCCGCGAACAGCACTGTGCCGACGTTGGAGTGTTCGCCCTCCGACATCTCGGGGATCAGCTCCTCCACCACAACGTAGATCATAGCTCCGGCAGCGAAGCTCAGAAGATAGGGAAGCGCCGGCACGACCAGCCGCGCGAACAGGATCGTCAGCAGCGCGCCGAGCGGCTCCACCGCGCCGGAGAGCGTGCCGTACCAAAAAGCGCGGCGGCGGCTTACGCCCTCCGCCGTCAGCGGCATGGAGATGATCGCGCCCTCGGGGAAGTTCTGAACCGCAATACCCAGTGCGAGCGAGAGCGCGCCGAGC